>JAFATG010000033.1 GCA_019244055.1 Acidobacteriaceae bacterium | reverse complement strand
GGGCCGCCGGCCTGAAAGGCCATCATGAACGCCTGACCGGTGGTGTGCATAACGGCGTAGGCCATTTCGAAGCTTTTCTTGTTCAGCCGCACGAGGCTTTCCAGCGCAACACCCGTCCATGTTTCGGGTCCGGCGTTCCGCCAAGCCTCTTCCGCGCGCTGGACCGCCGCGATTAGATCGTCAAGATTCGATTTCGGATACGTGACGCCGAGTTCAAATCCGAATGGCGATTCCTCGCGGCCGGTTTCGCCCACCGTACCGGGCTGATCCAATGGAAACGGCTTATGCAAAAGCGCTTCGAACGCGTTCTTGCCTTCGTCATTCGCCGTTTCTCCATAGGCTTTGGGGCTTGGAATTTCCGAGAAGGGACTCCAATAGCCGCGCGTCTGGATCGCTGCAACAGCTTGCTTCAGTAATGACTCATGGCGAGCAAAGAAATTTTCTGGCACGATTCGTTTACCTGGTTTTCAGTTGTCCTGATCGTAATCGACGATGATTTGATCGGTAATCGGATAGCTCTGGCATGTCAGCACGAAACCGCGCGCGATTTCATAGTCTTCGAGCGCATAGTTCGCGTCCATATCCACTTTTCCGCTGACGAGCTTGGCGCGGCAGGTGGCGCACACGCCACTTTTGCAAGAATGCCGTACGTCGATACCGCGGTGCAGCGCGGCATCCAGAACGCTCTCGGTGTCCTTTTGCATGGAAAATACATGCTGCGCTCCATCGAGCACCAAGGTGACTTCGCATTCCGCTTCACGTGAAGCAGGAGAGATCTTCCGCGCTGCCTTGCGTTCGGAATCTTTGACCGTAAACAGCTCGATTTTGATTCGAGCATCCGATACACCGAGCTCCCTTAGCCGCGCGGAGACCTCATCGGTCATCTGCTGTGGCCCACATAAGAAAATTGTGTCGATTTCTTCAAACCGGCAAAATTGTTTGAGCAGGGCTTCCGCTTTGACTGCATCAATTCGTCCGTTGAGAAGCTCGATATCCTGATGCTCGCGCGTCATGATGTGAATCAGCGTAAAGCGGTCCAGGAAAGTGTCCTTCAACTCTGCCAGCTCTTCGCGAAACATGATGGTGCTCGAAGCCCGATTGCCGTAGAAGAGAGTGAACATGCTGCCGGGCTCCGTAAATAGAGTGGTTTTGATGATCGACAGAACCGGCGTAATTCCGCTTCCTGCCGCGAACGCGACATAGTTCTTGGTGTGCTCGGGCGAGAGCCGCACATGAAATCGCCCTTCCGGCGGCATCACGTCAAGCGTGCAGCCGGCCTTCACGTTCTCGAGCATCCAATTGGAGAAAATTCCGCCCAGTGTTCGTTTGACTGCGACCCGGAGAAGGCCGTCCTGAGCGCCTGAGCAGATGGAATAGGAGCGACGGACCTCTTCGCCGTTAATGCGAGCTCTCAGCGTGAGGTACTGTCCCTGAATAAAGCGGAATTTCTCTTTCAGTTCGGGTGGAACATCAAAGACGATCGTGACAGCGTCGCGCGTCTCACGGCCGACGGCGCGAACTCTTAGCGGATAGAAGCGGCTGGTTGCCGGCGATGCCGCTAACGGATCTGTTTCGAGGGCAGCCATCTCAATGTTGCTTGAAGACGTCGAATGGCTCCAGGCACGCGGAACAGCGGTAGAGAGCCTTGCAGGGAGTGGAACCGTAGCGGCTTATCACAGTGGTGGCTTCCGAGCCGCAGCGCGGACACTGAACCCGTTGTTCCTTCTCACTCGATTTCAGCGGCGCAATGCCGGTAATCGGAATCAAACGCGCGGCAGGCGCAATCCCGTATTCACGAAGCCGCTCTTTCGCGTTATCGCTCATCCAATCTGTCGTCCAGGCCGGAGAGAGTTTGGTTTCCAGGCGGAACGCGGAAATGCCGTGGTTTTTGAGCGATGAACGGATGTCGCTCGCGATCACATCCATAGCTGGGCAGCCCGAATAGGTCGGTGTGATGGCGACAATCAGCTCGTTCTCCTCGGTCCAGCGCACATCGCGGACGATGCCCAGATCGACAATAGAAAGCACGGGGATCTCCGGATCGGGAATTTCAGACATCCAGCTCCAGATTTCGGCGATGGATGGCTGCACCGCTACCATTGCGCTCCGGGGTAGGCGCGCTGCAGAAACTGCATTTCGGCCAAGATGTAACCGAGATTCTCGGTATGCACGCCGCGCTTGCCGCCGCGCTGCATCCATCCGGCGCTCGGAGCGTCGAGAGTGGCCTCAGAGAGAGTTTTTTGAACGTGCTCCAACCATGGGGCGCGAAGCGATTCCAGATCAGCACCGATATCGCGTTCGCGCATTTCGACGTCTATCGCATCTGGCTCGAACAACTCGCCGGTGTACACCCAGAGATCATCGATCGATCGCTGCATGCGCCCATGACTCTCTTCGGTGCCATCACCGAGGCGGATTACCCAGGCGCTGCTCCGCTCGAGATGGTAGGTCACTTCCTTCACAGCCTTCTCCGCGATCTCAGCAACGCGCGAATCGGACGAGTTCTTGAGCTCGCGCAAGAGGAAATAGTGCCAGGTGTCGAAATAAAACTGGCGGGCCGTGGTTTGCGCGTAATCCCCATTTGGCTGTTCAACCAACAGCACGTTGCGAAACTCGCCGGCATCGCGCAAATAGGCGAGCTGATCCTCATCACGGCCGGCATTCTCAACTTCGGCGGCACAAGTTAGCCAGAATCTTGCGTGGCCTAATAGATCGAGGGCCACGTTGGTTAGCGCGATATCCTCCTCAAGCACCGGACCGTGACCGCACCATTCCGAAAGCCTCTGACTCAGAATGAGACAGTTGTCGCCCAATCGGAGCAGATACTCGAAACGGGCTTGGTCGTGCATCGCCGTCACATGTTCTTTACTTCTTCCGGAACTTCATAGAAGCCCGGATGCCGGTAGACTTTGCTGTTTGCCGGCTCAAACAGCGGCTCTTTCTCGCCGGGGCTGCTCGCAGCGATGTCGCACGATTTGACCACCCAGATGCTGACACCTTCGTTGCGTCGCGTATATACATCACGGGCGTTTTTAACGGCCATTTCCGCATCAGGAGCGTGCAGGCTGCCGACGTGCTTATGAGCGAGGCCATGCTGGCTGCGGATGAAGATTTCCCAAAGCGGCCAATCATTCATCGCATTCACGCCGCCTTTCGCTTGGCGCGTTTCTCGGCATGAGCGGCAGCGGCTGACCTAACCCAACTGCCTTCTTCATGTGCCGCAATCCGCGCTCGCAGGCGCTCGCGGTTACAAGGACCGTTCCCTTTAATCACGTTGTAGAATTCGTCCCAATCGATCTTTCCGAAATCGTAATGCCCGCGCTCCGCGTTCCACTTGAGATCGGGATCGGGAATCTTCAGGCCGAGGTATTCCGCTTGCGGAACGGTTTGATCGACGAATTTCTGGCGCAGCTCATCATTCGAGAAGAGCTTGATCTTCCAGCGGATCGATTGCGCGCTGTGGGTCGATTCGGCATCCGAAGGACCGTGCATCATCAGCGATGGCCACCACCAGCGATTCAGCGCATCCTGCGCCATCGCCTTCTGGGCCGGCGTGCCGCGGCAGAGTGTCATCATGATTTCGAAGCCCTGCCGCATATGAAAAGTTTCTTCCTTGCAGATGCGCACCATGGCACGCGCGTACGGCCCGTAGGAACAGCGGCAGATCGGAATTTGATTGATAATCGCCGAGCCATCGACGAGCCAGCCGATTGCGCCCATGTCGGCCCATGTCAGCGTTGGGTAATTGAAGATGCTAGAATATTTCGCCTTGCCGGCCAGCAGATCCTCAATGGTCTGCTCGCGAGTGACACCGAGCGTTTCAACCGCGCTGTAGAGATAGAGGCCGTGTCCAGCTTCGTCCTGCACCTTGGCAAGTGCGATCGCTTTCCGTTTTAGCGTGGGCGCACGCGTGATCCAGTTTCCCTCCGGCAATTGGCCGACGATCTCCGAATGTGCATGCTGGGAGATCTGACGGATGAGCGTTTTGCGATATCCCTCCGGCATGTAATCTTTCGGCTCGATCTTAATACCGGCATCGATGCGCTCTTGAAACTGGATTTCTTCGGGACTCAACTGCGCTCCCTCCACCATTAGAACGCCAGGACCTCCGCCATCTTCTTCGCGATCGTGTCCACTCCCGGCAATACAGCGTTCAGCAAGTGCACGCTGTATGGAAGCGGAACGTCAGGAACCGCGATGCGCTCAATAGGAGCATCGAGATTCAGAAACGCCTCCCGCGCTATCACGGCCGCGATCTCCGCCCCGAACCCGGCGGTGAGCACATCTTCATGAACAATCAAACATCGGCTCGTCTTTCGAACAGAAGCGAGCACAGCCTCGCGGTCCCAAGGCACGATAGTTCTGAGGTCTATCACCTCGATGGAGTCGCCGATCTGTTGAGTTGCCGCGACGCAGCGTTCCACCATCGCGCCCCATGTGACGACAGTGAGCTTCTGCCCTTCCTGAACGATTTTGGCGACTCCGAGCGGAAGAACGTAGTCGTCACCCGGATAAGGCCGGCGCGCCCAAGGGGCATCAAGCAGGGCGCGGTGTTCGAAAAAGATGCTCGGGTTGGGGCTGCGCAAAGCTGCCCGCAGCAGGCCAACAGAGTCTTCGGCATTTGACGGCACAAGCACCTGCCACCCGACCGCATGAGCGAAGGTGACTTCACTGGAGACGCTATGCCAAGGATCACCGCATTTCGAGAATCCACCCGGCATGCGAACGACAATAGGCGCGGAGAAATGATTCGCCGTGCGCCAGCGCATCGTGCCGCAATCGTTCAGTTGTTCTGTTGCGGGCTCGGCATATTTGCGGAACTGAATTTCGGCAACGGGGCGCAATCCCGCGAGCGCCAGACCCACGGCGTTGCCGATAATGCCTTCCTCGGACAAACTGGTATCGAAAACGCGGTCTTCGCCGAACGCCTCCTGCAGACCCATCGTGGCCGTGTGAACTCCGCCTTTGGGTCCGACGTCCTCGCCAAAGATGAGGAGCTTTGGATTTGTTCTCAACTCGTACTCTAGGGTGCGGCGAATCGCTTCGACCATGTTGATGCGAACCCGCTCGGGCACCGCGCTGGACTCGCGCGCGGTATCCGCAGGCAGAGCAAACACGAATTCGCGGACTCTTGCCGCATCGGGTTCCAGCCGCGCCAGAGCCCGTTCCGAGGCGACATTTACCTCCGCCTCAGCGGAGCACTCTAGTTCTTGCCATTCGCGTTCGGAGAGGTGCGCCGGAACCAAGTAATCACGGAGACGGAGCAACGGATCTCTGGCTCGCTCCTGAGCAAGCAGCTCCGGCCCCTTATAGGTTTGCGTATCCTGACCAGAGTGGCCGCTCAGGCGCGGCACGGTAAGGCGGAGTAGCGCGGGTCCGTTCCCTTGCCGGATCCAGTTCACGGCCTCAGTTGTGGCGTTCGCAGTTGCCCTAGGATCGCACCCGTCGGCTTCCAGGATGTGCAAATTACCGAAGGAAGCCAAATTGGCGGCGATATTGCCTCCCGGCGTCTGCCTGGCAGATGGCACCGAGATCCCGAAGCCGTTATCTTCTATGCAGAAAAGGATTGGCAGCTCCAGGGTGGTGGCGGCATTCAAGCCCGACCAGAAGCCGTTCGTTGCCACCGATCCATCACCGCCAAATACGGCAGCAATCGAGCCGCGGTACGATTCATCCTTAAACGAATCGCGATAGTACACGATGGCGCGCGCCCACCCGACTGCCGGTGTGTATTGCGTGCCGACACCGCCTGCCATCGGCAGAACGGTGGGCCCGGAGTTCCGCGGGAGATTGAAAACGACGCCAATATCGCGTCCGTCACTCACACCACCTGCCTTGGCCATCCCGCTTGCGAGCGCGTCCTCTATCGTCAAACCCAACGTTAGGAGCAAGGGCCGCGATCGATAGTACGCACCTACTCCATCGTGCTGTCCAGTGAGAAGACACCCCAGCAGGATCTGGCCCAGCTCATGGCCTCGTGCCGAGAACTGGTATAGAATCTTGCGCTGTGGGAAAAGTCTTGTTTCCTCGATTTGGTCTAGTGCCCGAGACGTCAGAAAGAGGCGCGCGATGCGATGCCACTCAAACCGTGAATCGATCTCTTCAGACGGGGCAGGTGCGCTCGCAGGGAGAACTGACGGAGAGCTGAGTGTCGCACTCATCGGCGCTCGTCCTGAAAGCGGTTAGGCCGTTTTTTCGAGAGCGGGGCGGTATACAGGCCAAAGCCAATTTCGATAGGCGGGCAGCCTCCCGCGAGTGGCATCGAAATAGAGCGAGCGAATCTTCTGTGTGACCGCGCCAATTTCGCCCGTTCCCACCGGCCGATGATCGACGGCAATGATCGGAGCGACTTCAGCGGCCGTTCCAGTAAAGAAGATTTCGTCGCAAACATAGAGTTCACTTCGGTCGATGGAGCGCTCGACAACTTCCAGGTTCAGCTCCTTGCGCGCGAGCTCGATGACACTGTCCCGCGTGATCCCCTCCAGAATATTGTCCGTCGGAGGCGGCGTGACCAGTTTACCCCTGCGAAGCATGAATAAGTTACACGTGGCGCCTTCGGCCACATGGCCGCTCTCGTTCAGAAAGATCGCTTCGTCGTGCCCGTTGCGATGCGCTTCGTCCGTAGCGAGAACGCTGTTGACGTATGCACCACAAATCTTTGCACGCCCCGGGATGGCATTGTCTTCCACCCGCCGCCAGGAGACAACGCCGGCCTTCACGCCCTTCTGCTTGCCAAAGTAATTTCCGAACGGGACAACCACGATGGCATAGGCATCGTTGTCATCCGCATGGACGCCAATGCGCGCCGAAGCTTTATACGCGAGCGGCCGAACATAAACGTTCGACCGAAAGCCGTTCCGGCGGCACAATTCGGCGGTGATCTCGGACAGCTCCTCTGCTGACGGAGGAATTGCGATGCGGAGAATGCCGCAGTTCTGTTTCCAACGCTCGTAATGATCCATTACGCGAACGAGCAACAGCTCCTGCTGTTTTTCGTCATAGTAACCGCGAATGCCTTCAAAGACGCCCGAACCGTAGTTCAGAGCGTGCGTCAAAATGTTCACGTTTGCCTCGGCGAGCCTCGTGAACTTGTTCTGAAACCAGACAGTTGTGTTCTGGTCGGGTACTTCCGCTGCCATCGAGCTGAACCCTCCAATTCGATTATAGCTCAATAGCACCACTCTTTGGTGGTGCTATTTTGCCCTAGACACAACAGAGCCAGAAAAACAATTTCATAGAAGAGCTCTACCCGTTTAGCTGACCGTTTACCAGGCTGTAAATGAGGACGGCGAGGACGATGGACGTAATCACTACAAATTTCCTGTCACGCTCGAGCGCGAATCCGACCAGCGAAAAAGCGACACGCAGGATGGGCGTCAAGATAAGCGTGAGCAAGCCAAGTTGAATAATCGATCTCGAGCGCCGAGCAAGCACGCCGTGAAGAATTCCGGGGAGTGTCCGATCCATCGAGTCTGCACCGGCAAATACGTGATACGGCTCATGCTCGCGGCCATGGGAGATCAGGTAGTAAATACCTCCGCCCAGAACAATTAAACCGGAGATGGTTACTCCCAGCCGCAAGACGACACTGACCATCTCTTCGATTGACCTATCTGTGACTTTCATATGCGGCCCTCAATCCCGTTCCAGATCATCTCGATCGCGATGACGCCCACGACGATGGCAAACAATCGCCGCAACACAAGGACCGGGGCTCCTGACAATAAGCGGGCTCCGACCAGCGACCCCGCCAGTACACCCAGCATTACCGGCATGGCGATACCCGGGTTCACATAACCTCGACTAAGATACACACTCGCGCTGGCCGCGGCGGTCACACCGATCATGAAGTTGCTCGTCGCCGTGGAGACCTTAAACGGAAGTTGCATAGCTTGATCCATGGCGATTACCTTAAGCGAGCCGGAGCCGATTCCCAGCAGCCCGGACAGGATTCCTGCCGCAAACATCAAGCAGAATCCAAGCTTGACCCGATAAACCTGATAAGCTTTTCTTCCTTGCCTCCCTTGATAGCTGCCGTTCAGAATCAGCATCTTGGCAAGCGGGTCGGGCGGAAGTAGTTTTCTTGAATCTTTATAACTGTGACTCGATTGCCAGGCAGCTTGGAGCAGAATGACGCCAAACACAATGCTGAGAATGCTGGTGGGTATGTGAGTTCCGAGGTATGCTCCGACGAGCGCTCCGAAGGTTGTCGCAATTTCGAGGAACATGCCGATTCGTATGTTCGACAAGCCGTCTCGCACGTAGGCTGCGGCAGCGCCCGAAGACGTGGCGATCACCGAGACCAGGCTTGCGCCTATCGCATAGCGCAGGTCCACGCCAAGAGAGAGCGTCAATACCGGAGTCACTACCACCCCGCCACCGAGCCCCGTCAACGAGCCGAGAAATCCCGCAGCGAACGAGGTAACAAGAACGATCGGTACAAACTCGGCTATAGTCATCTGGCCCCTTACGAAACGCCTGCCTAAAGACTAAATAAAAAGCCGAACGGAAGTCTCATTCCGTTCGGCCTCTCGTTGAAGGAGCGATGCAGTTGCTATCGAGAGAAAAACTATTTGCTGGCGCTGGTGGATGGCGCAGAAACGGCAGCTCCATTCGCGCCTCCCACAACACCCTGGTTGACCAACATCTTTACCTCGACGCGTCGATTTGCCTTGCGTCCCGCTGCCGTGTTGTTAGGCTCTGCTTCGTGGGAAGTTCCCATGGCGGCCGGCCGAAGGATGCGGTGAATCGGAATGTCGCCGTTCTGCTCGAGATAGCGAACAACAGCATCCGCTCTCTGTTCGCTCAGAGTTTGATTCAGGGCGGCGGGACCGGTCTTGTCGGCGTAACCGGCGACTTCGAGAACATAGCCTTTTTGTGATTTCGCCTTTTCAGCAATTTCGTCAAGGTCCTGTTTCGCCTGGGAGCTCAAAGTGGAGCTATTGATCTTGAAATAGACGATCTTGGAATCCGCTACCTGATAATTGTCCAGATTGGTCACGCGGGTATTCACGTCACTGACACCCTGATTGGCCTGATTCGCCTGCTGATTGGCCTGATCCGCTTCCGTCTTTACTTGGCCCACTTGTTGTTGAGTCTGACGTTGTTGATCTTCCAACTGACCGGCGCGCGTTTCAAGCTGGCCGGCACGGCCTTCGAGCGATCCCGTGCGGTTGTCTAAGCTCGCTTCCTTAGCTTCGATGGGTGCAACGCGGGTATCGATCTGCCGCGAGGCGCGCATGGAATTGGGATCGAAAATCACCCGGGTGGCCACCAGATCACCCTTCTCATCACCCTTTCCCTGCGCCTCTATTTGAAGCCCCGGTACAAGTGCTTCCGGGCTCATCGCGGTCTTGCGACTGAAGGCGCCGTGCTTCAACTGAATTTTCGTATCTGAGTTCAACTCGACAGTTCCGATGGTGTCGTCGTCTCCACGGAGCTTAATGATATTGCCCTCCCGCGAGACGATCACTCCCTTTGCTTTGAACTCCTGCCCTGCCGTAAAAGTTTTGGTATTAGGTGTTACAAACCCGAACGCGAGCGTGGCTGCCAATACGACTCCTGCCGAGGCAACCACGACCTTTTCCATCAATTCTAAAAGTCTTTTCATGTTCGAATCGTCTCCTCGATAGACCGCCCACAACGGTGATCCGTATACTTCTATCTTTACTAAAGCATTAGACGTCGCTCCGGCGTGCGCGGTGACTTGCTTTCCGCAAGAATGTCGGTTCTAACCGTTATGGATCGAACGGTTTAGGAGGGCGCGCACTCTCCCGGGAGATGTTACGTTAGTTGCTGGAGGAATGGCCGAGCGGTTTAAGGCGGCGGTCTTGAAAACCGTTGACGGGGAAACTCGTCCGGGGGTTCGAATCCCTCTTCCTCCGCCAAATCCTTTTTTTAACTGCGTTCGAGCCAAAGCGATCGGCCACTCGCGAATCCTTTTCCTTGACAACTTAGGAGAGAAATGCGTACACTCCTAAGTGTTTTAGGAGGAGCAGCAGCTATGAAGCCTCTCGCCTTCCTGCGCTCGACCGCTTCCGCAGTATTCCGCCGCTCGCACATAGAAAACGAGCTGGAAGACGAGCTTCGATCGCACATTCGCGAGCGAGCCGACGACCTGGAGCGTTCCGGTATCACACGCGCCGAAGCCGAGAGACTTGCGCGGGTCGAATTCGGCGGCTATGAACATTTCAAGGAAGAGTGCCGCGAGAGCATGGGCGCGCATTTTCTCGAAACGGTCATTCAGGACGTAGGACTTGGTGGACGCCTGCTGCGAAGGGCTCCCGGGTTTGCCGCCGTTACCATCGTTACTCTTGCGCTCGGCATCGGCGCGAACACCGCGATCTTCAGCTTGATCTATGCCGTACTGTTACAGCCCTTGCCGTACCCGCATCCAGAGCAACTCGTCGTCGCATTCGAGAACAACTTACAGCGAGGGATAAAGGGTACTGCTTGCTCCTACCCAGATATGACTGAGCTGCGGAGCACCGGAATATTTTCCGAGGTCGCTGGAGTAACCCGTCATGAGCTTACCCTGACGGGTTCCGGAGATCCCACCGAAGTTAGAACGGTAGTTGCCACGCCGGAAATTTTTCCTCTTCTCAAGGTGAGCCCTCTCGCGGGGCGATATCTCTTTGCCGAGGACGAAAGGAAAGGTGCGGCTCCGGTCGTTCTCGTAAGCGAAGGTTTATGGCGGAGTCGATTCGGCGGGAACCCGAATCTCCTCGGTACCTCGATCATGCTCGACCAGCGACCCTTCACTGTCGTCGGCATCATGCCCGTGAGCTTCCAGGTTCCCGACCTCGGGGGCCATCAGGAGATTTGGATTCCTGTGGCTCAGGATCCTCTTTTTAGCAGTTGGATCCCCAGCCGTGGGGAGCATTGGTTGCTTGTGATGGGCCGCTTGAATGCTGGCGTATCCCTGGCGGGAGCACGGTCGGAAGCGGACACAATCGGAGGGAGGCTCGCCAAAGAGTTTCCAGCGGAGAGGGGCGGCTGGACGATGCACTTTAAGCCCTTACAGGCAGATATCGTTGAGAACATTCGGACGCCATTGCTGGTATTGCTGGGCGCAGTCGGCCTTGTACTTCTACTCGCGTGTGTCAATATCGCAAACTTGCTCTTGGCGCGTGCCACGGCTCGCACTCGAGAATTGGCTCTCCGCCAGGCGCTGGGAGCGGGGCGAGGACGGATCGTTCGTCAATTATTGACTGAGAGCGCGGTACTGGGCCTTCTCGGCGCAATTTTCGGCGTGGCTCTGGCGTTCGCGAGTGCCAGGGCACTCGCGTTGCTTCTAGCTCGGGATTTTTCCGCTATGCCCAGCATGCAAGTCAATGGATGGGTGCTTGGTTTCGCGCTGCTGCTCTCGCTGGCAGCGACCATCGCGTTTGGCTTAGCTCCGGCTCTTCTGATGACGTCTTCCAACATGCAATCGGATTTGAAGGACAGCGTCGCGCGTTCCGGTTCCGGCGGTGACCGGTTACGCGTACGCAGGTTTCTAGCTGCCGCGGAGATTGGGTTGGCGACGGTCCTGGTCGTAGCCGCGGGATTGCTGGTGCGCAGTCTGCTGAGGATGACCTCGGTAAATCCCGGCTTCAATGTTGCACATGTTCTCAAGGCGGAGATCGCACTGCCGCGTTACCGGTACTCCACCCCTCAACAGTGGGAGGCTTTTTCAAACGCGCTTTTGGAGCGCATTCATGCCCAACCCAGTCTTCAAAATTCGGCCTTTGCCGTCCCGGTACCGCTGGCCGATGGTTTTGTGAAATTGCCATTCTCGATTCCGGATCATGCTGCTCTACCTGCTGGAATGCCCAGCACCGCTGACTATGTTTCTGTGAGCCCAGGATATTTTCATGTGATGGGGATTCCTTTGTTGCGGGGGCGCTCTTTCGCTCGGGAAGATTCGGATCGCTCAGCCCCGGTCGCACTCATCAGTGAATCGTTTGCGCGCTCTTACTTTAGAAATCAAGATCCAATTGGCAAAAGGCTCAGTTTTGCATTCCCACCCAGCCCGAAAGTGACTCGAGAGATCGTGGGCGTGGTCGCCGACGTGCGCGATGCGAAATTGACCGCCGAACCCGGGCCAATGATGTACGTTCCCTTCGCGCAAGAGCCATTTTGGGGTGGGGATCTGGTGGTTAAGAGCACTTTGCCCCCCGTGGCTCTCGTTGGAGCGATACGTGAGGTGGTTCGAAGCCTGGACAAAGACCTTCCCGTAACCCACATTGTGACTATGCCGGAGGTTCTCGATGGGTCCGTGGCTCAGCCTAAATTTCGCACAGGGCTGCTAAGCGTTTTTGGCCTAGTGGCCCTGTTACTCGCCGCAGTGGGAGTTTTTGGAGTGGTTTCGTATTCGGTGGCCAGCCGGACAAGGGAATTTGGGGTTCGGACCGCCGTGGGCGCTTCGCCTACGTCCCTGGTGAGAATGATCCTATTAGAAGGGTTGGGCCTCGGCGGCATTGGGCTCGGGCTCGGGTTGTTGGCTTCCCTAGGATTTGCGCAGTTCCTGAAGAGCGAACTCTATGGAGTGGCCGTGTATGATCCCATCACGTTCTTCGGGAGTGCCCTCGTCCTCTTGGCGATAGCGGTTGTCGCCTGCTACGTCCCCGCACGCCGTGCCGTTCGGGTGGATCCCATCGTCGCGCTAAGATACGAATGACTCGTGGCGCTTTGCAGCGTCACAACGGCGCATGAAAATGGGGCGTGTGACCCTGCAAGGTCTGAGGTGGGATTGACGGATCTGGGAGGCTACCGGAAGCAAGCCGCAAAGCTGGAATCGCGCGAACCGATAACGTTTGACGCACATGGCAAGCCGCTAATCCCGCTCGAGCCTGCAAGTATTTACGCGTTCGGGGGATTGCTTCGCGGCACTGAAGAGGCTCTTCTCGATCTTTTCAGCCAAGGTTTGCTCTCCGGCACAACACACACCGCGATCGGCCAGGAGTTATGTCAAATGAGCGTAGTTCGGGCGCTCAGTGATCCGAATGATGCGGTTCTTTCAAACCATCGAAATCACGGCCACTTTCTGACTTACTCAGGTCAATTCCGGGGCTTGATCGAGGAAATCATGGGCCGGCAGGGCGGTGTTTGCCACGGTGTGGGCGGAAGTCAGCACCTTGCTTATCGCAACTTTCATTCCAACGGCGTGCAAGCGGGTCTGACGGGTGTCGCCGTCGGACAAGCGTTTGCGAGGAAGTTGCAGGGTCAAACAGGGATAGTCGCAATCGTCATTGGTGACGGAACGTTGGGACAAGGGTTGGTCTACGAGGGACTAAACCTAGCGTCGATCTGGCAGTTGCCGATTTTGTTTGTCGTTGAGAACAACGGGATCGCACAAACGACGCCTACCTCCAGTACTATTGGCGGGGCGATTGAGGCGCGTGGCGCTGCTTTTGGCCTGCCAGTTTGGCGGGTGGATGATTCGGAAGACGACTTCCTGCAGCAGGTTCAAGACATTGTTGACGGGGTGCGCGCCAGCAAGCGACCTGGGTTCCTAATCATCGACACGATGCGAATGGGCCCGCATAGCAAGGGTGATGATTTGCGTGATCCGGACGAGATTTCGGCGATTAAGCAACGGGACCCGCTGAATCGGTTAGGAGCACGGTTGCCGGCCAGCGTGCGTAGCGAGATTGACGCTGACAACAAGCTCTTCCTGAGCGAAATAGTCGCAGCGGCCAAATCTGCTCCGGAGTCAACCTATACTGCCGTCCCGCCGAACATCTTTCACAGACCCGCCCATGCGAGTCAGGTTTCCGGCCTGAATGTGGCGGGAAATGTCCGGCGCAATCTCAATGCGGCCTTACACAAACTGCTGTCCGACATTCCCGAGGTGGTTGTGCTCGGTGAGGATCTGCACGATCCGTATGGTGGAGCATTCAAAGTGACCGCCGGTTTATCA
>JAFATG010000353.1 GCA_019244055.1 Acidobacteriaceae bacterium | reverse complement strand
AACTCCGTTCAGCGCGGTTTGGTAGGCGGCATTCCGGACCGTGGCAGATTTCTGATCAACAGCGAACATCTTTGCATCCATTTCCAAAAGCTGATCGTCAACGCGCTGGCGAAAGGACCGCTCGCTTTGAAAGAGACTGCTCAGGCGGCTGCAACGCAATCACCCAGCAGAATCTCTGTTGATCCGTCTGCCTCGGTCGCACCGGAGAGTGAACGCAATGCTTTCGTGGAGTTGGAAGTTGTAAGGGTCGAAAAGGAGAGCGAGACAATTAGCTCTTTTTATCTGCGGCGAGCGGATGGCGCGAGTTTGTATTCATGGGAACCAGGCCAGTTTCTGCCAATCCGCGTCGCCGCACCGGGATACGCGGAGCCGCTATTGCGGACCTTCACGCTCTCCACCTGTTGTAATCCGGATTTTTACCGGCTCAGCATTATGCGGCGCGAAGGAACTGGACCTGTAACCCAGTTCCTCCACGATAAGGCCAAGGCAGGTTTTCGCCTCGAAGCCATGAAGCCCCGCGGCAAGTTCGTTCTCGATCAAACCGGAGCGCGACCCGTGGTACTGGTTTCCGGAGGCGTGGGCATTACCCCGATGATCGCGATCGCCGAGCATATCGTTGAGCAGGGTCGCCGCGCAGGCACGTTCCGCCCGATTTACTTTGTTCACGGAGCTCAGAACAGCCGCGTACATGCGTTCAGGAAACACGTCCAGGAGCTTGCGTCACAGCATCCGGACATGACGGTATATATCTGCTACAGTCGGCCGGAGGCGAACGACAAGATCGGCGTCACTCACAATGCCGATGGGCACGTTACGATCGACACCCTGAAACAGCTTCTGGGTTTTGCTGAATACGAGTTCTACCTGTGCGGTCCGGCGGCATTCATGAACTCTCTTTATTCCGGCCTGATGGGGCTGGGCGTTCGACCACAGCGAATCCACTTCGAGTCTTTCGGCCTTGGAACAGTGCTGAAACCAGAGATCCCGCCAGGATCTGCGCAACTGGTTGAGGGTGAGGAAGTCAGCCCGGCGTGGGTACGATTCGCCAAATCGATGATCGATGGGACGTGGTCGCCGGATAAGGGCACTCTTCTCGAATTCGCCGAGGAACTGGGGTTGGCTCCCGCGTTTGGGTGCCGTTCGGGCATTTGCGGCACGTGTAGAACGCGTCTCGAAAGCGGCGGCGTCCGCTACTTGGAAGAACCGTTGGCGGATCGCGCTGAAGGCGAAATCTTGCTCTGCTGTTCAGTGCCTAGACTGACTTCGGAGCGACACAACGGAGAGAATCCAGATCTGATTCTCGATCTTTAGAGAGAGACAACAATTCAGACCTGGCGCGCCAACGGGGACCAATTTCAGACGCAGCGATTCCAGAATTTCCAGGGCTTCGGCGGTGGAGGCAGATTCCGGCGCTGACTGCTGAATGCCGCTCTCAGGGTGCTCGATCAAGGGCTTGAGTCCGCCGTATTGCTTGCCTTCGGTGCCACCCGCCGGAGAAGATCGGGGAGGAATTCTTTCACTACCGAGAATGCGGCGTTGCTACCCATCGTAATGCCGAAGCTGACCGCGGCATCGCCGGCGCTGCTTTGACTCGGCGGAAGCCATAATCGCGCCACAAAGGCTCCTGCCGCGACGCCGCCCAATTGTGAAACGGAAATATGGCGCTTGCCGTTATCGTGGCGCGCCAGAACGGAACTCACTACGGCATATTCCAATCGCGGCCAGAAGGCATGCCTGCCAGAGCCGAAGTATCGATTGTCCTCATGTAATGGCGACGAGATTAAGTAAGTGACGGTTTTTTGAACGAGATATTGCCCTTCGATATTTGCAACCCGCTCGCCGTACGGTCCCCATCCCTGGCCCCATTCCTCCGGTTTGTCGTGCCATTGATCGAGCCCACCCGATATCGCGGCTTTGGCAAACCCCCACGGGTTAACCAGACTTCCCAGGTAAAGAGAGGTCCTTTCATCTTGAGTCAAGGGACGGAAATCCTTGGCGGTCTGGGAACCGGCCATGTTCACGTAGCTCTCAAAAGTACTCACTGCTTTCGGAGCGGCGGATTTCTGCGCTCCCGCCCGGGGAGAGATCAACAGCAAAAGCAAGCAAAATCTCACAGCCGTCATTTCAAGCTTTGCCAAATGGGCCTTTTCGAAGCGCCTAGTCTCCGAGCTGGTTCTCTGGGACGACCACCGGGGCGTCAATCGAAGCGAACCGCAGCTTGTGGCGGAACGAAAGTTGCCAGAGATCTGACCGGTCCAGCACCTGAGGCCCCATTACATTGAAGTAATACATCACGGAGTTGGTGTTCGGATTGTGCCTGAGTCCTAGCATATGGCCAATTTCATGAACGGCTATTACGTACATCTCCCCCTTTGTGAGCGGTGCATGGGAATCGAAGGCGATCCAACCCTGGAAGTTAGCCAGTTCGGCAAGTTGCGCTCTGGCGACGATCGGACTTTTTAGGATTGAAGGCGTCGCTTCCACGAGCTGCACAGCGCAGGACGTGGTTTCGTCCTCATACCAAGCCATGTCGACCACCGTCGCCCAAAAGCTCAACGCGCTCTCAAACTGCTTCGCCAACTCGAGGTTCGAAGTCGAGATCCTTACCCCCAAACTCATCGTGTCCCGCTTGAGCAATTCGGAGTGACGTTCGCAGGGGGAAAAATTGCCGGTCCAATTAGCTGCGACGTGCTTGGCCAATACCGGCTGGCGCGCAAACCCGAAGGCAATCACCGCCAGGAGCACTGACAAACAAACCAAATTGAGGAGCCACTTGAAACACATCGCCAAATCAAAATGCCCTACGGCCGGCAAGAATTTGCCACTCCTAGGGCTTTGACGAGGCTCGCTCTAAAGGAGATTTAGTTTATGTGGAGACTCGCAGTTATCAGCGGACAAGTCGAGACAGACACACCTTCGAAGCTAGGCCAGAAAGAGTCGCAAAAGCTTAGCTTCTTAGCTCTTTCTGCTCTCTCCGCCGTACTGCGCGACCTCCTGCAGAAAGCTGCTAGCGTCAGCCGGAGGCTGCACCTTCCCCGTAAGAATTTCCTTGTTCGATTCCTTTTGGCCATAGATAGCCTTGTTCGCGTCGTCATCGGCTCGTAAGGTGCCGCCCTGTAGAGACATCCCGCCGAACACGCCCCTGGAACGGGACCACGATAAAATATCCGCGCGCATAGTGGCATCGGTCTGCGCGGTAGCATCACGGCCCACCGGGCCCGCCGCAACCGAGGCTTCCCCGCCCAGTGTGAATTTGCTGGCCAGTATGCCCTGCATGCCTTTGTCACTCATTACCAGCATCACGATATCGGCCCCTTCGCCGCCGGCCTGCAGCCCGAATCCGCCGCCTTCGACACGCAGACCGGCTGGGGCAGTCCAACCTGTTCCCTTAGGATCCCTGCAAGTAGCGAATCCCCTCCCATACTTCGCAGAGAAGACGAACCCAGCCTTTTTCATGTTGGGGATTACCACCACGCAATAAGCCTTGTGAAAGAGATCACCCGGGATGCCCTTGTCCGGGGCTGTCATGATTTCTTTGAGAACGTCACTGGCCGTGTTTAGCCGTTGCGTATCTGATTCCGCCCCCATCGCGGGCAACGAGAGAGCCAGCAACGGAGCGATCAGCATTTTTATTGACATGTAGTAGTACTCCTTCCCTCAGATAGATTGACACATCCTATTCCCAAACTGCTGCATCTTGGTTCGCCCCAGAAAGGGCGGTATCTTCGTAGATTTTTTGGGCCTTCGATTCACGTTTTGCCTCGGCGATTCAAAACTTTTCGTTCTTAGGCTCCTGCCGCTTTGGGAGCGTAAGAGGCATTACGGTAGTCATTGAAGCACCGCCAAAAGCCCAAAATGAATCGCTGCTGGCCACAGATAACCGAGCGCGCGGGCTACTTGGGGAAGAGAAATGCAATCTGCAACCGCATGCCCGAGTCTGCTTCAAGCCTCGCGATAGAACGTCAGCATAACGCCTATGATGACGAAGCAAGCCGCCCATACGAATCCGAGCAAGGCTGGTCCGCGAGGAAGGCGCAACTCGAGCCATCGTGCCGCGGCCGCAACGATGGCGAAGATCGCGATGCCGGTGTGGCTCTCCTCGGCCAGCAATTCCTCTCTGACATTTCCGAGCCGATGACTATGCGCGAAAAGAAGAGCCCCGCCGATCATGCAGATGGCCGGGAAGACCAGGGCGTGCCAGGATTGCCGGGTGCGGCCGGTGGTTACGCGCCACTCAAAAATCGCGAACGCAGCGACCAGAGCCGCCGCGAGGCGATGTTGTACAACGTCCGGGACCTGAAAGCTCTCCCAGAATCCGCGCGGCCCCAGAGGCCAGTTTTCCGGATCGGCCCGGATCACAATAAATGCCGCGAGCCCAAGGAAGGCGAGTGGCCAATGCCTAGCCCAATGTCCGTGCCGCATTTGCGCGATTAGCGCAAGGAGACCCGCCGCTAGCACGCAAAGGCCCGCCCAGTTGTGGTTGTATTCGCTCCACGCGATATCAGCGGGCGTATTGAGGGTCGGTTGCGCACTTGTCGAATACGAGAGGGCTCGCCCGAATCTCTTTGCCTCCTCAACACTGAGCGGAGTTGCTGGAGAGAGTGCGGCCGGCGGCGGTGTTTGCAGGCGTGGCGGCCATTGGGGGGTGAATCGGTCGGCGCTCTCGCTAAGCGAGACGCGCCCTTCAGGAAAATCCACCGCAGGAGCTTGCGATGCCATCGAAGACGCCACCACAATGACTGAGATGCCAACCGCGGCCTCCACCTCCACTATGCGCCGCACAGTATTCCGGATCGCACTTTGTGCTTTACCCTGCCGCCTGAGCAACCTGAAATTTATAGCGCCAAGCCCAAGAAGCACGATCAGAAGGACTACTTTTGCGGCGAGCATGACGCCGTAGGAGGTTCCATAGATAGCTTGCACGTCGCCTACATATTCCCGGCCCAGAACTACTCCGGCGCTCACAAGAATGGCGACGCTGGCTACCGCCAATTGAGAGAAGCGTCGCGCCGCGCGCAAAGCGAATCGCTCACTGCCGCGCCGCAGCGCAATCAGGAGCGAGGGCAAACCGCCGATCCACGCTGCCGTTGCAAGAAGATGCAGGCCGGTACAGAAAAGGAGCGACGGCCTGTTCTCGATTCGCGCGAATGCATGGCTGGTGAGGGTTGTACCAATGATCACGCCTGCAGCGGGCGCGAGAAGCCAACGCGCGGAGATGGTCTTGGAACAAATCGCGATCCACACGCCCCCCGCGGCAATCAACAATTCCGCGCGGGAAAACGAGGTGGAGGTAGTGTCAATCCAGCGGAATCCGTCCGTCGTCCCACGCAGAACGAGCGTTGTAAGAACGATCGCAAAAACCGCGGCTATTCCCAAAGCGAATGCGACAATTCTGAGCAACCTGCGGCATCGGATGGTGACGGCGGGCTCAGCCGGTTCGAGGGAATCGACTAGCCACAAGAAAACAACTCCACCAACGGTGAACGCCTCGAACGCCAGCGTCAACCCGAGCAGGACGACAGCAAAGAACCCATACAGGTCGAGGATTTGCGCCATGGCCCGCCGGCTAGCGAACTGTGAACGGCACCTCGCCGCGCGTGATGTGACCGTCGATGGCGAGGACCTGCCACTGGATTCGGTACTCTCCTGCGGTCACGGCTTTGGCTTGGCCCAGCAGCGTATCCGGTTCGGCTTGTGCGGTAGCTTTAACGTCCCGCGACTGCGATCCGATGGTGAGGTGGAGACTCGAATGAGCTGCATCGATCCGTGAGTTGAATCTCAGGCGGATGTTGATATCTGGACCTGACACGATACTGTGCGGTGCGGGGGAACATTCCTTTAGAATCGCGTGCCCATTTAAGGGAACTGTAGCGAATAAGCAGATTATTGCAAGACTGGCTCTACGCCCTTGGCGGCGGAAGTGATTGATTCTCAATCTGGCATTCATCAGTGAAATCCGCTCCTGAGATGCCCAAACGACCGTCGGGATTTAAGAAGTTTTCGGCCGTTTCGAGCGCACTCGGGATCTCGAATATTCTCGCATGGGGTCGGGCCAGAGATATAAGAAACCCAGATACAGCGGAAGCCCGAACACGAGCCAGACAATCCAGTGGTAGCCGCTCATCTCAAGCACCTTTCGGAGGTTTCGCGGGCTCGCGATTTGTATTCAGCGCTGAATATGTGCCGCTTTCGCCAGAACCGGCGGGTGTGAACAGGCGGACGTCCACCCGGCGGTGTTCCGGGTTCATGGATCGTTCGTCGTCGCTGATTCCGTTGGTCGGAACGACCAGAATGCTTTTGGCAGGTATGCCGCTAGCCATGAAATACCGAGCGATCGTTTGAGAGCGTGTGATGCCCAACGTTGTTCCACTGTGCAGAGATTCCATCCCGTCTGTGTACCCGCGCAGTTCGATCACTGATTGCGTGTCTCGACGAAAGCTGTCCACTACGCCATTCAAAGCGATCTTCTCCTGAGTGCTCAGATTGCTTTCGTCGTACCGGAAATAGACTCTCTTCAAGCTCACCAAAGTGCACGTCTCCAAGCTCTCGATGCTGACGGAGGGCCTCATTGAGGCGCCTCGATCCATTAGACGGCTTACATTCTCTTCGGTGTGGGCTTTCCCGGCGTAGGCTCTTAAAGAAAATGAAGCCACGCTCAGGACGCCCAGAACACCGGCACCAACAAAAGCACGAATCATAAAGGAACTTTGTCTCATGGCTTGTCCTCGTTACTTATGTCCAAAGTGTAGGGTGACGACGGCGGGTGCGGCACCGTATTGTAAATAGGCGAGAGGCTGGTTTGTTACCCACGACGGCAGATAGTCCGGTTCCACACTGAAGCCGCTCTTATGGCTGGTCTTGAGGGTCGAACTCGAAACCGTTGCCAGGGTACCGGGCACAAGGGAAGGTCGGCTCGACAGGTCGAGTTTGGGAATAAGAGCCGTGGTGAACGTATCTGATGCCACATTTGAACTCGAATTCCCGATGCTGCCCTGATCCGTTTGGGATGGCAGGGAGGTAAAGGGAATCGTTCCATGCGGCATCGAGTTGGATGCCATTTCGCTCTGAGCCATCAAGCCGGCGGCGCTGGAAGCGACGAGTAAAGCAGTGCGGACCACGATGCGGGCGGAACAAATTTGCTTCATGGTTGGAGTCTAGGGCGAGTTTCCGCCGCAGACCAGGAATGATGCCGGGCTTCACGGTGATCAGCGTCAAGATTACGCGAATGTGCAAGGTAAACTCAGGGGAGTTTACCTGAAGAATCTTTTTTAACTCCTTCGCCGTCAATAAGGCACTCTAAGAATTTGGCATGGCTAGTCCCGAGACGGTTGTACCGAGCACTGCGGCAATCCGCGAAGAGCTTGACCTCATCCTGGTAAGCGCGGGATTCGGCAAGGCCAAACAGCTTCGTACCTTTTTGAAGTTCCTGGTCGAGAAGGCTCTTGCGCACGAACTCGACGAACTCAAGGAATACTCCATAGCGGTCCAGGTCTTTGGCCGAGAGGATTCGTTCGATCCGACTACGGACAATATCGTTCGGGTCGAAGCGCGCCGGCTCCGAACCCGGCTCGCCGAATACTATGCCTCGGAGGGCCGTTTTGACCCTTTATTGATCGACATCCCCAAAGGAACTTACATCCCGCAGTTTTCGACAAGAAACTTCCAGGAGGAAGATCGGCTCGCCGACTCCCTCTCGCAGTACCGGATTGGTGAGCGGCTCGGGGTCATGTCCGATGGCGTACTCTACCGCGCTACTGACTCAAGGCTTGGGCGGAAGGTGCTGCTCTGGGCTACCTCGAGTGTGCGGGACCCGGATCGACTTAAAACGTTATTGGATCGGGCAAGGGCTGCTGCGGCGCTTCACCATCCGAACGTGTGCCCGATTTACGAAGTTGGCGAACTGCCGGACAAGCGGGTGTTCATGGTGATGGCCTCCCCGGGAGAATCGACCTTGTCGGAGTGCCTGCGCCGGGGCGAAATCTCCGTCACGGCTGCACTGGAAGCTGCGGAGCACGTGGCCGAAGCGTTGGCGGCCGGCCATAACTCGGGCTTTGTGCATGGTGCGCTGACTCCCGAATCGATATTCGTGGGCGCGAGCGATAAATCGCTGCTACGTCCGCAGCCATTGCTTATCTTCCTCGCCACGGACCTCTCGAGCGCGGCAGATAGTCTGCGCCGCTCGCCTGAGCAGCGGCTCGGCAAAAATCCTGACGTGCGGTCCGATATCTGGGCGGTCGGCGCGTTGCTTTACGAATCAGTAACCGGGCGAGCTCTGAAGGAGGGTGATGATATTGAAGCGGAGCTGGCGGCTCTTCCGGCAGAAACGTCACCCGAGTTGACGAGGATCATACGGCGTTGTCTTCAGGCGGATCCCGAGCTCCGGTATCAGACTGCCACCGAACTCGCAAACGAACTCAAAGCCGTTTTGCTGCCGGTGGCCGAAGCACCAATTTCCCCTGCCCCCGAGAAATCCAAACCGATTTGGAAATGGGCCGCTCTCGGCGCCCTGTTGGCTGGGCTTTTCGCTGTCTGGTTCTGGTTTAGCCGGCAACCAAAGCAGGAGCTGCCTCTCAAAGTTATTCCGGTAACCCACTACGAAGGACATGAAAGCAGCCCGTCGTTCTCCCCCGGGGGCAGCCAGGTCGCGTTCTCCTGGGAAGGACCGCAAGGTGACAATGTTGACATCTACGTCAAGGTAGTGGGGCAAGGCAAACCGTTGCGTTTGACCACAGATCCGCAACCGGACCTGTGCCCGTCCTGGTCCCCGGACGGCAAGTGGATAGCCTTCTTGCGGCAGGTTTCCGATTACGAATACTCTGTCATGCTGATACCGGCTCTCGGCGGCAGAGAAAGGCGATTGGCGGAGGTTCGTTACAAATTCGTCCTGGCGAACAGGAAACCGGCTTGGTCCCCGGATTCGAAATTTCTCGTGCTCTCAAACGCGATGCCGGGAGATGACAATCAGAGCTTGCTTCGAGTTTCCATTGACAGCGGCGAGGTGAATCAGGTTCTGAACGACAACTCTAAGGACCACATGAACTTGATCATGCCGGCTATCTCGGCGAATGGCAAATGGTTGGCGTTCACGAGAACTCGCATCGCATCAATCTCACGAATCCAACTGCTCCCTATCTCGGCGCTCACGCAGCCCACAGGCGAAGTGAAGCAGCTGTCTCGGCTCGAGATTTCGGCAATCATGCCTGAATGGATAAACAATAAGGAACTTGTCTTTGCTACCGGAGGCCCTCGCTCCATGCTGTGGAGAGTCAGATCCGATGGCAGAGACGCGAGACAGGTTATGTTGCCCGGAGGTTCACTGACGGAGCCTGCCGTGGACCAAGCCAGCCATCGTCTTGCGTATGTCTCTCAGACGCAGGATACGAACGTCTGGCGCCTGAACCTCCCAGCTCCAGGCGAGGCGAGCGGCGCTCCAGCCATCACCCTCCAATCTACCCAGCGGCAAGCAAATCCTCAGTATTCGCCCGATGGCAAGCAGATCGCATTCTCCTCCAATCGTGAAGGAAGTAACGAAATTTGGATTTCGCGCTCAGACGGCAGCGATGCATTCCAACTCACTTCCCTCGGTGCGCCGAGCAGCGGTTCTGCCCGGTGGTCACCCGATGGGCGCCAACTCGCTTTCGATTCGAATCTTGGCGGGCACGACAACATCTATATGGTCACCATCAAGGATGGAATTCCGCACAAATTGACCAACACCCGAGGAACGGAGAACGTTCCAAGCTGGTCGCCGGATGGCCGGGCGATTTACTTCGGCTCGGACCGCGACGGCAGCCTGCAAGTTTGGAAGGTGAATGTGGATGGCAGCCATCCACAACGGATCACCAGAAATGGCGGGTACGCACCCTTGGCCTCTCCCGACGGGAACTGGATTTTCTATGTGCGAGGCCAAGGCTCAGCCACAAGCCTTTGCAAAGTGCCGAGTGGCGGAGGCGAAGAAACTCAAATTGCGGACTCAGTCTATCGGTTCAACTTCGCGGTGGTAGAAAACGGCGTTTACTATATGACGGCGCCGCGTCCGTTGGCGAGATCCGTTATTCGCTTCATCGATTTGGCTCATAACACAACAGCGGATGTGATAACGCTCGATAAACCGCCCGAGCTCGGGCTCACTGTAACCCGCGACGGCCATCGGCTGCTTTTCACGCAAATCGATCGCACCATTAGCGATATCATGCTCGCGGAGAATTTTCAGTAGAAACGGTCTAACGCCCGCCTGACGCCCTCCCCAAAAAGAAAGCAAACGACGGCATTCGCAAAAAACGGTTGCTTTTGTCGAAAGCTAATGTAAAGATATACAGCAACAAGAACTGTCTACCTCATCCCGCGACGATGAGGTTACAGGGAACCAATGTCGAAACGAAAGCCGAACCGGTTGCTTGCCGAGGAGCGTCGCCGCGAGATTCTCAGTGTGCTGGGGGA
>JAFATG010000323.1 GCA_019244055.1 Acidobacteriaceae bacterium | reverse complement strand
TGATGATCGGCGTTCACGAACAGGAAGCGATGCAGTTACTGCAGAATGCATCTACGGTGCATTACGGGCTGGCCTACGTGGGGTTGTTTGCGCTCCCTGTCTTCGGAGCCCGGCGTATTCGTAAGCTGCTCCCGACCTGGTTGCGTGCTGTTTCAGGTGCCGGACTGGCTTCGAGCGCAGTAGCTGTTTTGATTGCGATGCACCCCATCATCAACGTATCGAGCCAGACGTCGTATGCCGCGAAGATCGGCGGGACGGTGCTGATCAGCAACCTCTTGGGAGCAATGATCTACCGGGCACGGACCAGAATTGCAGAAGTGCCGGAACCCGCGGCCATATAGAACATTTCCACTGTATTCTGTTTGCATGAGCATGCAACGGGCGATGGCCGGTGGGGTAGCGAACCGCGAAGCCTTACCGAAAGGCTTGAATGGTCGCTGCCTATGCCGGTGGTGCAATTTGGAGGTGCCCGCGGCGCGCCAAACGTTTTGTTCTGAGTGGTGCGTAGAGGAATGGAAGCTCCGCAGCGACCCGGGACATCTCCGCCAGAGAGTCTTCGAGCGCGACCGCGGCGTATGCGCCAGTTGCCACCTCGATTGCATAGCCGAGATGCGGCGGCTGAAGCGATTGCGCGGTGCGGCTCGCGTCCAAGCCATCGAAGATTGGAGCCTGCGAGGACGGAGGTCGCTTTGGGATGCCGACCATATCGTGCCCGTTGCGGAAGGGGGCGGCGAATGCGACTTATCGAATATGCGGACGCTCTGCTTGAAATGCCATCGCGCCCGCACACTCGAGTTAATGGAACGGCGGCGGTCGAGATCAACCGCCTGAGCGTGTCTATTGGACGCTAGCTCTTGGTTGTGCTGCTACCCGCGCCCGCGCTGGCAGACTGGGTCTTAGTAGAAGCAGTGCCGCCCGAAGCAGCAGATTCGCCGGATTGGATTGGGATCTCGCGCCGACGGCTGGACTGCTCTTGAACGGGCATGGTGATCTGGAGCACGCCATCCCGGAATTGGGCGTGTACTTGATCGGTATTCACTCCCTCCGGTAATGGAATAGCGCGATAAAATTCGCCGTACCGGCGCTCTGAACGATACGCGTGCCCCACGCGATGCTCGTGCTCGGATTTGCGCTCGCCGTGGATGACCAGAGCATCTTCGGTCAATTCGACTTTCACGTCTTCCGGCTTAAGGCCCGGTAGTTCGGCACAGACCTCGAGCTGGCCCTTATTCTCACGTACTTCCACTGCGGGCGACCAACCTTGGCCGGCTCTGCCTGATGCCTGGCCGAACATTTGCCCGAAATGACGGTCCATTTCCTCGCTCATGCGACGCATAAGCGAAAAGGGATTAGTAGAGAAAAACTCCGCCGGGCTCAGGAATCCGCCGAAAGGATCCCACTCACGCGAGCGGGAGAGCCCGGTGTGACGCTTTTGCCTTTCGAGACTAGTCTGCGATTGCGAGGATTCAGAAGTTCTTTTCGATTCTGGGTTTTTGTTAGAAGACTGATTTCTGGCGTCGCTTTCCGCCATTGGATATGCCTCCCTTTTTTGGACGCCAGACACCGGGGAGCGCTACGCGCGAAATCGGGAAATTTGAGGGCCTCATCGCGCTATTTTGGCAAGGAGCTTTTGCCTTTCGAGGCTAGTCTGCGATTGCGAGGATTCAGAAGTTCTTTTCGATTCTGGACGCCAGAAATCAGTCTTACTAACAGAAACCCACTTCATCGACTGGTTTACCGAAATATGCGGCACTGCGCAGTATCCCGGATTGACGTATCCGTTCGCTGGCATACCGAGCGTGAAGGTTCTTACAACAACGGTAGCCGGGGAAATAAGTTAGCGGGAGACCTGTTCTTCGATGGGGGCGGGCGCCTTTGCGGCGCAGTTCGCGGACCGGGTCATACAATTACTAGGACAAACTTAACTGCTGGGCGCGACAACACCCGTACTTGAGGTGCACTATCTAGGCTGGCGGGCGCGTTGGAGAGTCAACGCTGTGCCGTAGCTTTCGCGAAAGGGGCCCGCAGCTTCATTGGCGGCCCATATCTCCAAATCGGCATCGGTCTCCGCTTCGATGAAGAGACCTATCGTTCCGTCCCTCCAAGACGCGGCGATGTCGCGGACTTTTTGCTCGTGCCCGCGATCCAGGGCATCGGCGATGCGCAGCAAAGGCACAAGCGCGAGCACAGTGCGCTTCGATTCGGAATCGAGAGCCTGAAAATAGGAATGCCGCGGCTGCGGCATCGACTTGCGGTGGAACCGGCAAAGCGCCGAGATGGTCAGCCGCTCGTGGTCGGTGAAGCCGGGCATGTCCGAATTGGCCACTAGATAAGCGGAGTGCTTGTGATGACCCGTACCGCTTACGTAATGTCCTATGTCATGGAGATACGAAGCGGCTTCGAGGAGCTTACCAGCTTCGGGAGGAAGGTGATGAACTGGCTGGAGAGTCTCGAAGAGCCTGTGGGCCAAGCAAGCAACGTGCCGAACATGCTTTAGAGAAACGCTGTAGCGTTTCGCCATGCTTTCGACAAGAGCCCGCTGCTCCCGGGAGAGCTGTGACAATTCTCGTCCGACCCGTCGCGCGGCGAGATCGGCAATGATGCCGTCGCGCACCCCGGCCGCACAGTAGTAGAGCGAACGGTGGCCGAATAACTCGAGAGTACGCAGGAACACGGCGGTGCCTGCGATGATGATTTCGGCACGTTTTGGTCCGATGCCAGTCATTTTGCGGCGGCCTGTGACATCGGTCTGGACCAGAGTGTTGTACAACTCGCGCACTTGGGCACTGGAGGCGCGTAGCCGGTCCGCCTCGTCCCGTTTGGTACGCGCAATCTGGTTGACCGCGCTGACGACGGCCGCGGGCGTAGCGGAGGTCGCGATCACTCGGTCGAATTTCTCGGCAGCGTGATGTTTGGAAAACGGAGTTAATTTCTCATCGATATAGGCGTGCAGGCGATGCAATTCGCTAGCGCTGGGCGGGTCGGTATTGAGGAAGACCTGAGTCAGACGAACGGCGCCGAGAGGCTTTGATACGGCATCGATCAACTGCCCTCCCTGACTGATGATCAACTCGGCACTGCCGCCTCCGACGTCGACAATTAGGGTACGCTCTTTGGGCCGCGGCCAACGAGCTTCGACGCCCAGATGAATGAGGCGCGCTTCCTCGGGCCCGGAAATAATTTCGACATTGGTGCCGAGAGCGGCTGAGGCGCGTTCGAGAAATTCCTGCTGATTGCCGGCGTCACGCACGGCACTCGTAGCAACCGCCCGCACCCCGACAACATCTAGCCGGCTGTACGTGGCTGCGATTCGGGCAAGGTTCGCGCAGAGGAAGTCCAACGCGTCTTTGCTGATACGACCCGAACGAAATACGCTTTCACCGAGCCGGGTGACCTGCCGGTCCTGGGCGAGAATCCGGGTTTCCGCCTGATTCACTTCCGCAGCCATCATGCGGACCGAGTTACTCCCGATATCGACCGCTGCGTACCTAGGCATATTCGTTTATAACAGCTACACGCGGTAGCACGGCCTTGGAACGCCTCCGAAGAGGCTGGGGACTGGCGTTCTTCTGGCGACTTAATCGGGTAAAACGGAGTGCGTTCTTCGCCGATATGGGTCGTAGTAGGACGGGTGTTGGCATGGGCTCGATATCACTGCCATACGGTGTTCGGCTTTTGTATGAGGACGGGTTGTGTCCCCCCGACTCAGTGCGGGCAGACTTAACAAACGCCTCACCGGCCCAACTGCAGAAGCTGGCAAGTGAGAGCCTCACGCTTCAAACGACAGCCACACTGCTTGTGATTTCGGATTCGACGATCGACACTGCCGATTTGAGCTCGCATGCCGCTGCCCAGATTGATGCAGCGATGACCGCTCAAATCCCAGATTCGGGTGGTCCTTCTGCCGACCTGCCGGATGCCGCTGGTACTGTTAATACGATCAATCTGCTCGCTTGAGTAGATGTTCGTAACCTTACGTAGTACCTCTGGATCTAGATAGAAGACTACTTTAGCCGTGTCGCCCGCGGCACCCGCTGGCCTTATCGGTAAGAGCACCGCGGTCGAATTTTGCGTGGCAGAAAAAACGAATCAGGCATTTTCTTCGGCTTGGCAGGACCGTTTACGAGCCTTGAAGAACGTTCCGCCAGTCCTGCGCATACTTTGGGATTCGGGCCCAAGTGTCGTTGTGCTTGGGCTGATACTGCGGGTGATCGTTTCTCTCGTTCCTGTCAGCCTGTCCTGGGTAAGCGCCCGCATCATCGACAACATCAACGCAGTTGTGCATCACACGACGACTTTAAGTACGTATTTGTGGTGGCTTGCCGGGCTGGAATTTGCGATCGCAATCATCGGGAGCTTGGTCGGCCGGCTGATTGATTACTATGATTCGGTGCTTGCGGACCGCTACACGCGGCACGTCAGCATCGAAGTAATGCGGCACGCCTCGCAATTAGATTTGCAGGCGTACGAGGATCCGGTCTTTTATGACCGGTTGGAGCGTGCGCGGGTCCAGGCGACGGACCGGCTGGGAATGATCCAGTCGATCGGGCGCCTGTTTCAACAGGCGATCACAACCGTTTCGCTTTCCCTTGCGATTCTTCTCTACTCGCCGTGGCTGATATTACTACTGGTCGCATGCCTCATTCCTGCATTTCTGGGAGAAAGCCACTTCGCGTTCCTGAGCTACGCAAAGAATTTCCGCCAAACGCCGGTAAAGCGGGTACTCGATTATCTTCGGCAGCTCGGCGGAAGCAAAGAAGCCGCCAAGGAGCTCAAGCTATTTGGGCTGAGCGCGTGGTTGACACGCCGATTCACCACTCTTTCCAACCAGATTTTCGATGAGAACATGGCATTGAACCGGAGGCGGCTGGTAGCGGTTTCGCTGCTATCTTTGTTAAGCACCGCCGGGTACTACGGCGCCTATGTCTGGGTCATTTGGAAGACAGTGACGGGCGTGTACTCGATCGGCACATTGACGTTTTTAATGGCGTCGATCATGAACGCGTCGAACCAGATCTCCCAGATGTTCTCCACGTTGTCGAGCATCGCCGACCAGGCTTTGTTCCTGACAGACCTGCTGGCGTTCTTTGAAATGCGAGCGACCGTTATCTCGAAACCCGATGCCCTGCCTGCGCCGCGACCGATTCAGACCGGCTTCGAATTCCGGGATGTGTCATTTGCTTACCCGGGAACGAGCCGAATAATCTTGGAGGACCTGAATTTTCGTTTGGAGCCGGGAGAACGAGTCGCTCTGATCGGACAAAACGGCCAGGGAAAGACCACGATTGTGAAACTGATGACTCGTCTGTACGATCCGACTGACGGGAAGGTACTGCTGGATGGGGTTGATCTTCGTGATTATGAGGTGGAGGACTTGTGCCGCGAGATCGGCGTCATATTTCAGGATTTCATGCGGTACGAGATGACCGCGCGAGAGAATATCGCAGTAGGGCGGATTGAATATTTAGAGGACCTCGATCGAATCGAGCGCGCAGCGCACAAGAGCCTTGCCGACGAGGTGATTGCGAAATTGGAGAACGGATACGAGCAAATGCTCGGGAGGCGCTTTGAGACCGGTGTGGATCTCTCGGGAGGCGAGTGGCAGAAGCTAGCTCTTGCACGCGCGTATCTGCGAGACGCTCAGGTGCTTATTCTGGATGAGCCGACGGCGGCACTGGATGCCCGCGCGGAATATCAGGTGTTCAAACGATTCAACGAGCTGACCGTCGGAAAGATGGCCTTGTTCATTTCGCACCGCTTCTCGACTGTACGGATGGCGGAACGAATCGTCGTCCTGGAGAACGGATGCATCGCGGAGGAAGGCACTCATGACCAGCTCATCGCGCGCGGCCGGCAGTATGCCGAAATGTTCGAGCTGCAAGCCTCAAGCTATAGGTGAGGACCCATGGCTGAGCCGTCCCGACAAGTAGATGAAACAGCAGAGCTGAACGAAGCGGACATTGGGATCAGCCAAGCCGAGCAGGAAAGGCTTCGTCAGGCGGCAACCCAGGCTGCCCGATCGTCGGGATGGTTTTCGGGCAGGCGCTCTTCAGGTACACCGCGAGAAATTTATAGGCGTGTTAAGAGAGAGCTAGCCAGTCTCGAGCACGAGCTGTATTCGTTAAACGCAGAGAATCCGAGCGAAGATCTGCGGTGGCTGTACGACAATATCCGGCTGATCCGGACGGATTTACAGGCGCTTCGCGATTCGACAAGGCAACTATCGCAGGTGCCGCTCGTCCGGACTGCAAAGGACGACGCGATTCCCAGGTGTCTGGTGCTGGCGAGAGCATTGACCGAGACGCTCGATTCTCCTCTCACGCGATCCTCTTTCGCGTTTTATATCGATGCCGTACAGCAAACCGAGCCGCTGCGTTATGCAGAGCTTAGCGGGATGCTGAGCGCGATGCAGCTCGCCCTTCTGGAGAAGGTCGCCGAGCTGGGGCACAAGGCGCTGAAGGCTTTCGTTAGCAATGGCGCGAATGCAGCTTCCTTCCATTTGGGACGGTTCGTGACCAGTCTCCGCTACATCGGCGATATCGACTGGAAGGAAACGCTTGAGCAACTCTCTGTGGTCGATCGCATCTTAAGACTCGATCCGGCCGGCGTTTACTCCCAGATGGATTTCGAGAGCAGGGATTTGTACCGAAAAAGGGTGGGGAAAATTGCCGCGCATTCGGACATGAACGAGTCCGAAGTAGCGCGACTGGCAATCACGATGGCCGAGGAAGCGATCATTGACCCTGAAGCGCCCGAGGCACTTCGGAACCGGTTGCGGCACGTTGGCTATTACCTGATCGACGAAGAAGGTTCAGACGATTTCTTGCCGCGGGTAGGATATAACGCGCCACCTAGTTCGCTTCTTGAACGGCTATTCCGCAAGTATCCGGACGAGATTTACATCATCGGAATCGAGTTCGTCTCACTGATTACGGTAGTCCTGCTGATCATGATCACCGTGAAAACGCAGGGCGGGCCTGGCCTGGTAATCGGAGCCATTCTGCTCATTCTTCCTGCAACGCAGGCGGCAGTGGAGTTGATGAATTATCTGGTAACGTCCGTGCTGACCCCGCACCCGCTCCCAAAGCTGGATTTCTCAAAGCGGGTCGATCCGTCGTGCGCGACCATGGTCGCCATTCCGACGTTGCTGATCAACGATAAACAGATCCGCCAATTGCTAGAGGACCTTGAGGTCCGATATCTAGTCAACAGAGATCCGAATATCTTTTACGCGCTTCTGACGGATTTGCCGGACACAGCTGAACCCGCAAGGGAGCAGGATCGCAGAGTCGATCTTGCGCTGCAGCTAATCGAAGAACTCAACCTGAAGTACGAAGGCGAGCCGTACGGCGGATTCTATCTGTTTCATCGACACCGGATTTATAACCCACGTGAAGGAGCGTGGATGGGTTGGGAGCGGAAACGCGGCAAGCTGCTGGACCTCAACCAGATGCTTCGTAAGAAGTTCGATCCATTTCCTGTAAAGGCCGGCGATCTGGCGAAACTGCCCAAAATCCAATATGTTCTGACACTGGATTCGGACACGCAGTTGCCGAGAGAGTCAGCGCAACGGATGATTGGCGCAATGGCACATCCGTTGAACCAGCCATTGATTGACCCGGAGCTCAACATCGTCACACAGGGTTACGGGATCTTGCAACCACGAGTGGGCATCAGCGTGCACTCGGCCACGCGCTCGAGGCTGGGGAGCATCTACTCCGGGCAAACAGGGTTCGATATCTATTCACGAGCAGTTTCGGATGCGTATCAAGATCTGTATGGCGAGGGCATTTTCACCGGTAAAGGCATTTATGACGTGGACGCGCTTCGCCAGGTGCTGGAGCATCGCTTCCCCCGCAACGCGCTCCTGAGTCACGATTTGATTGAAGGGGCATATGCCAGGGCCGGCCTTGTTTCCGATATAGAAGTGATCGATGATTACCCGTCGCATTACAGCGCGTACAACAGGAGAAGACATCGCTGGCTGCGTGGTGATTGGCAGATCGTCAGGTGGATTTTCAACCGCGTTCCAGACGAGTCGCGACGGCTAGTAGACAATCCGATTTCGCTGGTTTCGCGCTGGAAGATTGTTGATAATCTGCGGCGAAGCTTGGTTGAACCCGCAACCTTCTTCCTTCTGATTGCCGGGTGGTTTTGGCTTCCAGGCGGTCCCCGGTTTTGGACTCTGGTAACAGTCGCGCTGCTGTTCCTTCCGATCTACTTCCGGCTCGTGTTCGCGGCGATAAGCGCAACGGCGCGTAAGAAATGGGGGACTCTGAGAGAAGCCTTACTGGATTTCGGGACCTCACAGGTCAGTATTTTGCTCAATATTGCATTTTTGGCGCATCAAGCTCTAGTTGCGATTGATGCAATTGTCAGAACCATCGTTCGAAGTACCATCACGCACACCCGGTTGCTCGAATGGGAAACCGCTACTGAAGCCGAGCTGGGAATTCGAAAGAGAACACCGGTTGATATCTACCTGGATTGGGTTCCGGCATTGTGTGTTGTGATCGGCCTAGGTCTATTCCTGCGGCCATACGCGGCGCCATATGCGCTTCCTTTCCTGGTTGCGTGGTGCTGCTCGAAGCTGTTTTCGGAATGGGTGAACAGATCGCCGCACGAGGATGCCGCGCTCGAAGAGGCGGACCGCCTTTTCTTACGTGAGGTGGCGCTACGCACATGGCGTTATTTCGCCGAATTCAGCACGGCGGCGAACCACTGGCTGATTCCCGATAATGTGCAGGAGCGTCCGTTTCGAATAGCGGAACGCATCTCCCCGACTAATCTCGGTCTGCTACTCAATGCACGACAGGCCGCGCTCGAATTTGGATACTTGACACTCTCGGAATTTGCCACACTGACCGAGTTATCGCTCGGTTCGATGCGGAAGCTCCCCCGCCATATCGGGCATTTCTTCAACTGGTACGACACGCTGACGCTTGCGCCATTACCGCCGTTGTTCGTTTCGAGCGTAGACAGCGGGAACCTAGTGGCATCGCTGTGGGCGCTCGAGCACGGCTGCCGGGAGTTATTGCACGAACCGGTAATCCGGTCGAATGCGCTCAATGGAATTCTGGATCACCGGCGATTGCTGGACCAGAAGATCACGCAAAAGGAGCGAAGCCGAGGAAATCCAACGGTCTGGTTGTCAGACATTCTGAGCAGGAGAAAGGGCAGTTCACCGGCAGCGGACCCAAAGGCCTGGTGGGCCGCAGCTCTTGAAAGACGAATTGAAGCTCTCCGGGAAGAGGCCCGCCGCTTCATGCCGTGGTGTTTACCGGAATACGAAGCGCTGCGTCAACATATCGGACCGTCATTGTTGGGCGCTCCCTTGTGCTTGGATAACGCAGATAGGTACTACGACGAATTCGAAAAGGAGCTTCGTGAATTCGCCGGTGCCCCGACGAGTCCGGTTGAAGCGGCGCGTTTAGCCCTTCGGCTACAGGAACAGATTGCTAGCTGCCGGAAAGAGGTCCACGTACTGGCGGCGCGGCTACGTCAGCTTGCGTCGGATTCCGACCGTCTGGCTCGGGAAATGAGCTTTTCGCCACTAATTCATCCGGACCGAAGACTGCTCTCCGTCGGCTTCGACGTGGACGCAAACAAGCTCAGCAACTCCTGTTACGATCTGCTCGCTTCAGAGAGCCGCACCGCGGCATTTATCGCTGTCGCAAGGGGCGAGGTGGAACAAGACGCGTGGTTTCGTTTGGGAAGGCAGCACACGGTTTGCGAGGACGAGAAGGTCCTAATTTCCTGGACCGGAACGATGTTCGAGTACCTGATGCCAGTGATTTGGATGAAATCGCATCCGAATACCCTGCTTGATCGCTCCGTTCGTTCGGCGGTACGTGCGCAGCGTGCTTATGGGACCAAACGGAGCGTGCCGTGGGGAATTTCTGAAGCAGCTTACAGCAAGACGGATGCGGATGGAAATTATCAATATGCGGCGTTCGGAGTTCCGGGTCTCGCGCTGAGTGTGGCACGGGAAGGCGCTTTGGTGGTTTCGCCGTATTCAAGCGTTCTCGCTTTGTTGATAGAGCCCGTCTCGGCAGTTGCTAACCTTCGCCGAATGGCCCGGCGGGGCTGGATGGCGGAGTTTGGCTTCTATGAATCGGGAGACTACACGGGTTCGGCGCCATCACGATTGCTGCGCAGAAAATGCGAACTGGTGCGCTGCTGGATGGCCCACCACCAAGGAATGAGTCTGGCAGCTATTTGCAATCTGCTGCACGGGGACCCGTTTCAACGGTGGTTCCACGCAGAGCGGCTTGTGCAGGCAAGCGAACTGATTCTACAGGAGCGGCCGCTCCGAGTTAGACCTACCATAGATATGCAACCCCGTAGAGTCTTGCCGTGGGGCAGCAAGCGGACACAAGTGAACCGGACTCGAGCCAAGCCAGCGCCGTTATAGACGCAAAGGTTCAGTGAACCCGCGGTGTTTTTAAGGTTTGTAGCAAATCGTTGTAAGTGTCCGTCCAGAGTCGAAGACCCGGCCGAGGCGCGATAACTCGGGAACGAAGTTTCAGAGCCGGATCTGCCAAGACGGTTTCATTGTTGGTGACAATGACCCAGTCGGCAGGCAGGATCGATTCCTCGTCCTCCCCGTGGTTGTGGATCAAAATCGTCTTGTAACCGGCCGACTGCGCCAACCGGCGTACAACGGGCGCGAGATCCAGATAGTTGTTGGAAACATGGAAGGCGATCGCGCCATTCGGACGGACGTGGCGTTGATAGAGAGTCATTGCTTGTGCCGTCAACAGATGAACAGGAATCGCATCACCGGAGAAGGCATCCAGAGCGAGCACATCGAAGGGCGGAGACGTGTCCGGTTCTAGGGAGAGGCGGCCATCTCCCTCAACGATTTGGACCTTCGAAGGGGTTTGGCGCAGATAGAAAAACAGCGATTCGGCAATCTCAATCACCTGGGGATTAATTTCATAAAACCGAAACGTGTCCCCGGGCTGGCCGTATGCCGCTACTGTGCCGACCCCGAGGCCAACGATTCCGACGCGCTTACCCGGCGGGAAGCATTCCCGGAGCAGAATTCCAATACCCGAATCCGGACCATAGTACGTAGTCGGGCGAGAGCGGCGCGGCGGCAAAAGAAACTGAGCGCCGTGCTCAATAGTTCCATGGAAGAGCGTACGAGTCTGCTCCGGCCCTGCGTGACGCGACTGTACGACCCGAAGCGAGCCATAGAAACTGCGGCGAAGCGCAAGCGCGTTTTGGTGATACGCGGCTATATTGGCAGCGAATACGGCGCACATGGCCGCCGAAACCCCCACCCAAAGAAGACGAATGGACCAGACGTGTTCGCTCCAGGTGAGCAGTAGGGCCAGAGCCGCCGTTAATGAGAGAGCGAGCGGAAGTTCGTAGATGCCACTGAAAATGCGGGGTGCAATCAAGCCGACGAAGATCGCACCGCCTGCGCCACCGGCAGCGACAATCAAATAAAAGCGCGTGAGGTCAGAAGCGTCGGGGCGGAGACGGTAGAGTTCAGCGTGACAAAAGAGGCAGCACACAAAAAGGCCGGCTAAAAAAATCGGGATGCTGATCTGGAGTGCCTGCACCTCATTGATGTTGTAAATGGCGTAACCAAGTATGCCGAGCGAGAAAGCAAGAACCCGAAGCCATAATGATCGCCGATAGAGACGTGCGCCGCTAAATGCGAAGACAAAGCTAAGAAGATATACTGCCAGCGGCAGAACCCAGAGAAGTGGAACCGCCGCGACATTTTCATCGATGTGATTGGTCACGGCGAGCAGCAGCATGGAACCGCAGGCGGCCAGCGTGAACCAGATCCATTCGTGAGTTCCTTTGAGGGGCGGGTGTTCCGTTGAGGCGGTCAACTGCAGGGCAGCACTGCGGCTTTGCCATGCTGAGATGCCGCAAGCGACTACAAAGACCGTGTACAGTACCGACCACCAGCGGCTTTGAGCGTTTACGTCGAGTGTCGGTTCGATTCCGAGTGGATAAGCGATAAGCGCCGCGAACGAGGCGAAATTCGAGAACGCGAAGAAACTGTACGGCGTGCTGTGGCCGCCCCTTGCCAACCAGTACTGGAGGAGCGGCGAGGTAGCCGAGAGCACAACAAAAGGTAGGCCGATCGTCGCGGTCAGCATAAGAAGAATCAGCCAAGTGGGATCTTGCGAAGGCGCGGGTTTCCAACCAGCGCCGGGTCCAATCGGCAAGAGGGTCAGCGATGCCAGCAGAAGCAGGATGTGAAGAATTGATTGCATCCGCGGCGTCAACCTACGAGCTACCGCGCGAGCGTAAACATAGCCGAGCAAGAGCGCGATTTGATAAAAGACAAGGCAAACTGTCCAGACAGCGGCAGACCCTCCGAACCACGGAATAATTCGTTTCGCAATGAGCGGTTCGAGAGAAAACAGAAGAAAGGCGCTCAGAAATATTGCCGTGCCGCACAGGAGGGAGTTCAGCGCGCGCGGTGCCGAGACTTCTGTTTCCGACTCCATACCGTATACTACTTGCCGTAATGATTGGAGAACGCAAGAAAGAGAATTGGGGTCACCTGCCCTCGGGCGAGAAGATCGATATCTATACGCTTCGGAACTCGAAGGGAATGGAGGCGCGGATCACCAACTATGGCGGTCGTGTGGTAAGCCTACTCACTCCGGACCGTCACAATAGATTCGAAGATGTTGTTCTGGGATTCGATGATCTGGAAGGATACTTGGGCAAAAATCCGTATTTTGGGGCACTTGTCGGCCGGTACGCAAACCGCATATCGAATGCGCAATTTGTTCTGGGAGGACATGAGTACCACCTGGCCCAAAACAACGGGAAGTGCTCGTTGCACGGAGGCTGGAGAGGTTTCGACAGAGCGGCTTGGGAGGCAAGAGAGACCGAGCTGGACGGTTGCCCGGCACTGGAGCTTCAGCTTATAAGCCCGGATGGAGATGAAGGATATCCGGGTCAATTATCGGTCAAGGTTCAATACGCGCTCACCGAAAACGGGGAACTACGAATCGAATACGAGGCCAGCACCGACAAGCCAACAATTGTCAATCTGACCAATCATTCCTACTTCAATCTGGCCGGGCAACCCTCAGGAAGTATTGCCAAACATCTCGTGATGATTAATGCCGATAAATTCACTCCGGTCAATGAGCACTTGATCCCGACTGGCGAGTTGCGCCCCGTTGCGGGAACGCCATTCGATTTCCGCACACCAGAGGAGATCGGAAAGAGACTCCACGAAGACAGCGAGCAGTTGAAGCTTGGCCTTGGATTCGATCATAACTACGCTCTGAACGGCGGTGGCAGTCGATTGTCGCTGGCCGCGCGAGTCACAGACCCTAACAGCGGACGCACTCTGGAAGTACACACGACGCAGCCGGGTATGCAGTTTTACACCGGCAACCATCTGGACGGAAGCGTGCACGGCAAGAGAGGGATTGTTTACGGATTCCGTTCGGCATTCTGCCTGGAAACTCAACATTTCCCCGATTCTCCTCATCACCCGAATTTCCCCTCGACAGAATTGAGACCCGGCCAGCGGTACCAACAGGCAACTGTCTACAAATTCTCAGTCGAGTGAAACCTCGGATTGAATCGTTTTCTCTACGAGGTATGAGCAAGAAAATCAAAGGACAACCTTCATCCCAACCAGACAAGGATCTGGCCGCGGAAGAGCGGCCTAAGCCATCCCAGGCTGAAGGAGATTTGGAGACCGTAGAGGAGGATTTAGAGCAAACGGCCAAGACGAAACCGACTGATGCTCAAAAGAGCTAGGAGCGCGAAGCTACCTGGGCGCCGCGATTCAGTATTTCCATCTCATGAAGGATCACGTCGATTACGGCGGCGTCGCCGGGGAGCGTGTTGACCATCAGATGGTATATATCGCGCTGGGGCCAAGTTTTCGCGTAATACTTCGTGACGAAGGCAGCGCGATCGCGGTCAACGCGTTCAAGAAGGTCTTCGGCTTCTTCGTGTGATACCCCTCGCTCGAGCATGCGGCGAAGTTTCTCTTCATAGGGGGCATAAAGAAAGGTGCGGAGCACATCGTCGCGGGTTCGTAAAAACCAAGGCGAACCGCGGCCAACAATGACGCAGGGTCCTCGGCCAGCGAGATCAGTAACAACCTTTTCGAAAAGCCGGGCGAGGGTCTCGCCATCCAGCAGTTCCACCGGGCCGCCGCCTGAGTAATGTTCTTCGTAGCTGCCGCGCATGAAGACTTTTATTAGCCGGTAGAAGGTAGGATCAGGTTTCTCTTCCCGCCGCTCGACTGAGCGAACATCGCAATTGAGGCGCTTTGCTATGGCACAGGTAATCTCATGATCCCAAAGAGCCCAACCGAGCCGGCCGGCCAACTCTTTGGCAATGTCCGCCGCGCCGCATCCGTATTCGCGCTCGATGGTGATAATCTTGATCAATTCTTGCCTGCCGCGATCCATTGTATGCGGATTCGGACGGCGGCAGCGAACGCTCCCTTTAGCCGAGGCTTGCCGGCCAAGGCTCGGGCACTCCCATCAGCAACAAAGCGGCACCGAGCAGAGCCATGTTCTTGCTGAAGTTAATCATCTGATTCATGTGCTCGCCTTGCTCCGGGATGTTCCAGAAATCGTGCACGGCGGGTGAGACAGCGGCCAGGAAACTGACCAAGGCAAGAGTACCAATCTTCGGCTTGACGCCTAAGAGAACGCTAGTCGCACCCACTGCAAGGAGGGCACCTGAAATAAGAACGGCCTGATCCGGATTCGGCACGCCCTTGTACCCGGCATATGCAGCCAGACCCTTCGTCTCCTTGAAGTGGTGGATCGCGTTGTACAGGAAAAAGCCGCCGAACACCATACGTCCCAAGAAGAAGAGAGCTTTCATCGAACACTCCTTACCGGCGACCGTTGGATAGCGACGGGATGACAAGTGTTACACGGGGCAACTCCGAGTTCAAACCGCTTCGTAATCCACCTTGCGAACAGACGCGGCCAGTGAACGCTTTTTAGGCTGGTAACGGACCCGCCAAATTGTGGCGGAAACAATGAGAAGAGCGCAGACTTCAACCAGGATCTTTTCGCCGTCCAGAAGATCAGGGCCGGCATCTTTCAGTTCCGGGTCGATCAAAATTCCATGGACAAAAAGGAATCCCGCAGCAACGTAGGACACGTAATGTAACTTCTTCCAGAGCCTGCTACCGAGTTTTAAGCGAAAGTACGAAGTGACAACCACAAAAACAACACAGTAGAAGGCGGTGGCGCCTAGGCAGTTGTATAGAGTCTGTTTGGGCGAGTGGAGAGGCCAAAGAATATCGATCACACGGAAACCCGCAGATTTCGAAAGGAGAAGGAGAATCGGATGCAGCAAGACTAGCGCGAGCGCGACGTAAGCCGTCCAATTATGAATGTCGAAAACGGGAACGCGGCGGTGCGGCCAATTGCGCACCGGATTATATCGGGCTGAAAGGATCAATCCGAGCAAGATGTTGACGGTCAACAGCACCATAGCGACAAGGCCGGCGTCGCTGGATAAATCGACAGCACTCATGTAAGGGCTCTTCGGAAGATAGCATTGCAGTGAGGCATAAACAAATCCTTCTGCATCAACTGAAGAGGCCATGTATGAAGAAGGCGGCGAGAATCTCAATTGGCGCGCTATTTATAGTTGATGGAATTGGCGCCTTTCTATCCCCGACCGAATATCCAAGACGGCTTCAGGCCGGAGCGCCGATGATAGATGACATGCTGGATTACTTCTCCGAACGCCCCGAGTTGACACGCCGTATTGCGACGGCGGAGATTGCGATCGGACTATGGCTGGTTCTGTGGTAGCGATGATGCCCTATGCTCGCTGTTGAGATTTCATCGTTCGGCGCACCAGATGTCTTACGGCCGGTAGAACGGCCGAAGCCGCAGGCGGGCAACGGGGAAGTCGTGATCCGAGTCGAAGCGTCGGGAGTTTCACGTGCGGATATCATGCAGCGCAAAGGCAAGTATCCCCCGCCGGCGGGGGCGCCCGATATCCCAGGACTCGACATTGCAGGAACTGTGGACTCAATCGGAGCCGGGGTAGCGCAGTGGAAGAGCGGCGACAAAGTTTGCGCTGTCGTAGCAGGCGGCGGATATGCGGAGTACTGCGCCGCTCCCGCGGTTCAGGTGCTCCCGGTTCCGGACGGTTGGAGCATGGTGGAAACCGCTACGCTGCCGGAAAACCTGTTTACCGTGTACGACAATCTCGTTACACGGGCGAACTTAAAATCCGGCGAAACAGTACTGATTCATGGCGGCACAAGCGGTATCGGCAGCATGGGGATTATGCTATGCCGCGCTTGGGGTGCTACTCCAATCGCAACGGCGAGAAGCAGTAAGAAGTGCGAGGCCTGCCTTCGGCTTGGAGCCGAACACGCGATCAACTACAACGAGCAAGACTTCGTGGCGGAGGTTAAGCGGCTGACCGGAGGCCGCGGGGTGGACGTCATAGCCGATCTCGTCGGTGGGAGCTATCTGGCGCGCAACCTGGATGCGTTAGCGACGGAAGGGCGGCTTGCGATCATCGCCATACAGGGCGGCAGGACAGCTGAGCTGGATATTACCAAGCTGATGATCAAACGGGCGCGCGTCATCGGGTCGACGATGCGAGCTCGGACACCCGCTCAAAAAGGTGAGATAGCTGGTCGGCTTTCGCAGGATATCTGGCCATTGCTTCCAAAGAAAGATCCGATCCGACCGATCATCGATTCCACGTACCCGCTGCGAGACGCACGGCTGGCGCATGAGCGTATGGAGGAAGGACAGCACATTGGCAAAATTGTGCTTGTCGCTTGAGAGGTATGCGTATCGGAATCACCTGCTACCCGACTTACGGAGGAAGCGGCATCGTTGCGACCGAGCTGGGGCTCGAACTTGCCCAGCGCGGGCACGAAGTTCACTTCATCAGCTACGCCAATCCAATTCGGTTGGATCCCGATACGCCCGGGATCTACTACCACGAAGTGGAGGTCTCGACCTATCCGCTGTTCCAATACCCGCCGTACTCTCTGGCCCTCGCCTCGCGTATGGCGGAAGTGGCGGAGCGGCACAATCTGGATCTCCTCCACGTGCACTATGCGATCCCGCACTCGATATCAGCATTGCTTGCTCAGCAGATGATCACGGAACGGCGGTTGCCGTTCATCACAACGCTACACGGAACCGACATCACGCTAGTGGGTGCGGATCGGTCCTATTTCCCCATCACGAAGTTTTCTATTGAGCGATCTGACGGGGTTACGACCATCAGCGAATATATGCTCCGGCGAACGGTGGATTTCTTTGGTATTCGAAAGCCAATTGAGGTCATTCACAACTTCGTGAACTGTGATCTGTATCGTCCCAATGAGGAGGCGAGAGCACCTGGGCGGAAACGAATTCTGCACATTTCCAATTTTCGGCCTGTGAAGCGGGTATTGGATTGCGTGAGAGCGTTGGCCAGAGTACGTCGGGAGGTGGATGCGGAGTTGATTATGGCAGGTGATGGTCCGGATCGCGGGTCAGCGGAACGGCTCGCGCATGAACTAGGTGTAGAACGCCACGTGACCTTTTTGGGAAAGCAGGATCACATGCACCGGTTGATCCCGCGGATGCACGCTTTGCATCTGCCCAGCGAGACCGAAGCATTTGGGCTGGCCGCGCTGGAAGCTATGGCCTGCGGAGTACCGCCAGTTGCGACACTGACCGGAGGTTTGCCGGATCTGATCACTCAAGGCGTGGACGGATTCATGGAACCGGTGGGAGATATCGAGGCGCAGGGTTCGAAGTTGATCAAGCTGCTCACGGACGAGAGGTTGCAGGGGCGCATGGCGGAAGCCGCCAGAAACACTGCGAAAACGCGATTCTGCACGAATTTGATCATCCCCCAGTACGAGAAGTACTACGAACGGGTGTGTGCCGAAGAAGGAACCTCCGCATCGGCAGCGGTGTCTAAATAATAGAAGTAAGAGTTTCAGTAGCGTTACAATTTCAGGCGATGGCGCAACCATTCTGGGGCAAAACGGGCAGCCTATCCATCTTGGCGGGCGCGCAAACCGGAGTATCAGAAGAAGATGCGCGCATCTTGCGAGGTCTTCGAGCAGGCATTGAAGAGGCATATGAGGAACTGATCGAGCGCTACGAGCACCCGGTCTACAGCATTGTTTTTCGCCTAATCGCCAATCCGTCCGATGCCTCGGACGTGGTTCAGGACGTTTTCTTGAAGGTATTTCGCGGTGTCCAGTCCTTCCGGCAGCAGAGTAGCTTACGTACCTGGATTTATCGAATTGCAGTGAATGAGGCCCACAATCACCGCCGCTGGTTCGCTCGGCATTGCCGGCGAGAGGTTCCAATAGGGAACGAACATTGTGAACATACGGACCCCCTGGATTTCGCGACGGACCCGGGACGGTCTCCGTTCGATCAAGCTTTGGACAGTGAGAACCGGCTGATGATCGAGCAGGCGTTAACCAGAATTAACCCGGTATTTCGCACGGCAGTCGTTCTGAGGGACATCCAAAATCTGAGCTATGAGGAGATTGCCGAGATTTTGCAGGTCTCGCTCGGCACCGTGAAATCAAGGATTCTTCGCGGCCGCGAGGCTTTGCGGCGCGAACTAACGCAACGTGACGCGGGATTCGCGGAGGCAATGGCTTAAGAGTGGTTTCAAACAGAATGGAACACCGATGACTTGTTGGAGCGTCAAGCGCCGAAAAACAGATTACGTTGACGGGAGATTGCGGCCTGGAGAACGTTCCCGCCTGGAAGCCCATCTGCAGAACTGCGATAGCTGCGATCTGGAAATCAATGAGATGCGTTCGGTGCGTTCCAGCTTGCGGAATTTGCTAAAGCCGGACGCACCAGCGGCTCTGCGCACAAGGCTTCGTGTAATCGCATCTTATGAGCGCCACGTGCTTCTGGAAACTAACGGATCGCGGGTGCGACGGGTTTGGAATAACTGGAAATTCCGCATCAATCAGATGATGCGTCCTTTGACCATTCCGGCGACCGGCGGATTGCTTTCCAGCTTGCTTCTTTTCGGTGCACTGGCGCTGACAATCAGTACGACCACGAGAGCCGTTCAGTACGAAGTCCCGGTGTACTACGAAAATCATATCGATCCCAATCTGGTGCCGTTGGAACTTCGCTCATCGGTATTTCTAACGCTTAGTCTGGACGGGAGCGGACGCATTACCGATTACGCAGTGCAGCAGGGAGAATCCAAATCGTTTGTCGGCGATCCGGCTCGTCTGCAGGGGAACAATATCTCCTTGCCAGAGTTTCCGGAACGGTCGAGGAGCGGCGACATAAGCATTTCCTTCATTCCAGTCGTATACAGGCCGTAACTTCGGAATACAGTTCTCTAAACCAGCGCGGCCCGGCCTAGATACACGCACTGCGCTTGGTAAGCTCTATGATGACTTGCAGCGTCTCGCTGTTGGTCATCACCCAATGAAAAACTTCTTCAGGTTGAGCTTCTTGCCGCGCGGGTATGACTTTGCCCTGCTGATTCTGCGGCTCTGGATTGGATTCAGCCTCTTTCTCAAACACGGCTGGGAAAAGCTAATTGGTTTTACGCAAATGACAGCTCATTTCCCCGATCCGATTCATATCGGGCCAGTGCCAAGTTTCGCATTTGCCCTTCTATCGGATGCGATCTGTTCCCTCCTGCTGTTTTTCGGATTGGCTGCGCGATGGGCTGCGCTTATCATCGCAATCAACACCGGCGTAGCATTCGCGCTGGTCCATAAGTTCCGCTTCTTTGGGACGGGAAACGGCGAAATGCCGTGGATTTACTTCGCGGCTGCTATGACCGTGTTCATTGCCGGGCCGGGACGGTTCAGCTTTGATGGGAAGTAAAGCCGACGCACAGCCCAGTTAGTTTTGCTGTATCAGTTCAAGCTTGAGTACGGAGAGGTATCCTCATGAACGTGCTTGAATATCGAACCATCATTTTGGGCGGCGGCATGGTGGCGGGATATGCCGCAAAAGAGCTCGCTGAGCGAGGTTTAAAACCAGGAGAACTTGGGATCATCTCAGCGGATAACGCGCTTCCGTATGAGCGTCCGCCGCTTTCGAAAAGCTTTCTTGCCGGAAAAGACAACGAACAGAGTGTGCTCATTAACCCTGAAAGCTTCTACGCAGAGCACGGGATCGGCATTCACTTAAATAGTGAAGTCGATCAAATTGATCTTTCCGGCAAGCGTTTGCTCGCGGGTGATGGCCAGGAATTTCGCTTTGACAAATTGATCCTTGCTACGGGCGCGCGTCCGCGCACGCTGAATGTGCCTGGCGCCGATCGCAAGCAAGTACTGTATCTGCGCTCGATGACCGATTCGGCGCGGCTGCGCGATGCATTAAAGAGCGCGAGGAAAGTTGTAGTGATTGGCGGGGGCTTTATCGGAATGGAAGTCGCGTCGCAAAGCGCGCAGCAGGGCCGTGACACGGCGATGGTCTTTCCGCAGAATCGAGTGTGGCAAAGCTTGTTCACTCCGGAAATGTCTCAGTTCTTTGGCATGTACTACGAGAATCACGGAGTTCGATTCGTGCCGTCGGCAAGCGTACAACAGATTGGCGAAAACAGTGTTTCATTATCCTCAGGAGTAAAGCTGGATGCGGACTTGTTGGCGGCAGGAATTGGCGTGACACCGTCGACAGAACTCGCCCGCACGGCTGGGCTGCAGGTAGAGAACGGGATTACTGTAAATGAGTTTCTGAGGACAAGCACTGCGGGTATCTATGCAGCGGGTGATGTCGCCGAGTATCAAGATGTCCTCTTTGGAAAACGCCGCCGTGTCGAGCACTGGGACAACGCTGTCAAACAAGGCCAATACCTGGCCCGCTGTTTGAGCGGCGATTCAGGGCGCTTTGAAAACATCCCATACTTCTTTTCCGATGTGTTTGATCTCTCGTATGAGTTCTGGGGTGACACGGAGGGCGCGGAACGAACCGAATACCGCGGTGACGTGAATTCGCCAAGTTTCAGCGCATGGTGGCTAAAGGGCGGCAAAGTTATCGCTGCGTTTGCAATGAATCGTCCCGATTCTGAGCGAGAGCAAGCAAGCCGGCTTTCGCTGCCGGCCGCCTAAAATCCGCGCTCCATTGGCATTGCAAACGGCGATTCCACTAAAAAATCGGCGTCGCGTATTTCAAGAAGAGCATCGCGGATCGCCTGCTCCGGCGCCGGCTGGGTCGTAACCACGAAGGGCAGGTCGCGCCAGTCTTCGCGCGGAAGCTGGAGAACGGCATCAATTCCGATTTGGTGCTTCGCCAGAACGGTCGCCAGGGTCGCGATGATTCCGGCCTTATCTTCGACTCGAAAACGTAGAAAATATGGCAATTTCTGCGTCGCAATCGGTAGCGGTTTGTACTCGCCCAGGCGCTCATGGGCAAACGGGCTAACGCGCTCGGGACTGCCGAAACGGATCTCACGAGCGACTCGCATCAGATCACTCACGACGGCCACGCCGGTTGGTTTTGAACCCGCTCCACGGCCATAGTAAAACGTATCCTCGCCGTACGTGCCACGGACCCAAATAGCGTTGTAAGCGCCCTGGACCTGAGCGAGAATCGCCGATTGTGGGATAAGGCTCGGCCGCACGGAAAGAAGCAGACCTTCTTCTGTCTGGCGCGCCAGACACAGTAAGCGGATCGTGTGCTTCAACTGATGCGCATATTCGAAATCAACCGGCATGATGCGCCGAATTCCTTCCGTATAGATATCGGCGGGAGTCAATTTTTCGCCGAACGCCAGGGCTGCCAGAATGGCCAGCTTCGAGCGCGCGTCCAATCCGTCGACGTCAGCGGAGGGATCGGCCTCGGCATATCCCAATTGCTGCGCTTCTGCCAGAACAGATTCGAATTTGGCGTTGCTCTTCTCGATTTCCGTAAGGATGAAATTGCTGGTGCCGTTCAGGATTCCGTACAGCTCCATCACCTTGTCACCGGCTATGCCTTCCCGCAGCACCGTGTGAATCGGAATCCCCCCTGCTACGCTCGCTTCCATTGCCAGGTTGACGCCGTTCTGGTGGGCGAGAGTCCAAAACTCGGCCCCACGAAGCGCCATCAATTCCTTGTTGGCCGTTACAACAGACTTACGTTGGCGCAACGCTTCTTCAATCACGTGAGCCGCTGTTGCCGTACCGCCAATCACCTCGAGCACGATATCGATCTCCGGATCGCAGACGATCTCACGCCAATCAGTGGTGCGAATAGGGAAATCCGAGCACGCTGGAAGTTTTTTCTGCTGCACACTGCGGCTGCACACGGCCCTGACCTTCAACGGGAACCCGAGCTTTTCGCGGATGCGCGCCGCGTTCTCGGTCAGGATCTGCAAAGCCCCGAGGCCCACATTCCCGAGTCCGACCACGCCGACACTTACTTCCACGAAAACCCGCTCCCAAGCCAGAATCGCGTCGTCATAAGTGGCTTATGATAGCAACCAGATGAGGCGTACTCGCCGTTTCACGTTATTCTCGCTGCTCGGGTCCGCGGCGCTGGCGTCCGGCAGACAGGAAATGCCCAACCAGAATGACCGCAGAATCACTTTTCCGGATCTTGACGATACGGATAAGCGCCTCCCGAACGGGAAATCGCAAAAAGACGCCATCGCAAAGGAACAGCACGAACAGGCCCTGAAAGATGCCAACGATCTCATTTCGGTGGCAGAGGAACTTCGCAATGAGCTACAAAAAGCCGGGGACTACGTTGTTCCGGCGGGTTCCGTAAAGAAGACCGAGCAAATCGAGAAACTTGCCAAAAAGATCCGGGGCCGACTCCAGCTCTGAGAGCTGCGCTCTCCCCAAAATCCTTGAAAAGGGCACATGCTAACCTGACGTGACAGCGGCGCATCCTTTCATGGCTACTGTTCGCGACAAAAGACAATTGATGAGCGCATCCGAGATCGACCGTACGTTGGTCCGGCTCGCACACGAAGTACTCGAGAAGACCGACGATCTGGATCAGCTAGCGTTTGTCGGTATCAAGCGAAGGGGCGTGCCGTTAGCTCGGCGCCTCGCCGCCAAGATCAATAGCCTGGAAGGTCTGACCATTCCCGTCGGTGTTCTCGACATTAATCTTTATCGCGACGATCTCTCGACGGTCGGTGACGCGCCGATATTCCACGCCAAACAGATCGACTTCCCTGTAACAAATAAAGACATTGTGTTGATGGACGATGTTCTTTATACCGGCCGGACCGTCCGCTCAGCGCTCGATGCTCTGTTCGATCACGGACGTCCCTCGCGTGTTCAATTATTGGTCCTGATCGATCGCGGTCATCGCGAACTACCCATCGAGGCCCGGTATGTGGGGCGAATGGTCCAGACCAGCTCTAATGAAATTATCGAGGTGAAGGTCCAGGAGATCGATAACCAGGAAAAGGTCATGCTGGTTGAACGGGTGGAAGATACCGCGACCTCGCTCGCCGTGAGCTAAATCGGAGATGGGCAAGGGTCTGCTCGAAATTGAGTCGCTCACACGCGAGGAAATCGATGCTATTCTGGCCCGTTCGAAAGACTTTCAGCCCGGTCCGGGCCAGGCCTTCAAGCGTTTCGATATTTTGAAGGGCCGCACCGTCGTTAACTTATTCTTTGAAGCGTCGACCCGCACCCGCACCAGTTTCGAAATTGCTGCGAAGCGTTTGGGTGCCGATACACTGTCCATTACGGCGTCCGGTTCGAGCGTGTCTAAGGGCGAGTCGCTGGTCGATACCCTGAACACGTTGGGCGCGATGCGGCCGGATGCTATAGTCATGCGGCACGAGGCATCAGGCGCGCCTCACTTCCTGTCGCGCTATCTTCCGATCCCGATTGTGAATGCAGGCGACGGAACGCACGAGCATCCCACACAAGCTTTGCTCGATGCCCGTACGATCCTCGATCGCCGGGGAACGCTCGAAGGCTTGCGCATTGCGATCATTGGAGACATTGCGCACAGCCGCGTAGCACGGTCGAATATCTTTCTGTTATCGAAATACGGCGTGCAGGTTGTGCTCTGCGGGCCAGCCTCCCTCCTCCCTCGCGAAATGGGACAGATCGCGCCAGGTGTTTCGCTTACCAACAATATCGAGGCTGCCATACGCGATGTGGACGTCATCATGATGCTACGTGTCCAATTGGAGCGCCAGCATGAGGCGGCTTTTCCGGCCAACGAATATTTCCAATTCTTCGGGCTCCGTCCGGAGCACCTAGAACTGGCGAAACCCGACGTGGTAGTTATGCATCCCGGGCCGATCAACAGAGGCCGGGAAATCTCTTCAGAGGTTGCGGATTCGCAGCGATCCGCCATTCTGAATCAAGTTGAAAACGGGATCGCGGTGCGCATGGCTGTTCTAGAAAGAGTGTTGGCGGGTTGAGCAGACTCGTTGTCAAAAATGGACGTGTGGTGGATCCATCGCAAGAATTGGATCGCATCGGCGATGTGGCGATTGAAGACGGGATCATCAAGGAACTTGGCAAAAACATCGATGCTACGGAAGCAGAGGCTTTCGACGCATCCGGGCTGGTGGTCGCTCCGGGCTTCATCGACATACATGTCCACCTGCGCGAACCCGGATTTGAGCACGCTGAAACAATCGAAACCGGTTCAAGGGCGGCTGCTGCGGGTGGGTTCACCTCTATTTGCTGTATGCCGAATACACAGCCCGTCAATGATAAGGCAACCGTAACGAGTTACATCATCAGCCAGGCCCGGCAGCATGCGGTCGTGAATGTCTTCCCGATAGGAGCGATCACGAAGAACAGCGCGGGAGAGGAACTGGCCGCTATTGGCTCGATGAAAGAAGCGGGCATTGTGGCGGTTTCAGACGATGGCAAGCCCGTCATGAATGCGCGAGTGACACGGCGGGCAATGGAGTTCGCGCGCGCGCTCGATATCCCGCTCATCCAACATTGCGAGGATCTGCATCTGAGCGCGGGCGGGGACATGCATGAGGGACTGCAATCCACGAGGCTGGGTCTGCGGGGAATCCCGCGAAGCGCGGAAGACGTTATGGTTGCTCGCGATCTGATCCTGGCCGAGGCAACCGGCGTACAGTACCACGTGGCACACATCTCATCCCGGCACTCGGTGGAGATGGTCGCTATGGCCAAGCAGCGCCGCCTGAAGGTAACTTCAGAAGCCACACCACACCATTTTGTGCTCTCAGACGCAGATATGCGTCCTTATGACAGCAATTACAAGATGAAGCCGCCCTTACGAGAGAGGACGGATGTAGAGGCGGTCACCAAGGGCTTAGTGGATGGCGTCATCGATGCGATTGCCACCGATCACGCACCTCATCCGGGTGCGGAGAAGATGCAGGAGTTTGAACGCTGCCCGTTCGGCATCATCGGCCTGGAGACATCCATAGGCTTGGCGCTTGAGCGCTTATATCATTCAGGAAAAATCGGGCTCCTTCCTTTCGTACGCCTGTTTACTACGAACCCGGCCCGCATTCTTTCTCTCTCGCGTGGCACATTACGGCCTGGCTCAGCAGCCGACCTGACGATCTTGGGACTCGATCATGAATGGATCTACGACGTGAACCGCTCGCCATCAAAGAGCCGGAACACTCCATTCAATGGATATAGATTTCGCGGTGGGCCGGTGGCGACAATTGTTGCCGGACGAATTGTTTGGCGCGCTGGCGCTTAAGGCTGACTGGGAGCGCCTTCATTTGCAGCCCGCACAGCGGCTATGAGGAGCGGTTCCTCTTCGTCGTGTACGGTGCGTAAGTCGAGCAGGACCTCATCATCTTTGATACGGGCGATCACGGGAATTGCCGCTTCGCGCAGTTTCCGCTCAAAGGACACCGGATCCGGAACGGAGACTGCAATGACCCAGGTAGGCACGGGCTGTTCGGCAGTAGACCCGCCTCCAATCGCCGATTCCCCAGTGCGAATTTGGCAGGCAAGGGGAGCCAAGGCATCCGCAACCCGCTCGGCGCGAAGCCGAATTTCATCGGCAGTTTGGAAAATCATTCGAAGAGTTGGAATCGCGCGCCATTCCTGCCGCAGCACGTGGTGCAACGTGACTTGAAGCGCTTGAATCGTGAGCTTGTCCACTCGGAAAGCGCGGTACATTGGATTGCGACGAATGCGACTGACAAGTTGCTTATCGCCGGCGATAATGCCCGATTGTGGACCGCCGAGGAGCTTGTCACAACTGAATGAAACCAGATTGACACCGGACTTGAGACTGCCGGCTACTAGCGGCTCCCGGATTCCGTACTTCGCCAGATCGACGAGACACCCGCTCCCAAGATCCTCATACAGAGGAATTTTGTGCTCCAAGGCGAGTGTCGCGAGCTCTCTCAGTTCTGGCCTGCTAGTGAATCCGCTCACGCGAAAATTCGATGGATGCACGCGCAAAATTAGACGAGTACGTTCATTAATGGCCTCTTCGTAGTCTTCGAGGCGAGTTCGGTTGGTGGTGCCCACTTCACGCAAGACCGCGCCGGACCTGACCATAATCTCTGGAATCCGAAACCCGTCGCCGATCTCGATCAGCTCTCCCCGCGAAACGATGACCTCTTCTCCGGCTGCCACCTCGTTAAGCACAAGATAAACAGCAGCGGCGTTGTTATTGACTACAATGCCCGGAACTCCCAGAATCTGTTCCAGCAAGGGTGCGATGTGCGAATCGCGCTTGCCGCGCTTGCCGTTTAGGAGATCGTATTCCAGATTTGAGTAGCCCATTAGCGGCTCGAACGCCGCAAGAGGGGCACGGCCGAGATTGGTGTGCAGAATCACTCCGCTCGCGTTGATTACCGGCCGTAGGGTAGGTCGTGCAAGAGCATTCAGCCGTGCAAGAACGGCCTGCCCGATGGCCTCCTCCGGCGGTTGGCCCCGCTTTAAGGCCTCACGCAACTCGCCGAGCACGACGCGGATCTGATTCGTGATTACTTCGGGTGGGAGACCGTCGATCGGCTTTAGCCCCCGCAGGACCTGGTCGACGGAGGGAATCTCATTAAGCTTCATCACGCGATCGCGCGCTGCGCCAAAACCCGCTTCAGGTACTTGCCCGTGTACGACTCCGGAATCGCGGCCACCATTTCCGGCGTGCCTTGCGCCACAATAGAGCCGCCCGCTTCCCCGCCCTCGGGCCCAAGGTCGATGATCCAGTCGGCAGCCTGAATCAGATCCAGATTGTGCTCGATCACCAGAATGCTGCCACCGTTCTGAATAAGCCGCTCGAAAGATTGCAGCAGCTTCGAAATATCTTCGAAGTGTAAACCGGTCGTGGGCTCATCGAACAAGAACAGAGTCCCCTGGCAGCTTGCCTGTGCCAAATGCGCGGCCAGCTTCACACGTTGTGCTTCTCCTCCGCTGAGCGTGGTCGCAGATTGACCGAGACGTAAGTAACCAAGCCCGACATCCTGAAGCACCTTCATTCGAGCGGCGAGACGCGGCGTGTCTGCAAAAAACGAGAGAGCCTCACGGATCGTGAGCTGCAGGACTTGGTGAATGTTCAGTCCTTTGTATCGGATATCCAGGACGCTCTGCTTATATCGCGTTCCTTTGCACTCTTCGCATACCAGCTCGACGTCGGCAAGAAATTGCATCTCGACCGTGACCGTACCGTCACCCTGACACGTCTCGCAGCGCCCACCCGGAACATTAAATGAAAAATGGCCGGCGGTATATCCTCGTCGTTGTGCTTCCGGAGTGCACGCAAACAGATCGCGGATGAGATCGAAGGCCTTGACGTAAGTGACAGGATTCGAACGCGGGGTGCGGCCGATTGGAGACTGATCGACCATAACAACGCTAGTGAGAAGATCGCCGCGTTCTACGCGCTTGAGCGGAAGCTTGCGAACGCTTGACTCCACGCTGGCCGCATCATCTTTCGTTGAGGCTTGGCGTTCCCTATTGATTTCTAGATCCAGCGCTCGGTAAATGACCTCGTGCACCAGGCTCGATTTACCGGAACCCGAGACGCCCGTGACGGCCACCATCATGCCAAGCGGAATTTCGACGTCCAGGTTCTTCAAGTTATTCGCGCGCGCGCCAATAACGCGGATGATGCGTTTGGGATTAACTTTCCGGCGCTCGACGGCTCGCCTGATCGCCGCCTCGCCTCGCAGATATCGTCCGGTAAGCGATTGAGATCGCCCTTCCAAAAGTTGACCGTAGCTGCCCGAAAAAATAACCCGCCCGCCATTTTCGCCAGCTCCGGGTCCGAGATCGATAATGTGGTCGGCTTCCGACATGATCTCGGGATCGTGCTCCACGACGATGATCGTGTTCCCCAGTTCGCGCAAATCCTTCAGAATTCGGATCAGGCGAGCCGTATCGCGGCTGTGAAGTCCAATAGAAGGTTCATCCAGAACGTACGTCGCGCCAACCAGGCGCGAGCCCAAACAGGTGGCGAGCTGGATGCGCTGCGCTTCTCCGCCCGAAAGCGTAGCCGAGAGGCGATTAAGCGTGAGGTATTCCAAACCCACGTCGTTCAGAAACTTGCAACGCTGGCGGATCTCTTCAAGGACCCGCCCTGCAATCTCCGATTCCTCTGGACTGAGCTTCAGCGTATTGAAAAACGCCTGCGCCCGCGCGATATTCATTGCCGAGACTTGGGCGATATTGCAATCGCCTATTCTTATCCAAAGCGCTTCAGGCCGCAGCCGGGCGCCACGGCATGCGGGGCATTCCGTATACGCGCGATATCGGCTCATGAATACCCGGACATGCACTTTGTACTTCTTCTTCTCGACCTCGGCGAAGAACCGCTGGATGTGAGTGCGGATGATCTCTTTCTCCTGCGTTTTGAGATCCGAATACGTCACGTTCAACCGAACTTTGCCGCGAGTCTTCGGCTTGAAGATTTCGTCGTAATACCAGCCATATTGCGGTTTGGTCCATGGATCAACCGCGCCCTCCTCGAGTGAGAGCGTCGGGTCGGGAATAATCAAATCGAAGTCGTAATCAATCGTGTTGCCGAAGCCTTGGCAAACAGGGCACGCTCCGATCGGACTATTGAAGCTGAAGAGCGTCGGCTCCGCCACCACAGCAGTGAGGCCGCACGCTTTGCAAGCGAACTTTTCGCTGAAATGACGTGTAATCGGTTCGGCGACGCCAGCTTGTTCAAAGAAAACTTCGCCGGTCTCGCGATAGCAAATTTCGACAGTATCGACGATCCTCTGATGGGAATCGGAACGGATCACAATCCGATCGGCAAGTACATAAACCGGCTTCGCGAAATCGATTTCGAGCAGAGATTCGGGTGTGGAGAACTCGCAAATGCGGCCGCTTTGAAACAACCGGTTGAACCCTTTCTTTCGCAGATCGAAGAGCCGGTCCCGAAGCGCGGTCGCATTGCTTGCTTCCACTCTCACGGGAAACAGGGCATACCAGCGGGAGCCTTCCTCCTCCTTCAGCATTGCCTCCCCCACCTGATCCACCGTATCTCTCTGAATACGAGTGCCGTCGTTCGGACAATACGTCTGCCCAGCCCGCGCCCACAGGAGCCGCATAAAATCGTATAGCTCCGTGGCCGTCGCGACCGTCGAGCGCGGATTCCGCGTCTGATTCTTCTGGCGTATCGCGATCGGAGGGGCGATGCCCAGAATCTCATCCACATCGGGCTTTTCCATGCGCTCCAGAAATTGGCGCGCATAGGCCGAGAGCGATTCCACGTATCGGCGCTGGCCTTCGGCATAAATCGTGTCAAACACCAGCGACGATTTGCCGGAACCGGAAACTCCCGTCACAACTGTCAATCGGTCATGCGGAATTTCAACCGTGATGTTCTTGAGGTTGTGAACGCGCGCGCCATGAATCGCCAGCACGGGTCGTGCCGCAGCGACAACCTCGGCGGACGCGACCTCTTCACAGAGCGATATGCTTGAGATTTCCGGCATTGCAGACAGTACGGAAGGTTTGCGCGACCCTTTGGGCCGCGCCGTAGATCTCGACGGAAAGGAAATCTCTCCCTAGTATAGGATGCCGAAGAGGCTCGCCGTTTCCAATCGAGTGCTGTCCGAAAGTCAAGTCCAGCTTTTTCGGCATGATCTGCTGTCCTGGTTCGACCTGTTCCAACGGAATTTGCCATGGAGAAAGACGCGAGATCCCTATGCCCTCTGGATCTCGGAAACCATGCTGCAGCAGACTCGCGTAGCTGCGGTGATCCCGTACTTCGAACGCTTCCTCGCCCGTTTCCCCACTTTCCAGGCGCTCGCCGAAGCGCCGGAGTCGGATATTCTCGCGTATTGGGCTGGCCTGGGTTACTACTATCGCGCACGCAACCTGCAGAAGGCGGCTCGCCTGATCAGGAGTTACGGCGCATTCCCCGACACCTATGCGGACATTCGCGCCTTACCAGGCATTGGTGACTACACCGCCGCGGCCGTCGCCAGTATTGCTTTTGGGCTGCTCCATGCGACGGTTGACGGCAACGTGCTTCGAGTCTTAACCCGGGTGCTTGACGATGCTGCCGACATTGCATCCGCGCGAGGACGAAGACATGTGACGGAACAGGCGAGCGTGTTGCTGGACAGGTCCCGGCCCGGAGATTTCAATCAAGCGATGATGGAATTGGGTGCGACGGTCTGTCTGCCAAGTAATCCGCAATGCTTGCTTTGCCCGGTTGCGAGTTTATGCGCCGCGCGAAAGCGGGGCACCCAGCACCTCAGACCCGTTAAGACAGTGAAGACCAAGAGCATTGAGGAACACAGAGTGGTCTTCTGGATTGAGGAGGCCGGCCGATTGCTGGTATGGCAGCGGCCTGAGGACTCCCGCCTAATGCCTGGATTTTGGGAATTGCCGGAGCGCTCTGAACTTCCGGCGATCGGCGTAGGTGAAAGCCTCGGTACTTTCCGGCACGGCATTACCCTTCGGAATTACCGCTTTGACGTGCGGCTAGGCATGGCTCCGGCTGATCTCGGAGTCTGCCGTTGGGTTCCGATGGACGCGCTCTCCCGATTGCCGCTAAGTACCGTTCTAAAAAAGGCCAAGCGTTTGGTCAACAAAGGAGACAAGGCGGTCGCAACGCTCCGATCCTCCACGGCGTCCTCCTAACCGAAAGTCGAATTTCACCATAGAATGGGGCGTAAGGGACTATTTCGATGACAAAATGCATGGCTTTGGCGTGCCTGTTCACGACCGTAGCCGTTGTGCTCTTTGGGCAGGAATCACAACCTGCACCGTCGGCCACCACACCAGCCCCACCAGAGGCTGGGTTCAAGCAGCGCGAGGCGCAACCCGGAAGCGGATCTTACCAGGTCTTGGCAGGAACGCATATTCTGCTGAGCATGATTAACAGCGTGAGCACAAAACAAGCTGTTGTCGGGGATCGGATCTACTTGGAAACCGCATTCCCTGTCATTTCGAATGGACGCATTGTAATTCCGCAGGGGAGCTGGGTCACTGGCACGATCACTGAGGTGAAGCGGCCAGGACACGTGAAAGGCCGAGGCGAATTGCAGGTGCGCTTCGATTCCCTCACTTTACCGAACGGTGTAAGCCGTGATTTCCGGTCGGATCTGGGTGCCGTTGATCCGCGCGATAATGACACCCTCGATCGCGAGCACAACACCGTCAAGGGGCCCGGGAACAGAACAGGCGATGCGGTAACGGTGGCGGAGACGACCAGCACTGGTACAGTGATCGGCTCCGGAATCGGTGCAGCGGCAGGAAACGTGGCCAGAGGCGCCGGAATCGGAGTTGGTGCGGGCGCGGCCACGGGCTTGCTGGGCGTTCTGCTCACTCGCGGCCCAGATGCCACTCTCAACAAAGGGTCAACGGTCGAGATGGTGCTTGATCGTCCCATCACCTTCGCACCTTCGGATCTCGATTTCTCGAACGCCCCGCCCCGCGCCGCGTTGAGCGAGGGAAGCAATACTCAACAGCAGACGCAGCAGCGACGCTTGACGCCTCGCGTCCCGTATTAGTCCACTCTCCACATGGATGACGACGGCGCGGTCGAGATCCCGATCACAGACGTCTTTGATCTCCACACGATAGCGCCCCGCGATGTAAAAGCAGCGGTCGAGGCTTATTTGGAAGAAGCACACCGACTCGGATTTGCGGCTCTCCGCATCATCCACGGACGCGGAATTGGCGTACAACGGGAAATCGTTCGATCGGCTCTGAGCAAGACTCCCTATGTTGTGAGCTTCAGCGATGCGCCGGCAGAGGCAGGCGGTTGGGGTGCAACTATCGTGACATTGGCTCCGCCGGAATCTGCCGTCTCACAATGAGAGTGGTTGATTCCAGAATGGTCCAAACGCGATCTCGTTCAGCGGCTTCCGTTGACGGCGAGCGGTTTCGGCCTTTTGGTGCCGTTCATTGGTGAGCTTGTCCGGCGAATCTCTGTATCCGAGCGCGACGGCAGCGCCTAAATCGTAATCTGCAGGAATACCCAGAACCTCATGCGCCCGCTCCCGGTCAAACCCGGCCATTCCGTGCGCGCTCAACCCGAGAGCGTTCGCCTGCAAGAAGAGGTTCGCCAAAGCCGCGCCTGTATCGTGAAGGGCGTATGCATTGGGCACGCCAGTATGGGAAAAGTTCTTTTTGGCCGCCATAATGATCAGAACCGGCGCTGTTCTGGCCCACTCTTGATTAGACGGCACAAGCAAGCTGAGCATTTTACCGTAAGCTTCCCCGTCCGACTTTCTCGCGATTAGGAATCTCCAGGGCTGTTCGTTGTTTGAGGACGCGGCCCAGCGCGCCGCTTCGAGAACGGTTCTGAGGTCCTGATCTGAAACGGGACGATCCGAAAACGAGCGGGGACTCCAACGCGTGCGAATCAGTTCGTGAACTGACGGCAGCGTATCAGCGCTCTTGTCGAAATCAACGGAACTCGCGGTAGTGCTCAAACGAATTGCCTCCGTGATCGCCACGGCCGGCGCTCACGCTTCTCTGATGCGCGAACAGGCGGTCTGGATGCGAGGCGGTTATTGACTACTCAACTGAGTCGACAGAAACTGCTTCTTGCTCGCCCGTCTCAGATTCCGAGGAGCCGGTCTCCGCATCGTAATAATAGTCGTGATAATAGGCGTACTTGCTGTACAGTTCGCCACGTCGAGCACCGTTCACGACTACACCGAGAATGTTGTTCTCGCATAAGGATTGCATCGCGCGCGTCACGGAATCGAACGTAGTGTGTCCAATCCGGACAACCAGAATCGAGCCGTCACAGATCGTGGCCAGCAGATTGGCGTCTGCTGCGAACAATAGCGGCGGGCTATCCAGAATCACCCAATCGAAATGTTCACCCAGTGCTTGGATCAGTGCGGCGCTTTCTTTCAGGTTCAGCAGCTCGAGTGGATTCGCGACCGGTCCTCCCGCCGTGATGACGTAGAGGTTCGTATCCCCGATCTTAGTAAAAAGATCCGCTAGTCGCGCTTTCCCTTGGAGGTAATCGGTAATACCGGGTGATGAAGGGAGCCGAAATGTCTTGTCGACGCTGGGACGGCGGAAATCGAAATCGGCGAGCAAAACCCGCTTATCAGCGAGCTGCGATTGCGCGATCGCGAGATTGGAAGCGGTGAACGATTTGCCTTCAGCCGGAGAGCCGCTCGTCACAACCAACGTATGAAGAGGCTGCATTGTCTGCAAATGATTCAAGCGGGTTCGCAAACTGCGGAATTCTTCTGCTGGCGCTTCGCGAGGCTTCGCGGGGTTCACTAGAAGCGCGCTGCCTAGCGGGTCGTAGGGAGCCTGTCGAGCGGATTTTATGATCTCGTCAAGATGATAGAGATCTTCGGGATCCACCATCACAACCAGGGGATCCACAACTGACGAAGCAACGCTCGACCGACTCGGCGCCGCAGCAGGTGCTTCGGCTGATCCGGGTACTGCGACCTGCGGCTCACCTTGGCCAAGAACCGAGCTCGTACGCGTAGGCGGCGGCGGCGAAACCTTTGCGGCTGGCGGATTCTGTTGCGCAGCTTTACGCAGCGCGTCGTGAATACGGCTCATTTTTTCTCTTTATGCCCTGTTGATGTAGTAGTGCGCGATCGTTGCTCCCATGACCGCCAGGCCGAGAACAGTTCCTGTAGCCCAACTCACCCACATGACCTGCTTACGACGCTGCACGACCACGTCATTCTCAAGCAATGGAATACTGCCAAGAATGGAAAGCTGAGTGTAGAGACGAGCGTCTTTCAAATTCTTTAGCGACGTATCCTTCACCTCACGGAAAGCGACCAACACCAGGCCGAGAAAGAGTCCCGCTACGGCGCCGATCGGAATGATAACGGCTCGCTTGGGTGCGGTAGGCGCAGGCGGTAACGAAGCCGCATCCAGAAGCTCCAGAGTCTCACCCTGCTTTCGCCGCCCAAGATCCAGGGCTGCAGCGGACTTCTCGCGTTTGGCTTCAAAGTCGTCATATTCTTTCTGCGCGATCTGACGAGCCTGCATGAGATCTGCGTATTGTTTAAGGTCCTCCGGCTCGCCCGTAATCCGGCTTTGATATGCGCTGAGTGCGTTGTTCACTCCATTCATTCGCTGCTTGATCTGGGAACCCTCCAGAGCATTAGCCTTCATTTGAGTTTGAATCTGGTCGATGGCTGCTTGCGCTGACAGGCGTTCCTTGTTGAGCGAGGGATTGTCCGGTACCGGTGTATCATCGCTCGCCGGTGTCTCTTTCGACGCAGCTTCTCGCTGCTTCTTTAACGAAGCGAGGCGGTCGCGAGCAGCCTGCAGATCGGGGTAATCGTCCGTATACCTGTCCTTCATCGCGGCAATCGCATCCTGCAACCTGTCGATCTCCTTGTCGAGCTCGCCAACTTTCTGGTTCTGTGCCACTGAATTAGCCTTGAGAGCGCTTAGCCGGTCGTGCGCGATACGAAGCTCGGTCTCGAGCATCATGCGTTGTTCGGTATTGCGAGTTGCTGCTTCGGATAAAGTGGCCGCCTGGGTATCCAGCACATTCATTTGAGAGAGATTGCTCTGCAATTGGTCAGGAAGCCGTCCAGCATTCTTGGTTCTATACTCTGCCAGTTTCTGTTCGACTTGATCCCAGCGACGCTTCGCCTGGTCTACCTGGTCGACAAGGAAACCGTTTGCCGCTTCCAACGTGCCCAGGCTTTGTTCCGTATCGGCATCCACAAAGCGCGAGATCAGGTCCTGGCATACTTTTTGCGCAACGTACTTGTCGCGATACGAGAACCCCACCTGCATAGCCGGAACGTTGTTCCTTCCTGAGGTATTAGCCACCCCCGCCGCTCCCACCAGCGGTCTTATGTCGATGGCCTTTTTCATCTTTTCGATCACATCCTGCGGCGGCTCGGTTTTTAATTCATTCTTATAAAGGCCGTAAGTGTTGATGATCGTTGTCAGTGTGTTGCGGCTCAGAATGGATTGCGCCATTCCGTTGATCCGGTCGGTAGCGTCCTGCGCACTGACGTTCTGAATCAACTCCGGCGAAATCTGCGCGGGAACAATTTGAATCAGCGCGATTGATTTGTAAGTGTCTTGCAACATGTAGGCGACGATCGTGGAGATAACTACCCCGATAAAGGCGGGGGCAATTAGCCATCCGAGGTTTCGCCGGAGAATGTCGACATAATCTCCAAAATCAAGCGGCCGGCGCGGTATAGACAATCGGTCAAGCATGAAGATCGGGCCTCAAATTCCTCTCAGGGAACTACTACGTGGTCGCCGGGCTCCAAATGGATGTTCTGCTCCATGTGCTTCCCGCGTATCACGTCCTTCAGATTAAACGGAATTCTCTTGTCGCCACGCAAAACGTAAATTTTCTTAGAGTTGGCGAATTCCTGCAGGCCACCTGCTTTGCTGATTGCCTCCAGAATGGTAGTGGGTACAACCAGCGCATATTCGCCCGCGCGATTAACTTGGCCATCCATGTAATAGCGTTTGCTGCCAACCTCCAGCACGTTCACGGTAACGAGGGGTTTCACCACGTACTTCGTAAGCGATTTAGCAATCGAGTCCTGGATTTGTACAGGAGTTAGTCCTCCAGCCTGCAACTGACCTACGAGCGGCAACGTGATCTTTCCATCCTGTTGGACTGTAACGGGCCCCGTAAATTTCTCTTCATCCCAGACCCTGACATTCAGGACATCAGCCGGCCCCACTTTGTATGAGTTGGAATCGACCGGTGCTCCAGCACCCGAGGCCGCATTCCCCGCAGGTGCTTTGTTTTCCCCCGGTGTACCGGGTGTATTCACCGTGGCGGGTGCTTGCTGTGCGGGCTTGGTTTGGGGCACCTGAGGCACCGGAGTCGGTCCAACGGACCCTGTTTGCCCCACCGCCAGGAGCGGAAAAACTGTTAGCGCGGCCAAAGCAGCGGGCCAGTTGCGCCGACCTAAGTTAAGACCAGTGATAAACTTGGAGATCATGGATTAAAGCTTACCTTGCGAATTCATGATTTTACTCGTGGTGCTTACAACACGAACCTTACCTGGCATCTGCACGCCGATCGGGAACAGACGCAAAGGCATTAGTTGCCCCACCTTCGGAACGCGAAATCGGAACCCAGACCTCCATGGGAGTAGGTTCCCTGTTGGCGATCGTGTAGTAAGGGATGAACGTTAGCGGTACCGGCCGCTTGGTCAAGAGTATTGCGGCTGACAATGGCTGGTATAGGGGCTCCTCCCCAACAGGTTTTTCGGCAGCTTGGCCGGAAACCTTTAGAACTGTCACTCCGCCTAGAAGATCTTTCCGCACCTCGGCTGTAATAGGGGTGGTAACCCGCCAGAAAATATCAGTCAAAGCAACGCCATTCTGGTCTATCTGTTCGAGAGCATACACAAGTGGGCCACGCTGTAATGCGATTCGCCCATATTCGTCGGCCACCTGCGGATTCGCCACCATTGGGGTCGATTGCATTTGCAAGTTGAGTGTTACGGTATCGCCAGGATTCCAGATCCGCGAAATCTCAATGAACGAACCTCTCCGAGTGGAGGAGGATACAGGCATCGGCTGGCCGTTCACCTCAACATCCACAGCGGGAGCCCAGTTGGGCCACCGAAGATACAGCGCAAATTCGGCCGGGCGCTCCGGCGTGACTGTGAATTTGATATCGCCACTCCATGGATAGGACGTCGATTGCAGCAACTTCAAATGTGGGCCACCTTCCAGGTGCCAATCCAGTTCCGAGCTGTGATACAGACTGACGTAAACCCCATCACGGCTCGTCGAGTAGAAATAACCCGGCAGAGATTCAAGCAAGCGCTCAATATTGGGCGGACAACAGGTGGTGTCATACCAGGGGTTACGCAGCTTGTCGCCGGAAGAGGCGAGTGGGTTCCGGTAGCAATATAAGGTTCCCGAAAGAGACATCCCGGAGTTGGCTCCGTTGTAAAGGGTCCGTTCCAGAACATCCGCGTAACGCGCGTCGCCCGTGAGGTTCAGCATCCGGAAGTTCCACATCACATTAGCAACTGCGGCGCACGTCTCCGCATAGGCCTGCTCAGCCGGCAGCTCATACGGATCGCCGAAACTCTCTCCCGCGGACCGCGATCCAACACCGCCGGTAATGTACATTTTTCGCGTCGTGAGGTCGGTCCACAGCAGATCCAGTGTTCTCTTGTAGGCTGGATCGCCGCGTTCGGTGAAGTAGTCGGTTGCGCCCGACACGGCATAAAGCGCTCGCACCGCATGGCCTTCAAACTCCGTATGGGATGTGAAAGGCCGGCCACTGAACATGTACCGGATTTCGGCGTCTTTCAATTTCAGTCGATCTTTCTCAACGCCACTGAACAAGTAACGTACGAACTCTAGGTACTTGGTCTCGCCGGTCGTGCGATACAACTCAACCATTGCCATCTCTAGCTCCGGATGGCCGGTAACGAATGGCCGCTTGTTCGGGCCGAAGTTATCGACGACATAATCCGCGAATCGTATCCCTGCCTCGAGCAGTTTGCGGCTGCCAGTCGCCCGGTAGTAGGCAATTCCTGCCTGGATCAGGTGACCCAGACAATAATCTTCGTGAGAGTGAGGCAGGTCAGTAAAGCGCAGATGAGCCTTATCGCCTACAAAGTAGGTGTTCAGATATCCGCTCGGCTCCTGCGCGGCGATAATGTGCGAGATCAGCGATTCGACATCGCCCCGGAGCACGAGTTTATCTGCGTCTGAAGTTTCGTTTGATGCGAGCGCCCATGAGGCAGCCTCGATCCATTTGTACAGATCGGAATCGGTATACAGAGGGCCCTTGCGCGAAAGTTCGGGTTGACCGGAAAGGCGCCGGAAGTTATCTACCACCCCGTGCTCTTCAAGCAATTGCAGAAGAGTCGGCAAACTACGTTCGGTCGTGACGTTGCGGCGCGCCTTCCAAAAGCCGTCTCCCATGTGTACGGCCTGGATCGGTACCGGATGCAGCCGCGCGTTCAGGGAACTGTCTAGATAGATCACTCCTTGTGATCTCCAGTCACCGGGTTGAACCTGTGCACTGGAAGCAGCCACGCTGCACACCAAGGCCGACGCTGCCAAGGCAAACGGCTTCATAAAGACTTCAAATGATGGTAGACGAGGGAAACCGGGAGCCCGACTACATTCTGGTAGCAGCCTTCAATACTCAGCACAAATTTAGACGCCAATCCCTGAACGGCATATGCGCCCGCTTTATCAAGCGGCTCCCCGCTTCGAGTGTAATCCTTTATCTCGTTATCCGATAGCGGCGCGAAAGTAACGTAGGTAAGAGCCGAATCGACAATCAAGCGCCGGTCAGACAGAAGACATATACCAGTGTAAACGGAGTGCGTTCGGCCGGAGAGGGCCCGCAGCATCCGTGAGGCGTCCTCGAGGTCTGAGGGTTTGCCGAATATTGCTTCTTCCAGGCAGACGGCAGTATCCGCGCCCAAAACAACGTCGCCGGTCTGACGCGGGATCGACCGAGCCTTCTCCTCCGCTAGCCGCTTGACGAAGCTGGCCGGGGACTCACCCCCTTGGCGCTCTTCCGGAATCGCCGCCGGGCGAACAACGTGAGGAATGCCGGCTGCTAAGAGTAGCTCGTGCCGGCGCGGCGATGCCGATGCAAGGATTAACACTTACAACGAACATAGCTAACGATAAACGCTCGATCCCGACGCTCACTTCATCGCATAGGAGCAAATTACGCTGGAACAGCTTATGAGGACACCCAGCCGTGCTCGACCGCATAGCGGATCAGCTCGGCTGTGCTCCGGAGGTCGAGTTCCTCCATCAGGTGTTTCTTGTGAAATTCGACGGTCTTAACAGAAATGAATAGCAGATTGCCGATCTCTTTAGCCGATTTGCCTTCAGCTACCAGTTGCAGGACCTCTCGCTGCCGCGGCGTTAGGGATCCAAAAAGCTTCGATGGATTCTGATTCGGCGAAGGCGCATGGGGCAGGTACTTGTCCGATATCGCGGACGACACAAAATAGCGGCCACCTTTCACCTCCCGAAGGGCGTTCACCAAGTCGGCAGCCGCAGCCTGTTTCAGCACGTAGCCGGATGCTCCGGCTTCGAACGCCGCACGCACGTAGTCCCGGCTAAGCTGCATGGTGACAAAGATAATTTTCAATCCCGGATGCGTTCGATGAAGCTGCCGTGCCGCTTCTATGCCGTTCAGAAGAGGCAACGCGATATCAAGAAGCAAGAGATCGGGCTTGAGCTCGTCCACCAGACTGAGCAAATCACGGCCGTTTCCGGTGGTACCCACTATCTGGCACTCGGACTCGATAATCTTTCTGATTCCCTCGAGTACGAGCTGATGATCCTCCGCTATGAGGACACGCAGCCTTGGAGAGCGGGGAGCGGTCGCCTGATGAGGTTCGGACTCGGAGCCTAACAACATCTACACATCAGAGTAACGCGTTTCGCGCCGGCCTAAACGCGGGAATTTGCGAGGCTCCCCCGATTAAATTCCGAACAAGCTCGTACGAATCTTGCCTACATCGATCTGGACAGCACGATGATCCCGGAGAACTTATCCTCCGCTCGCCTTCTTGTGAGCAAGGCGGCTACAAGCGTCCGGTGTGTGCAACATTTTAATCGCATCGCCGCCCGATTCGATTGTGTCGATCTTGCCGTTGCTATCAATCACAAATGTGACTCGTCCGGCAATTGCATATCTCGGAATGTACACACCATATTCTTGCGATACCTTCCTATCGACAAAATCGCTCAGTAAGGGAAACGAGAGGCCGAGCTGTTCGGCAAACGCTTTCTGCGATGGCCCGTTATCGGTGCTAATCGCGAACACCTTCGCTCCGGTCTCTTGGAACTTTTGCATACCAGCCTGGTACGCTTTCATCTCCGCCGTTCAACCGCCTGTGAACGCAGCCGGAAAGAACGCCAGCACGACGGTGCTTTTGCCAATATAGTCGGCGATGTGAACAGCTTTGCCGTCGGTGGACGGGAGCGTGAAATCGGGCGCCTTGTCGCCCACCGTGAGCGTGCTTGAAGGCGGTGCCTGCGCTAGCAAACTGATCCCTATCGTGCTCGCAATCGCGAGCCGCCTGGTGATGTGCATAGGTACCTTAACCGACCTTAGCATGATTTAGGCGCTATGCACTCGGGCGGCCTCACATACCGGCTGGGGACAGCGCGACTGCCCTTGCCAACTGTAAAGCAGAATGAGGGCAATCGCGATTAGCGCAAGCGTTAAGCCCCACCACAGGCCATAGATCCCGAATCCCTGGCGGAAGCAGAGCATATATCCAATCGGTAAGCCCAAAAGCCAATAGCCCCCGAGATTCACCAGCATCGCCGTGCGCGTGTTGCCTAGCCCGCGAAGTGCGCCCGTAGCAACCGTCTGAATACCGTCGAACAATTGGAAAAGTGCCGCGATGGCAAGCAAGCCGGTACCGATGCTTAGAATTCCTGCGTTGTTTGTGTAAACACGCAGAATTGGTCCTGGGATCACAAGGAACGCCAGCGCCGCGCACGTCATAAAAGCGCAGGCGAGGCCGATCGCGATGAATCCATTGCGTCTGGCGAGTGCGGGTTCACCGCGCCCGATCGCCTGCCCCACCGCCACTGCCGCAGCAGATGACACCCCAAGTGGGACCATGAAAGTCACTGCCGCGCAGTTTAGCGCTATTTGGTGGGATGCGAGCGAAATCGGACTTAGTCGTCCAGCCAGGATTGCGGCAGCTCCGAAAGCGCCGATTTCCAACAGGATTTGAGTCGCGGCGGGCAATCCGATCCGGATGAGTCGGTGAATCCGGGTCCAGTCTGGGGGTCGAAAAATTGCCCGGAAGCCGGCCGTTGTTTTTCGCTCAAACCACCAAATGAAACCAGCCAGCAGGAGGGCCATGTAAACTCGCGCCAAGCAGGTAGAAAGCGCCGATCCCACCACCCCCAGAGCTGGGAATCCCCAGTGCCCCAGTATGAGCAACCAATTGAAGAACCAGTTGATAAGGTTCGCGCTGATCAGCGTAAACATAACCGGCCGCACGTGACCTATGCCTTGGAGGTAACGGCGCAGCGCGCCATATAGCAGCAGCGGTAGCGTGCTGAAGCTCAGGGTAATCAGAAACGAACCTGCCCTCCCGCTCACTTCTGCGTTGATACCGAGCGCGTAGAAAACGGGTGGCATGAATGCAAACAGAAGCATTAACGGAATGGTGAAAAACACCGCTAGATGCAGCCCCTGTGAAAGTGAATGGTGACAATCTCCACGATCACCCGCCCCGAATGCCTGGGAGACGAGCGTATCCAAGCCGAGCAGCAGGCCCATTCCAAAAATTGCGAACGAATAGAAAGCGCTGTTGCCGATCCCGATGGCGCCGATCGCTACCGGCCCCAACGGGCTGATCATGATGGTGTCCACCACCGTCATTGCCATCCACCCCAGCTCGGCTAACGCGACCGGAATCGCGAGTACAATCACACGGCGAACATCGGGCCAGAGTTCCGCGATCCTCATCGGTTCAGTACTGCGTCCGGATCGTCCCTTGTCGCTTGGCAACGTCGAGTAAGGTGGGATAAAACTGCACGAAGACAGTGTCGACCGCTCCGTGCTGCTCGTGACACGAATAGCAATCTGCGCTGGTCGGAATCATGCTCGCGGTCTTTTCCGGGCCATTGAAGCCGTAGAACGCCCACTTCCCTGGGAAATGCCTCTCATCTTTGACATGAACTTCGAGTGCTGCGAACTCGCCCTGATAGTGACCCTTTCGATTAATGGATCCTTTACTGACGGATTGCCGGATCTCGAGCGCAAAGATGGTCTTCTCCGGCCACCTTCCGGTTGCAACAAATGACTTGTATGCACTTGGATTCACAAACACGTTATCGAAGCTAGGATCGGCATCAGCCGTCCCCGGCGTATAGGACATGCCCAAACCGGAGCTGAGATAGATCCATTCACGGTAATTATCCGGCCGCACCATCTGGTTCCCTCGCGTGAAACGAGGCCCGTCGTCCACTGCCACCTGTGACTCGGGCTGCGACCTCGCAACCAGGGCCAATGCAGCGGTAAATGAAACAGCAATCAAAACGAATGACAGATCACGCGCTCTCATTTTCGAAAAGACCCTTCGTATACTTGAGCCTAAAACATGGTTCGCGCCCTGCGAAGTTTTTGGCAACGCGTAAGCGAGGGCATTCAGGTCCAGGAACTTTGGGCGCAGTTTCGCACCGAAGCCCGAGCCAGCTACGAACTCTATTCGAAAGAGGTCGATTGGAACCGCGCCGAAGGGGAATCTCGCGGCAAGCGATCTCGCCGCGTCGCTAAAGCGCTGTTCTGGGCGATGATGATGAAACTCTCCCCGGGCCGCCGAATACTTCTTCTTATCGCCCTGATCCTCTTAGTATTTCCGGGTTTTGATATCCGCTATCGCGATTCCGAATTCTCCATGCCGAATCTCGCCTTATTCGGCGGCATCGCGTTGGTCATCCTGCTGGCTCTCGAACTCGCCGACCGCGTCACCATGAAACGCGATCTCCAAATTGCGCGCGAGATACAAGGCTGGCTTATGCCCTCTGCCCCTCCATCCATTCCCGGTATCGATATCGCGTTTGCAACCCGTCCAGCCAATACCGTGGCGGGCGATTACTATGACGCTTTTCTGCGCTGCATGGTGCCGCATCCGGAGCGGGACTTGCCTGTCGCGCAAGACAAGCGTCTGCTCATTGTCGTCGGCGATGTCGCTGGCAAGAGCGTTCCGGCAGCGCTCCTGATGGCTACCCTGCAGGCGAGTCTGCGTACTTTGGCAACCCTGCCGCTCTCCCTGCCTGAGTTGGTGAATCGCCTCAATCAATACGTCTGTGCTCAGAACGCGGGAGGCCGGCGCTTTATTACCGCTTTCCTTGCGGAATTGGAGATCTCCACTCAGTGCCTGACCTTTGTCAACGCTGGGCACAACTGGCCTGTGCTGAGACGGGCTTCGGGAAGTATCGAGCGCCTGGAAAAGGGAGGCTTGCCCCTCGGCATCAGCGCGGCCGCTCACTATGAATGCTGCAACACAACCCTGACCCCTGGCGATTTCTTGCTCATCTTTACGGATGGAGTGGTCGAAGCAGAGAACGAACGCGAAGAAGAATACGGCGAAGCTCGTATGCTCGGAATCGTCCATGGTCTTCTCGGACGAACTGCTTCCCAGGCGCTCGGATGGCTTATGGCCTCTGTAGACGCCTTTGTAGGGTCCGCGCGCCAGCACGACGATATCACCTGCCTGGTGTTGCGCACCTTCGCGCCATCCGAACCTGTTCTGTTACGCCGGTTTCGGCAGTCACAAATTTCTTAAAAATTATCCTGCTTAGAATCAGTAGCTTAGCAGACCTAATACTCCTCGAAATACCACAACCCGACGATAGATTCGTGTGCGAAGGGAGTCGCATGCGTCACATCATCCTCATTGATAGCTTCTGTGGAATTTTCGGAATTCTATTTGGCTTCTAGCAGATTCTTTTCGGGATTATCCAGAAGTATTTCTTGGTGATCTCTCCCTAGCGGTGGTAGAGTACTGACAGGCCGGTTCGCCCGGATTATACTCTGCCACCTTTGAGACGAGTGGGGTGGACACTTGCCCTGTGGCTGCCTCAAGCTCTGTTACTGCCGTGCGTGCTCATGCACGTCAGTTTGGCTGCTGCCGACCACCGAGAGCCGAATGCGGCTCCTGCCCGGTACGAGACGGAAATGTCACAAGGTCGGGCAGCGCGCAACCGGGGACAGTATTCGGACGCAGTGCAATTCTTTCAGCGGGCGTCAGATCTGGCTGCCGCTTCTGGCGACGACGCGCGGCATGCGGAGGCTTTGATAGCTGCGAGCGCGTCCCAAGCCAGGCTTTTTCAGTACGCAGCCGCAATGCGGTCCGCCACCGCCGCGAAGAATTTCGCGATACGCAGCCATAATGTCGGTTTCGAGGGAGCTGCGGCGAACAATCTGAGCGCGATCTATTCTCGGCTTGGCGATTCGCAATCTGCCGAAAAAGAAGCCTTCGAAGCGGTCGCCTGTTTCAAACAGACAGCTTCCCACGATCGCCTGGCGATGGCATTGGTAAATGAAGCTGATATCGAAGCCGATCGCGCCACCGGCGATGGCCGAGTCGGCAACTCGGATCTTGCGAAGGCAATAGCCCTCTACCACGAAGCGATTGCCGCAGCGCAGAAAGCTCACCAGGTCAGTCTCGAGGCCACTATTCGAGACGAGCTTGGAACGTCCTTATTGCTCGCCGGTTATACGCAGGCAGCCGAGCAACCGTTCCAAACGGCCCTGTCGCTCGCGAAATCCGCGGGTGACCAGGAGATGGTGCCCTTCGTTAAGGAACATCTCGCCGAGCTTGCTTTTCACAGAAAACAATATGATCTGGCTCTAAAGCTGGTGGACGAAGCGTTTTCTACCGCAGGGTTGTCTTTTAAAACCAATCCGCAATACTATCCAGTCCACGTCCGTGGCGAGATTCTTCTGGCTCTCAATCGCAGAACCGAGGCCCTATCCCAATTCCGCAAAGCTGTCGAATCCGCGAACGAATGGCGAAAAGGAGCCCTTCCCGGTGACGCCACCAACACGCGCACTGTAGTGACCCTGCAAGCGGTGTACGTCGATTTCGCTCTATTAGCCGCCAAGCTCTCTTTGGAGTCGCATAATCCTGCCCTCGCTCAAGAGGGGTTGAACGCGTTAGCCGAGAACCGAGGAGCCAGTTTGCGGGAGCAAATCACCTCTGAACTGAGCCGCGACTTCCAGTTACCAGCAGCGTATTTTGAGCTCCTTTCCCAGTTGCAAAGTGTCCAGGCCCAGGAGACCCTTGGACAATCCAGCCAAAAGACCGCCGACCAACTCCGGGATATTCGTACTCAACTGAGCGATATCGAAAACAGAGCTGATCTCAACCTGCAAAATACTCCCCAGCATAGTGAGAGAAATCCGCATAAGAATTCACTTAGAGATATTCAGGCAAGAATCGATGGCGACGAGGCGCTGCTTAGCTTTTGTCTCGGCAGTAGCGACTCGTTTCTTTGGGCGGTTACCGGGGATAAAGTGCAGGTGTACGAATTGGCTGGCGCGAAAAATATAGCCAGCACAATCGCCAGCTTTAGAGAGGCATTGCAGGCGGGGCGCGATGTTTCGCTTGTTGGCCGGAGCCTTAGCCGCACTTTGTTCGGGCAGCTCCCGCCTTCGATTCGCAACAAAAAGGACTGGCTAATCGCAGGCGATGGACAATTGCTGGAAGCTTTTCCCTTCTCCGCTTTACCCGATCCCGGCAACTCCGCGGCGCCTCTCGTGGCATCACACGCCATTCGCCTGCTTCCCAGCGAGTTGCTACTGCTTTCGTCGAAACCCAAACGGCCGAAGCCCCAATTTCTCGGGATCGGAGATCCAATTTACAACTTGGCCGATTCGCGGCGAGCAGCGCGTATCCGTCCGGTTCGGGCCGAAGGAAGAGCCTCAGTCGCACTGGCGAGACTACCCGGAAGCGAGCGGGAGATACGATCCTCAGCGCGACTGAGTGGAATGCCCGATGCCGAGATTCTCACCGGAGCCCAGGCAAACGGCGCCGCTCTCAAAAAAGCGTTGCTTGCGCACCCAGCAATACTGCACTTTGCCGTCCATGTTGTTAGCCCGGAGGGACAACCAGAAGACGCGGCTTTGGCGCTGAGCCTGAATCAGAACGATGTTCCAGAACTGCTGACCAGGGAAGTCATTGCGCGCTATCGCGTGCCAGGCAGCTTGGTTGTTCTCAGTGGCTGCTTTTCCGAACAGGGCAAAATTCTTCCGGGTGCTGGTGTCATTGGCTTGAGCCGGGCATGGTTGTTGGCGGGCGCCTCTGCAGTTGTTGTCACCGCCTGGCCTACGCCCGATGATTCCGGTCAATTCTTTTCCGCTTTCTACAGTCACTTGAATGGAGTAAAAACCGGGACCATTGCAGAAAACGCTGCTACGGCACTCCAATTAGCCCAATTGGATATGCAGCGCGAGAGCGGTTATCGCAGTTCGCCGAAATTCTGGGCAGCGTATTCGATCATTTCCAAGGAGTAATCTCCGAATCTATGGTGGCCACCCCACAAAAACTCCCCCAGGCGCCGGCCGCAGATGCTGATACGTCTCAAGATTCCGCAGAGAAAGCGAAACCCGGCTTCCCTGCGGTTGATTGGGCGCTGCTAGTTGAGCAGATCAAGGCCGGCGAGAACGCTGGCATGGAACAGTTGTACAAACTGTTCAGTCGCGGCATCCGTTACTACCTATGCCGCCAACTGGGGCCTCAGGAACTGGACGACAAAGTGCACGATACCTTCCTGATCGTTGTGAATGCGATTCGGAAAGGCGATTTGCGGGAACCCGAAAGGCTGATGGGCTTCGTGCGCACCGTTGTACGGCGGCAGGTCGCCGCTTACATAGAACAAGCCGTTCACACTCGGCGCGAGCAAACGGATCTGGAAACGGGCATCACCGTCGCCGATCGCAAGCAAAATCCAGAACAGGAAGCCATTCTCAGGCAGAAAGCAGAGTTGATGAAGAGCGCTCTCGAAGCACTCTCCGAGAGAGATCGTGATATTCTTGTCCGGTTCTATCTCCAGGAGCAGAGCCAAGAGCAGATTTGCCGGGAGATGTCCCTTACCGAAACTCAATTCCGGCTTCTGAAATCGCGGGCTAAAGCCAAGTTCGGAGAGATTGGCAAGAAAAAACTGGCGAGTAGCGGAATTTTCTCGGTTTTCGTGAGAGCGCAAGCAGGCTGACGAGCACTTTTCTGATAGCGAGAGAACAGAATTCTCTTGCACAACCTTATGACTGACGCATATCTCGACCACCCCAGTGAGGACGCACTGGAGCGTTACTTGCTCCACATGGCCACCGAAACCGAGCTCGAGACGATCGAAACGCATTTCCTGGCCTGCGAGGCGTGTGTTACCCGGCTCGAGGCTCTCACCGAAGAAGTGGCGGTCATGAAGACCGCCTTAACCAATCTCCAAGCTAAAAAGGTTCCGGCGACCTCTTCGCCGTTCTGGCGGAAGTGGTTTACCATTCCCAATCTATCCTTCGCAGGTGCAGCCGCTGCCGTGATCTTGGCAGTAACAGCAGCGCCGAACTTTATTCCTGCCCAAGTAACCTTGTCAGCGCATCGCGGCGCGGACGTAGTTCTCGTACCACAGGGACGGCCGCTCGCAATCGATCTTAAGGGCGAGCTGCCGGATGGCAGTGCAGCAGTAGAAATTCTCAAAGGCACCGGAGAACCGGTTTGGTCCGGAACCGCAGCAGATCACAACGACGAAGCTCGCGTATCCGTTCCCAGGCTAAAAGAGAAAGGTATTTACTTCATCCGCGTTTACGCACCTGCGCAAGCCGGCTCCGATCGTCAACTGTTGCAAGAATTTCAGATCGAAGTGCAGTAGCTAGAAAACCCTCCGGCGTAATCGTTCTATGGCAAACTTGGCGGTGTCGGCAACAGCCATCACCGCCATAACGCCCGCTTGAATCGGATCGGTGACCACTAAATCGGAAGCATCCGGCACACTTCCCGCCATATTCAAGCTGATTACCAGTAATCCTTCGTTGCGGACTTCGCGAACGGCCTTCTCGATCTCCCCGCCCATCAGTGAACCCGCAAGCACGAGCGCGCGAGCACGCGGCAAGCGCCGCACTGCGCGGACAGCGTCCGCTAGCGTCTGTTCTCCGACGAGGGGAATGGTGTCAACCGAAATATGCTCACCACGAATATTGTGGCGATCTGCCTCCGATATCGCCCCAACCGCTACTTGTCCGACTTGTGCCCCGCCTCCCATGATGATGATCCGCTTGCCATAGATCTTTTGGAGTGATTGCACCTGGGCAGCGGAGCGCACTACCTCCAGCCGCTCGAGATCGCTCACCAGAGGGTCTGTAGAACCGGGCAGATCGAGTTCGAGATAAATGCGGCTTTCGGTGGGCAGATCCTCGATGATCGAAATCGAACGGATGTCACCTTGATGTTGAGCGATAACGCCCGTGAGTTGATGAAGCACGCCGGGCCCCGCTGCGGTCGTGAGGACCAGACCTATTCTTCCTGCTCCGGGATCGCTCAGAAGTTCACCTCATACTTCTTGAGCAGATTGGCCCAGACACCGCGGGCTTTGAGCAGCACCTCGATTACTTCGCGCACTGCACCGGACCCTCCCATCGCCTCCGTTACTGCCATGGCCGAACGCTTCACTTCGGGGCGAGCGTTTGCTGTGGCGAACGAGAGACCGGCTCGCCGCATGATCACCACGTCCGTGAGATCGTCGCCCACATAGGCGATCTCTGTTGGCTGTACATTCGCTTCGGCGAGGATGCGTTCGAATAACGGAATTTTTTCGATATGCCCCTGAAAAACCCAACTCATGCCCACTTGGCTTGCCCGCACAGCGGTCGCCGGCGACTCGCGGCCGCTGATCACGCCCGTCTTGATATCAAACCAAGTCAACCAGCGAAGGGCGATTCCATCCTGCGAATCGAATCCCTTCGTCTCAACCATATTCCCGTTCGCATCGGGAACCAGGTAGAGACGCCCGTCCGTCAGAACGCCATCGACATCCATCAACAGCACCTTCACTCCGGCAGCGAGGTGATGCAATTGCTCTTCCGTCAGGGGAGTGTTGATTTGCATTTAGGATTGATGGCCGCGAACGACTTAGAATGGCGGTATTGACCGCTGATTTAATCGAGCGAGTGGCTGAAATACTCACTCGTTATAACATGCTGTCACCTGGTGATCGGGTGGGCGTGGCGGTTTCGGGCGGCGCGGATTCGGTCGCTCTCCTGCACATTCTCGAAAGACTGGCGCCGCGCTTCGGGATCACTCTCTCGATCGTGCACGTCAATCATGGATTGAGGGGCGAAGAATCGGACCAGGACGAACAATTCGTTCGCGCACTTGCTGCTTTCCTTAATGTCGAAATATTCGTCGAATCCGCTCGCGTTGAAGGAGCCAATATCGAGGAGCAAGCGCGCGATGCCCGGCGGGAATTCTTCTTGCGCCTGCTGAATTGCGAAGGTGGACTCGACAAGATTGCGCTCGGCCACTCCCGCAGCGATCAGGCAGAAACGGTTCTGTTTCGCTTTCTGAGAGGCTCCGGCCTGGCTGGATTATGTGGGATGCGCTTATGGACGCCGAACCGCTTGATCAGGCCATTGCTTACAAGTAGTCGCCAGGAGATACGTTCGTGGGCCGAGGCCGAGCGAATCGGCTGGTGCGAAGACAGCTCGAACCAGGACTGCCGCTTCACTCGCAACAGGTTGCGCAACGACCTCTTGCCCGCCCTGACCCGTGACTACAATTCGAATCTCGAGGTCGTGCTGTCCAGGACTTCCGAACTGGCCCTCGCCGAAGAAGACTACTGGCTGGGCGAGATCAGCAAGTTGTTCCATCAATTAGCGAAACGCATCCATCTCGGGTGGATTTTGCCCGTCGGAGCGGTCCGCGATTTGCATTTGGCTGTGCAGCGGAGGCTGATTCGCCACGCTCTTTTTGTAACCCGCATGAGCCTGCGCGCACTGGATATGGAGCACATAGACGCTGTTCTGGCTCTTTGCCGGTCCTGCGAGGGACATGACCGAGTGTTGGTCCCGGGTGCCGAGGCCCTACGATCGTTTGATCAATTACTGATCGCCGCACCTGGAGCACTGAACGCCAACGGGCGGCATTATCGCCTTCACATCGTATTCGGAAAGGAGTTAGCGCTCCCGGCGAATGCCGGATCACTTTGCATCGATTGGGTAAAGCCGGGCACCGAAATTTGTGCTAGTTTCAAGGAAGGACAAGAATTATCGCTCGAACGGGTATATCTGAATGGCGATCGGATTGCCCTGAATTCTTCAGAAGGTGTGTTCTGCGTCCGCAATTGGGAGCCGGGCGACCAGCTTCACCGGGTCGGACATAAGGGAGCAGAGAAGATCAAGTCCCTCTTTCAGGAATATCGTGTGCCGCTCTGGATGCGGCGGCACTGGCCGATCGTTGTCTGCGGAGACGAAATCGCTTGGGCTCGCCAATTTGGCGGCGCCGTTAACTTTACAGCCTCAAAAGAACAAGGCGGCGCTGTTCGCTTGACGTATCGGCCGCAGGAATGATCGCGTCAGTGTACGGCACAGCTGAATCGAAAGCAGTGGGATTAACGTCTTTGTAAACGAGGGGAAGCGGGCGTCATGCGCCCGGAGCCGGTGAGACGTACGCCGGCAGAAGGTGAGTTCATGAGTTCAAACGTGAAAACCGCGGTTTTTTGGGTTGTCATTATTTGCGCGGTGGTTTTGGTGTACATGGCGGTCAAGACCGGACGGGGTCCTACACCGACCAATTTGTCAGTGTCCGATTTCGTGACGTATGTCCAAGAAGGTAAAATCCGGGACGCAAACATCACCGGTACGGACGTGCAGGGCACGATGGTGGACAACGGCGTCTCGAAACCGTTCCACACGGTCATTCCTCCGAACTATCCTGACATTTACAAAATGATGCAGGAGAAGAACGTAAAGTACACCTGGAAGGATTCTACCGGGAGCAGTTGGATCGGTATTCTTTTCAACGCAGTGCCGGTCCTGATCCTGCTAGGTTTGTGGATCTTCATGATGCGCCAGATGCAGAGCGGCGGAAATAAAGCGCTCAGTTTTGGAAAGAGCCGTGCGCGGCTGCACTCCTCGCAACAGAAGAAAGTCACCTTCAAAGACGTAGCGGGCGTTGAAGAGGCGAAAGAGGAGCTGCAGGAGATCATCGAGTTCCTGCGTGAGCCGCAGAAATTTCAAAAGCTCGGCGGCCGCATTCCCAAAGGCGTTCTGCTGATCGGCCCTCCCGGTACCGGTAAGACTCTGCTTGCGCGCGCCATCGCCGGCGAGGCTAACGTTCCCTTCTTCTCGATCTCAGGCTCCGATTTTGTGGAGATGTTTGTGGGCGTCGGCGCCAGCCGCGTGCGTGACCTGTTCGAGCAAGGTAAAAAGAACGCGCCCTGCATCATTTTTATCGACGAAATTGACGCTGTCGGGCGGCACCGCGGCGCGGGCTTAGGTGGCGGACACGACGAACGTGAACAAACACTTAATCAGCTTCTCGTGGAAATGGACGGCTTTGAATCAAACGAGGGCGTCATCCTCGTTGCGGCTACAAACCGGCCCGACGTGTTGGATCCGGCGCTCCTCCGTCCTGGACGTTTTGACCGGCGTGTTGTCGTCGACCGACCCGACGTGCGAGGCCGCGAAAGCATTCTCAAAGTCCACACTAAAAAAACTCCTCTCGGCGATGATGTTGATCTTTCCCTGATCGCGCGGGGCACGCCGGGATTCGCCGGCGCTGATCTCGCCAATTTGGTGAATGAAGCGGCGCTCGTAGCGGCGCGGCAGAACAGAAAAGTCGTCACGCAGTACGATTTTGAGCTCGCAAAGGACAAAGTCCTAATGGGAGTCGAGCGTAAGAGCCTCATCATCAGCGACAAAGAGAAGCGTATGACGGCGTACCACGAGGCCGGACATGCTGTCGTCGCGGCCCTGATGGAGCACGCGGACCCGCTTCACAAAGTCACGATCATCCCGCGCGGCATGGCGCTTGGCTTAACCATGCAGTTGCCGCTCGATGACAAGTTGTCGCATGACAAGAAATACCTGGAGGCGCGGTTGGCCATTTTGATGGCTGGCCGTATCGCGGAAGAGATCTTTCTCGACCAGATGACCACCGGCGCCGGTAACGATATTGAGCGCGCGACCGAGATGGCTCATAAGATGGTGTGCGAATGGGGTATGAGTGAGCTCGGCCCCTTGAGCTTCGGAAAGAAGGATGAACAAATCTTTCTTGGCCGCGAGATTGCCCAACACCGCGATTACAGCGAGGAAACGGCTATCCGGATCGACCAGCAGGTTCGCCGGCTGGTAGAAGATGGCTACAACGCGGCTAAGGGCATTATTCAGCAGCGTTCGGAAGCTCTGGTGCGGGTTGCCGAAGCGCTGCTCGAGCGCGAGGTGCTGGACGGCAACGAGGTCGTTGATCTAATCAATGGAAGGCCACTAAAGAGTTTGACGACGCCGAAGACAACTCCGACGCCTCCGGACGGCGGAACTGTGATCGCCCCGCATCCAACGACACCCATTCCGGGCCTCGTCGGCGGCGAAAGCCCGCAGCCCGCATAAATTACCAAACGAACTTCGCCGATTGGGTTCGTTTTTTCATTTCAAGGCCCCTTACCGCCTTTCTAAAACAAGCGGGGATTGGAGCTGAAAATTCAGCACAGTTTCTGAAGGAATCTTCACTTTTGGTCCATGAGTGAAGGCGTTAATGCCGAACCCTGCTCCACCTCCGGCCGCAGCTCCGATCGCGGCCCCTTTGCCGCCGCCCGCCAAACCTCCAATGATCCCTCCCGCAGCGGCCCCGATTCCCGTCCGTACGGCGGTTTGTTTCCCGCGGGACTTTCCGGCCTCCGTCACGGCGGTGCTATCGACCTGCACGGGGCGCCCGTGATAATCGATGCTCGCCAGGCGAACTTCGAGCTCGCTCTGCCCTTTAATGCGTCCAGCTTCTTTCGATGCCACCAATGCGACCCCACAGTTAGCTCCGGCTGGAATAACAACGCGGTCGCCGACAACGAGAGGAGAATCGAGCGAAGCACCGAACACCTGCCCAGGGCTACTTGACGATGAGTCGATTGCGTCGATCGTCCGAACCGAAACTCGCGTGCCGACAGGAATCGTTACAGGTCTGGGTTTCGGCGGAGGATTTACTGGAGCAGCAGCCACGGGCTCTTGCGCGGGGGGTGGAGTGGACTCTTGCGCCAACGGAGGAGGCGCGGGAGCTGGATTCGCTGCCGCGGTGTTTACTTTCATCTGATCGGTTACGCTTCGGACCCCGGCCGTACCGTTGGCGACCTTCATCGCTTCCAGCTCCACGTCCGAGCTCGGCACGTCACCGCTCAGCGTGACTACTCCATCCTTGGCAGTCACGGTTATGCCAGCCGGCTTTGTTGTCGCGTCCGCGTACAACTTGGATTGAATATCCGTCACCAGCGACTGATCTGAAGGCGGTTTGTTTGCGCATCCGGTCGCCAAACACCCCAACCCTACTGCGATGAAAACTGGTACATACGTTCTCGTCATAGTGTCACTATTCTGTCAAATTTTCGGGATTTCGGCGGCAGATACAATAAAAGTTTCGGGATCAACTTCCTCTCGGGTCTCGTCCCAGTAAACTGAATGGCTGAAGAAACCGCTACCATCAATCGCACAACGAAAGAGAAGCACGTAGAAACCAAGCGCGAGCCGCCGCGGAACAGCATTGCTGAATGGACCGTTACCATTCTGCTGCTCCTATTCGGCACCACGACGCTGGTGCAGGCCTTCGTAATTCCCACCGGATCGATGGAAGACACGCTGCTCATCGGAGACCACTTGCTCGTAGACAAGCTCGCCTACGCGCCGGTAGGCCCATTCAGCCAGTACATTCTTCCTTACGAGAATCCGAAACACGGAGACATTATCGTGTTTCGATACCCGGCGGACATTTCACAGACCTTTGTTAAGCGCGTTATCGGCGTGCCCGGCGATCACATCAAGATGATTGATCGGATCGTGTATAGAAACGGCGTGCGGCTGAATGAACCGTATGTCTACCACAAGTTTCCTTACGACCCCGCTCGCGATAACTTTCCGGGAGAGCCCTCTCCATTTGCCGAAGGACTCCAGGCGGAACTTCAGCGAGACATGCTGGAGCACCACGTCGTGAACGGAGAAGCAGTGGTTCCACCGAACTCCTATTTCGCGATGGGCGATAACCGTGACAACTCTCTGGATAGCCGCTACTGGGGCTTCGTTCCGCGCGACAACATCATCGGAAAGCCGCTGCTCATTTATTGGTCATACCGCGCCTCCACCGAAGATCTCGCCGGGGCTTCCGTCCATTCGTGGGTTGATCATGTAGTAGATCTGGGCGAGCACTTTTTCACTCGAACGCGCTGGGATCGAACATTTCGCGTAATCCGCGGCTTCCCCGATTCGAAGCTGCCGGACCACCCAGTGGCGCTTAACGCTGGTTCGCCGAACCCGTAAGCGCCTTTTCCGGATACTGCCGTTTCTTTCACCTCGGATCTCTTTCCAAACAAAACTATGGCTAATCATCGATACGGCCTGATTATGGCCGGAGGCCGCGGCACGCGCTTCTGGCCGCGCAGCCGCAAGCGGAACGCAAAGCAGGTTCTTCGTTTTTTTGGGGAGAGAACGCTGATCCAGCAGACAGTGGACCGGCTTCAGCCGCTAATCCAGCCCGAAAATCTCTGGGTCATCACGAACCAACTACTGCAGGCCGAGATTCGAAACCAGCTACCCGAGATTCCGAAGGCGCAGATCATCGCAGAGCCGGCGCAGCGCAACACCGCGCCCTGCATCGGCCTTGCCGCCCACATTATCTGCGGAATGGATCCAGAGGCCGTCATCGGAGTTTTTCCGGCTGATCACCTGATCCTCAAAGAGGCCAAGTTCCGCGGTTTTCTTAAGACTGCTTTTCGTGTGGCAGAAGAGAACGAAGTGGTCGTTCTGGGGATTCAACCTCGCTGGGCTGAGACTGGGTACGGCTACATCGAATTTCCGAAAAATACCATCCCCGGGAAAGGCGAAGTGTTGCCGGTTGCCAGCTTCCGAGAGAAGCCGGACCAGCGCACGGCCAAGCGCTTCGTGGAACGGGGCCATTTCTTTTGGAATGCCGGGATGTTTTTCTGGCGCGCAGCCGCGATCCTCGACCTAATGCGCCACCACCAGCCCAAAACTGCTACTCTGCTGGCTGGTTTGCCGGATTTCGGCAACCGCGCGTTCACTAGGAAACTAGCTGAACTGTATCCACTTTGCGAAAACATTTCCGTAGACTATGCGATCGCGGAAAAAGCCGAACATGTGGCTGGAATTGCGCTGAATGACATTGGATGGAATGACGTCGGCAGTTGGGAGGCCGTATATGACCTCGCCGACAAGGACGCTCGGGGAAACGCTTGCCGCGGCGACCTGGTGACGGAAGACAGTCGGGGTAATTTTGTGGAAGCGACTAAAACAGTAGGCTTAGTCGGGGTAAGTAATCTGATCGTGGTCGACACGCCGGACGCTCTCCTCATCGCAAGCCGCGAAAAAGCGCAAGATGTCAGCAAGCTCGTCAAGACTCTGGAAGCGAGAGGGCGCGAAGAGCTGCTGTAGGTCTCGGTTTATGGTGTTCCCGTCACAGGAACCGAGGAGCTGCTGAAATTGCTCGCCGGGTACCCGGGAACGATCAGTCGATGGACGAGCGATTACTTCGCCGAGAAACTGACATCGTTTGACGAATTCCACCGGGTGGCAAAGAAAGCCGAAAGGAATCAATTTTCTGAAGTCAAGGTTCTGCTGAAGGACTTGCCGAAGCCCCTTCTGCTTTTGAGTATCCGGTTGGCCCTACTTCCGCTGGCCGGATATCTCGAAACCTGGAACGCGCTGAAGCCAGTTATCTTGCAGGGTCTTTCATCGATTGACCTGGATGACCTTCGGCGGCGGGATGCGCTGCTGGAGGAACTGCGCCGACTCCACGCCGCCTATCGGGAGGATGCAGCGGTTCGCGAACAGTTGGCCATAGGCCTGTTCAACGCGCTAGTTCATGCCAAGCAGGAGGAAGCCTTAGAACGGCGGGATGCGCTGCTGGAGGAACTGCGCAAATTTTATACCGACTATCCGAACGATCCGATCTGGATCCAAACCTTCCAAACCTTAGGAAACGCCGGGGCTGCACAAGCCTGAAGTGAATCTTAGGTGCCGGGCCGCCAAAATTTCGAGCTAGAACTCTGACCCCGAGGAGGTCACGTTGAAAAACCAAGGCGTAAGAATCTCGATACTCGCGATTCCTATGATGGTTTGTTACGGCGTAGTGCTAACAGGCACTACTGCGCTGGCGGATTGGGACGACTATTGGTCGAACCGAGCCCTTTGGGGTTATTGCGGGTGGGCAGCTCAAGGCCTCGCTTGTCCCGGGCCGCATGTTCCGCCCTGAGTTGCCGTTCTCTGCCGTAGGCGTAGCTCGTTTTGACGGCAAGGGTAATTTGTCCTGGTTGGAGCACACTATCATCGATCGCGAGGTGCAAGGGTCTGATTGGACGAACGCTATGGGCACCAAAGAAACGGCACCAATGCCCTGGTCTTCTGCCGGTAGCTGGTGTATTCGGAACCGAACTGTTCGGTCATGAATTGCTCTTCGATCTTCATCTTGTGAATAAGTACTGATAGCGCCGCAACAAATAAGATGATGCTTCTAATTTTTCCGTCGAAGATAACTGTTCCAAATACCGCAAACGTGATGCCTGTGTAAATGGGATGACGTACCACCGCGTAAGGACCATTGCAAATCAACTCGTGGTCTTGCTTGACCGTTACGGTCCCGCTCCAGTTTCGGCCAAGTGTGACCCGCGCCAAAATTGCAAACGTCACTCCTGCGATGGTCATGAATAAGCCGATCCAGAGGTACATCGCTGAATTCGGCAAGAACCGCCGTTCCGCAAACCCAAAGTAGCTAGCAGCCCAAAACAGCAACAAGTATTCGACGATCGCGATGGCCACCATACCGAAGCGAGATGCCCACGATTGACGGCGCAGGCTTCGCTTGGACGTGAACGCGCCGATGATCCAGATTATGAAGAAAATTGCCCAAGTGACCTTCAGGGCAGTATACAGATCGGTCTCGATGGCTCTGATGCTATCAGAGGCGTAGTTCGACCTTTGGCAGACGCCACATACGGGCCTGCGGGTTCTGCCGCCTCGCTTACTAAGGCCTGGACCCGGGAAGTCCGTCGGTGTGGGCCGGTCCTTACCGCCATTGCGATTCCGCCGGTAGTCCTATGCGGCGAAGGAGATCGACGAAGCGGGGATCGCCGCGCAGGCTGTCGAGTTCCGGCCCCTGATAATTAAAGAGAAGAGTGCTGATGCGCGCCTGATAAGCCTCTTCGAGCCACTTAATAGCTTCGTCCCGATCCCCTAAAGCGCCATAAATATAGGGAAGGCTTGACGTAAGTTTACGAGCGTGCGGCAAACTTTCGACCTCGTGAACAATCTTCCGAGCTTCGCCGGTTCTGCCCGCAATTGCGTAGACCAGTCCTAGAGTGCTAGTGCCCCCCAGCTCAGAGCCTGAAACAGAAAGGCACTTCCGCGCTTCCGCAATAGCCTCTTCATAACGGCCTGTACGCGCAAGCACTACGGCGAGAAACGTCTGGGCTGCACCGAAGGAGGGATCGAGTTCCACCGTCTTGCGGATCTGCTCCAGCGCTCGATCATATTTCCGAACAAAGTAGTACGCTCCAGCCAGATTGGTCCCGATCGGACTGGACAACGGATCAAGATCAAGAGCCCGTTCCAATTCCTGGATGGCCTCGTCCAAACGCCCCATCACTTTCAGCCATTCGCCATATGCAAAATGGCCACGAGGGTCATTCGGAGCCAAATTGAGCCCTCTCTGAATTTCAGCCTGAGCACGGGTCCAGTCCCAGTCGTAAAGAAGGTGTACGACCCCGAGCGAGAAATGGGCTCTGGCGAGACTCTCGTCAATTTCTAACGCTCTGAGCGCTGCGGCCTTCGCTTTGGGAAACGCGTCGGTGGGGCCGAGAAACCCCAGCATGATGTAAACATAGGCGAGTAGGGCGTAAGCTTCGGCATAGGCGGGATCCGCGTCAATCGCTTGACGCGCGTATTGGAGTCCTTTGCTGAGCCCCTCGGGGCTCCACTGGTTGGCGTAATACCTGCCTTTTATGAGGAGGTGATACGCCTCGCGGTTCTGAGTGGGACGCCGGACGAGATATTCATTCTCCTCATCGCTCAGTTGCAGGCGCAACCTCTTTGAGACTTCGCTAACGATTCCTTCCTGAACCGCGAAGATATCCGAGCTGTTTCGTTTGTACTTCTCTCCCCAGAGTTGTGACTCCAGAGCGGTATCGACAAGCTCCACATCGACGATCAAATCGTCACCGCGTTGCGTAACTCGACCTGTCAGGACAGTACGGGCCCGCAGCTCTCGAGCTGCTTCGATGGGGTCCGCAGCGCTTCCACGGTATCGAAACATCGTCGTGCGAGGGACGACACGCAGGCCTGTTATTCGCGAAAGGCTGTTAATAGTGGTTTCCGTGATGCCGTCGCTCAAATATTCCATCTCCGGATCGGCTCCGGCATTCCCGAACGGAAAAACAGCAATGGAATCCGCGAATCCGGGAGACCGGTTGACTTGCCGGACCTGTATCTGCCCTGTATCGGCCTGGCGCTTCAGCCGTCGCAAGTCGGCAAGTAAGACTGAGGCGTGAGAGTAGCGCCCGCTGCGATCCTTTTCCAGGCAGCGATCGACGATGGTATCGAATTCCGAGGTCAACTCAGGATTCAAGCGTGAAGGCGAAACAGGAGTTCGGTTGAGTATTGCGTCAAATGTGATGGCGAGGGTGTCTCCCGGGAACGCCTGCCGGCCAGTTGCCAATTCGTAGAGGACGGCACCCCAGCTAAATAGATCGGTGCGAGCATCCAGTTGCTCGCCTCGTGCCTGTTCGGGAGACATATAGGCCGCCGTGCCAATCACGACACCAGGGCTGGTGAGGCGGCCAGGATCCATCAATGCCGTAGGAGCGCCGCCAACAGCGGCCAGATGATAGAGCCCTGGGCCTTCTGGTTTCTGATTCCTGCTCCCTAGCTCCTGCATTTTCGCCAGCCCGAAATCAAGAATCTTCGCTTCGCCTCGATCGGTGATAAAGATGTTTGCGGGCTTGATGTCGCGATGAATTATCCCTGCCCTGTGCGCCGCTTCCACCGCATCAGTGACCTGAATCGCGAGCTTCAGCAGGTCATCGAGCTTTGGCCGTCCCCGAGTGATGTGCTCATTCAAAGTCTGTCCTAACAACAGCTCCATGACAATGAACACTTTCCCATCGTCTTCACCAATGTCGTAGATAGTGCAGATATTCGGATGATTCAGCGCCGACGCGGCCTGCGCCTCATGTTGAAAACGTACCGGGGCTTGCGTGCCTTTGGCGAGATCTTCAGGAAGAAATTTCAGCGCAACGGAGCGGCCCAAGCGAATGTCGGTCGCTCTGTAGACGACACCCATTCCGCCCGAGCCTAACCTTTCCTGAACGCGGTAATGGGAGACAGTTCGCCCGATCAATTCAATTCCCTGCCCTAGGTGCCTATGTTATGGATACGTGCAAACTGAAGTCAACACGCGGGGTCAGGCCTGTGCTGCTCTGGGGCCGATGCCGCTCGCTGTCCGCTCGCGATCTGGTCAGGCCGGCTTGCCCCGCTCGAACACTCTTCTCAGCGCAATCGCCGCGCGATCGACATCCTGCTCGGTCAGGATATACGGGGGCAGAAACCGAAGCACCGTATCGTGCGTGCAATTGAACAGCACGCCTTCCTTCATACCTTCCAGCACGAAGTTCTTGCACGGAAACTCGATTTCCACGCCGATCATGAGCCCGGGGCCGCGGACTTCCTTGATGAAAGGAAACGATCGCATGAGCTCCGTGAGGCGCATCCGGAAATAGCCGCCCACGCTGTTGATAGATGGAAGCAATTCATCGAGGACATCGAAGAATTCCAGCGCCACGCGGCAGGCGAGCGGCCCACCACCGTAAGTGGACCCGTGCATCCCGGATTTAATTGACTGAGCCGCGTTCTCGTTCGCGATGATTACGCCGAGCGGAATCCCGCACGCCATTGGCTTCGCCGCAATCACGATATCCGGCATCAAAACCGGATCGAGTAACTGATACGCGAAGTAGGCCCCTGGCCGCCCTACACCGCACTGGATCTCATCGAATACCATCAATGCGTTGTACCGGTCGGCCAGCTCCCGGGCCTTGCGAGCAAACTCCTCGGAAATAGGAAGAATTCCCCCTTCGCCCTGAATAAATTCCAAAACAATGCCGGCTGTTTTTTCACTCACGGCGGCTTCGAGCGCCGTGATATCGTTACGCGGAACAAAGCGCGCACCTGGCACAAGCGGTTCGAAATCCTTGCGGTACTTCGGCTGACCCGTAATCGAGAGCGCTCCGAGCGTGCGGCCGTGAAAAGAATTTTCGAGGGAAATGATTTCAGTTTTTTCCCCGCAGACCGCATTGCCGTGCGCGCGGATCATCTTCAGGGCACCTTCCATGGCTTCGGCGCCGGAATTACAAAAGAAACTGCGCTTCAATCCGCTGATTTTTGCGAGACGCTCCGCCAACCGGCCCTGATACTCGTGA
>JAFATG010000296.1 GCA_019244055.1 Acidobacteriaceae bacterium | reverse complement strand
AATAGCGGAAGCTCAAATGTCTTGTGGTATTTCACTCTATGCGTATAGGTCGGCAGAAACACTTCATAGCCTTTGCCTTGCAATATGGCAGCAACACTCTTTTCATGTCTCGGTTTGCAATAGAGAGCAAACCACGGCAGATTTGTCACAGCAACCTCCAAATGCAGCTCCGCCCTCTTAACGAATCGTTTCCCTCTCGAAATGCGCTACACCTTGTGAGCACGGAGTGTATCGCGCAGTGAGCAAGCCACCGACCACCTTTCATCCGCGTTGACCTCAATGCTTGCTTAAGAAAGTAATCATTGTCTGCAGACGTGAGGACGACTCGTCCGTGGAATTCATCGGAGCCGGTACAGCCTCTGAAGGCTCGGATTTTACGTATGCCTTTAATTGGCAGAATAGCCGCCGAGCTGTTAGTGACCCAGAATGCAATGCGTCACGATCGCGACCATTGCCTTTTCTGGATGGGGTCAATGATCATCGTTGCGGATGATGGACCCGGTATTGCTAGCTGGAAAAGTTGTTTTCAGCCGTTTCATTTCTCGTCCGAACTGCAGGCGCGGGCAGCCGTGATGCAGCCTACCTTCCTTTGAACCCTGGCGGCTGTGGTATCTTCTTCATGCGCGGGCCCCTCCGGCGTTCATTGAGCGCGTGCACCTAATCACGGCAGGTAACCTTGCACTAACGCGGTAAGACAATGGACGATGACAAATATCTGAGAGTATTACAAGTTCTCGAATCTCTCGATCGCGACGAGAGAACGCGCCCTTGGGAAAAGGTTGCCTCCTTTTTTAAAAGAACCGCGGCTCCGAAACTACCGAAGGCCGACGGCAACGGCCCACCTGCAAGTTTGGAGACGCGGCGTCCAAAACCTGAGTTCGGGGCCGAGTTACGTACCGGCAGCGCTAACCTCTCCAGGGCACAACCAACTTTACCGAGTGGTTCCCTAGCGGACAGCCCCAAACGGAAACGGCCACACCGGATCTCGTTAGCCGCTTCCCTGGCGCTTGCGACTGTTATCGCTGTCGCATCCGTAGCCGCCGCTTGGCAGGACTCAATTCGCGGTGCGGTGCTTTCCTTTGTCAGCGCACCTCGTGGTGAGCAGTTGGATTTGCGAGTAGAGCAGCAGCTCGATGGCAGTTTGCTTGTCGGCTGGAACCCTAAAGCCCTAAAGACTGCGAAAACCGGGCTGCTAGAGATCGAAGACGGATCTGAACATCGCAGTCTCCGTTTGGATTCCAGCCAGTTCGCGAACGGCTCCTTGATGTACAGTCCAGCGACAAGAGATGTAACATTTCGCCTGCAGGTGTTTGATGCCGGGGGACGGCAAGTATCGCGATTTGTCCGGGTGATCAATGGGTCTGTTGCTTCTCCGCTATTTGATGCGACAGAACTGGCGGAGAGTAGCCCGCCCACGAAGGCTCGCCTCGGCCAGAATACCGAGCAGGCTGAGCTGAATACTAAGATCAATCGAGCGGTTGCACAGAATACTGGGTCAGCCTCTTCAGGCACTCAGTTCCCCACGAAAATTTCCAAAGACGTGCGTAGGTCAGACCCGCCATCCATTGGGCCAAGTGCCTCTCATTCGGCAACAGATGCTGAACTACAGCCACGTTCGCAAGCAGAGTTGACGTCTCCTAAACGAGAAGCCGAACCCGTCAGGAGCTTGCCACAAACGCACTCGGCCTCAACGTCCGCTCCAGCCGGCGGAACGAGCAATTCGGGCAAATCGTTATCCGACGCTACATATATCCCACCGCGCCCTCTCAAGCAGGTGGTGCCCAGCCAAGCGAATTTTGGCTACTTAGAACTGTCCCGGCCAGTGGACATTGAGGTCCGGGTCAGGATTGACGCCCGGGGCAAGGTGGCCGAAGCACAGGTCGTGAACACTCCATCCGGGAATGAAAACGTCCTCACGAGCGCGGCACTGAGCGCGGCAAAACAATGGCTCTTTGAACCCGCCCAAATGGGTGGAGACAGGGTGCCCAGCGATCATAGAATCGTATTTCATTTTCGGCCCTCAGTAGAGCAAAAGCAGAATTGAATCGTTTGCGTAACGGTCCTATACATGCTGTGCCAGCTATCCTTATCGATCGCGTGCGGAACAGCAGGCCTGCGAAGACTACCTCAATTCAGCCGTCTCGTTTTTCGCTTATACTTTGGACGATTTGCAGGCACGTGAGCAGACCCGAAGACTGTAGGCGCGAATCGGTTTTGTAAAATGCCGGTGACCTTTGCCCCGCCCACATGCCCAATCTAGGCAGAGTTTCCCGACGGCCGAAAACTGCCAGAACGGGAGGCCGAACTGAAGAAAGCACGATTTCAGCGAGGAACAAGTTGTGGGCCTTTTTGAAGCAGCACGAAGCAGGGATGAAGATGGTTGACCTGTGCTGGCAGCGCAGCATCAGCACAGCTACGTTGTGGGCCTGACGCCGTAGTATGGCGGCAGTGCGGCCGTCAGCGCAACTCGGGACCGTCCACGTGCTCGGCATGAATGAGCAAATGAGCGCATTCTGTGTTACGAGTTGTGGCAGGAAGGACTGATCGAATGAACAGCGGCGGAAGCTAATGGGAGTCGAACCCACCCGTGACATTACAAATGCCGCACTTCGGTTTTGAAGACCGAGCCCTGCACCGGCAGAGTCTAGCTTCCGACTGCGATTGTAACGCGCTCAACCGTGCTGAAGATTTTCATGCCGATCGCATATCGTAGCTCGTCCAAACCAGTTCCGGTTACAGCCGAAATGGCATAAAACGAGAGCCCATGCTCGCGCGCTTTTGCCTTTACGGCGTCGATGCGCTTCGGGTCCTGGCAAACATCGATCTTGTTCGCGACCACAATCATCGGCTTCCGCGCGAGTTCGGGGTTGAAACTGGCAAGCTCTTCGAGAATGACATCAAAATCGTGAGCGGGGTCCCGGCCGCTCTCCTCGGACACATCCACGAGGTGAACCAATAGCTTGGTTCGTTCGATGTGCCGTAGGAACTGCGTGCCAAGCCCATGCCCTTCGTGCGCACCTTCAATCAACCCAGGAATGTCGGCCAGAACGAAGGTGCGATCCCCCACCTCGACAACGCCAAGGCTCGGCTCCAGAGTGGTGAACGGATAATCCGCGATTTTCGGCTTAGCTGCCGAGAGCCGCGAAATGAGAGTAGATTTGCCCGCGTTGGGAAAGCCGACCAGTCCAGCGTCGGCAAGAAGCTTGAGCTCAAGCCGAAGGCGGAAGAATTCGCCGGGCTTGCCTTCTTCGTGCTCGGTCGGGGCCTGATGAGTGGAGGTCGCGAATCGTGCATTGCCTCTGCCGCCCCGCCCTCCGTGAGCGACCGTGAAGCTTTGGCCCGGCGCAGTGAAGTCGAAGAGCCGTTCGCCGGTTTCGGCGTTATAGACGATTGTGCCGACCGGAACAGCGACTTTGATGCTTTCACCATCGCGCCCGGTGCGTTTGCTGCCCTCGCCGTGACGCCCGCGTTGTGCGGTGTGCTCCGGGTTGAATCGCAAATGCAGGAGCGTGTTGTAGTGTTCGCTTGATTCGAGCACTACGTCGCCGCCCCAGCCGCCATCCCCGCCGCTCGGTCCACCACGAGGCACGAATTTCTCGCGGCGAAAGGCAAGGCAGCCGTTGCCGCCATCGCCAGCCTTGACGGTGATGATTACTTCATCGATGAACAACTCAGCTCTGGGCGGCGATTATGTTGACGAACTTGCCCATGCGACCGCGATCGCGAAATTCGACAGTGCCAGGAACAGTCGCAAAGAGGGTATCGTCTTTACCGAGACCAACATTCTTGCCCGGCTTGTACCGGGTGCCGCGCTGGCGGACGATGATGGAACCTCCGCTGACAAATTCACCGGAAAACACTTTGATGCCCAGCCGCTGCGAATTGGAATCGCGGCCGTTCTTGGAACTTCCTAAACCTTTTTTATGTGCCATGCTAATTCCTCGCGCTAATAGGAAACGATCTCATGCACCTCTACGCGGGTGTAATTCTGCCGGTGACCGATGGTGCGCTTGTATTGTTTTTTGCGCTTGAATTTGAAAACCAGCACCTTGTCGCCTCGGGCATGGCCCGCGATCCGGCCCCGTACCCGTGCACTCTTGAGCGCATCGCCCAGCACCAACTCATTCGAATCGTTCGAAATCGCCAGCACACGGTCGAATTCCACATCCGCGCCAACGTCTCCGGCAAGCGTGTCGACTTCAATCGTCTGGCCAGGCGCGACACGGTATTGCTTTCCACCTGTCTCAATCACAGCGTACATATTCTGCCCTTTATTAAGTTACGATTCCAGAGGCGAGGGCGCATACCGAGCAGGAAAGCGCGAACACACCTGCAGCCAGGCTGCCGGAAGAGAAACCGAACGCTTCTATAATAGCGAACTCTGGTTTAAAAGTCCGCTAGCGCATAGGCCTCTCGTGCGGTATCTCCCCAGATTCGCTGCTGCTCCGGGCCTGAAAGGGACTGAAGCGCGCCTTCCACGACCTGCACCCATCTCTTATACGAGGCGGCCACCAGGCAGACCGGCCAATCGGACCCGAACATCAGACGGTTAGCGCCGAATGCTTCGAGCACGGTTTCGATGTACGGGAGCAATTGCTCGGGCGTCCACTGGCCCCAATTAGCCTCGGTCACCATGCCGGAAATTTTGCAGTAGACATTCGGGCGTCTGGCCAGCTCCCGGACGTTTTCGCGCCACGGCGATGTCTCACCCGCGTTGATTCGCGGTTTCGCGATGTGATCCAGCACGAATACCTGATTGGGATGGCGATCGACGAATTGGATTGCGGGCGGCAAATGTCGCTCGAAAATCAAAATGTCATAGACGAGGCCGGCTGCGGTGACGTGTCGAATGCCCGCGCTGAAGTCGCCTCGTAAGATGTAGTCTGGATCTGGCTCGTCCTGTACGATGTGCCGTAGTCCCCGAAGCTTCGGATTTCGAGCGAGGCGCTCGACTTCGCTGCCAACGCGGGGGTCGGTTAACGGAACCCATCCCACCACCCCAACAATGAAGGGCGATGCGTTCGCCAGCTCGAGCAGCCATTCGGTTTCACCAGCGCCTGCGGCCTGAACGGCAATGCTGGCGTCGATCCCGCTCAGCTTCATCTCGCTTGCGAGGTCTTCCGGCAAGAAATCGCGCCGGATCACGCTCATGTTTTCGCCGATCCAGCCGTACTGTTCCGGATTGTATTTCCAGAAATGTTGATGCGCGTCGATCCTACGCATCACTGTTTTCCGGCCTGCCGGATGGCCAAGTCAAATCCTTGACCGGAGCGACCACTTTATTGATCTGATCGAGCAAGGCGGGCTCCAGCTCGAAACAAAGCGCCTTGAGATTCGCTTCCACTTCCGCTCTGTTAACCATTCCCACGAGGGTGGAAGAGACATAGGGGTGTTCCAAACAGAAGCGCAACGCCGCTGTGGCCGGGTACACGCCGCGCGTGTCCAAGAGATCCACGATCTCTCGCCCTGCGCGTTTCACGCTGTCCGGCGCCGGGTGCCAGGGTGGGGGGCCTTGCGCGGTGAGAACTCCCATATGCAATGGCGAAGCGTTGATCAAGCCGATGCCATGCTCTTTCAGAAC
>JAFATG010000229.1 GCA_019244055.1 Acidobacteriaceae bacterium | reverse complement strand
TGACAACCTGTTGAGCCGTGGCCAGGAGATAGCCGTGGGTGTCGATGAGTCGAGAGCTGTAGACATTGTGTTGAAGCCTGGACAGATGTCCCTGCACCACGTTCTGCTGGTTCATGGCTCAGAACCGAACAAGGGTTCGCATCGACGGATCGGCTTCGCGATTCGTTATCTCCCGACCTATGTAAAACAGCTTGCTGGTGTGCCTGACAGCGCGACTTTGGTGCGTGGCAACGACGAGTACGGTAATTTTTTGCTCGAGCCTGTTCCGTGTTCCGACTTCGACCCCGATGCTGTAGCCTTCCATTCCGAGATGCTCGCCGCCAATGACAAAATTCTGTATGGGAGTACCGCAACCAAATAGGTTCTAAGAACCGGTAGCGGCCCGCGCGGAATCCAGCGCCGCGTCCGGCAGAAGTTTCCAGATTTTCTCCGCCGCAACCTTCTCTTCAGCCTGAATCGAGCGCGCGAGATCTGCGGTATCTGTATCGCCCGCCGCCTCAGCGATCGTGATCAGCGATTCGTACATAGCGATTTCATTGCTTTCGAAGACATAGGCCGCAATGAGGTTCTGTGTGGCTGTTTCGTGCGCCCGATGGGCGATCTGCGCTGCTTTGGCCGGAAGCCGAAAAATATGCGCAAGCAGGTTGTTCGCGACGGGCGCACTTCCCTCCAGCGTCTTGAGGCGCTCGATTAAGTGCTGATGCTGCAGCTCCGTTTCAAGCCGGTGAGCATTGAACATTGCCTTGACAGCCACATCATCGCCCTCGCTTTCAAATGTCTTCAGTTGGCTGACGGAGTTGCTCTCAGCCGCGGCAGCAGCTTCGAGATACCGCCTGATTAAAGCGCTGCTGCTTTCCGCCATCCTCTCCCTTACTTGCTTAGACCGCCCGCCGGATTGTTGGCCCAAGGCATCGGCTGATACGTCCAGTTGCGGGTGTTGTAATCGCTTGCCGTGATCAGAATCATAATGCCGAGCCACACCAGACCCGCTACCACAAACAGTTTCGTCAGCGAAGTCGTATGGCGGACGCCCATGAAAATCCACGCCACCATAGATGCTTTCGAGACCGCGATCAGCAGTGCGATCACGATATTCATCCAACCCAGCTCGAGATAGGAAACGGCCGTGGTCATGCCCGTCAGACAGATCAGAGCCAGCCAGACCAGTACCAGCGTTCTTACTTTTGGAATATGTACGTGTAAGTGTGCGTGTGTGTGTGCGCTCATCTACGATGTCCAATCAGGTACAGGAGCGGGAATAGGAAAATCCAAACAATATCGACAAAGTGCCAATACAAACCGATCATTTCGACCGGCACAAAATAGTTGGCACTAAATACTCTTCGGTAAGCCTGAACCACGAGATACGTAAGAAGCCCCAAGCCCACCACCATGTGGAGCGCGTGCATCCCGGTCATGGCGAAATAAAGAAAAAACAGAATCTGTGCGTGGTGCGCGTATTGGGCCGGTTCGTATTGAAAACCAAAGCCGGGAACCAGATGCTCCACCCATTTCGCGTGATATTCGAAGCCCTTGATCACCAGAAAGGCCGTACCGAAGATCATGGTGAGAATCAGAAATAGGATCTGGTGTCTTCGGTTGCTCAATTGCGCGGCCCTAACAGCTAAGGCCATCGTCAAGCTGCTGCAGATCAGCACCGCCGTATTTGTACCGCCGAGCACCACATTCATGTATTGGCTGGTGCTGGCGAACGCACCCAGATACATGTTGCGATACATAACGTAGGCGGTAAACATGCCGCCAAAGAACAGGACTTCCGTAATCAGGAAGGTCCACATTCCGAGGGTGTCCGCATCCATCTGCTGCGCAGACGTCGCGAAATGGTGTTTGAGGCGAATGTCCTCTACCGCGGTTTCGGGGCCCGCGGGAACAACGGTATCAGCCAATCACTTCCTCCAGCGGACCGTAATTGTAAGCTTCTTCGGTCACGATCGGTGTCTCGTCAAAGTTAAACGTCGTTGGCGGGGATGGAATCTGCCATTCCAGTCCGGCCGCGCCCCAAGGATTCGGCCCTGCTTTCGGCCCGTTTTTCAGGGACCAGATGAGGTAAATCATCGGAATGACATAGCCGATGCCAAGTATCGATGCGCCTGCGGTCGAGAGAACGTTAAGCGCCTGAAACTCCGGCGGATAAGCATGATAGCGGCGCGGCATTCCCAGATAACCGAGTATGAACTGCGGGAAAAAGGTTAGATTGAAGCCGATGAATACAATCAGCGCTGCAAACTTGGACCACGCTTCAGGATACATGCGGCCCGTGATCTTCGGCCACCAGAAGTGCAGGCCGCCCATGAATGCCATCACCATTCCGCCAACCATTACGTAGTGGAAGTGAGCAACCACGAAGTAGGTGCCGTGCATGGCAACATCCGTCGATAGAGAAGCTAGATGCAATCCAGTGAGGCCGCCGATCGTAAAGAGCCCGATGAAGCCAAAGGCATAAAGCATCGGTGTATCGAACGAAACGGAACCCTTGTACATTGTTGCTGTCCAGTTAAATACCTTAATGGCGGACGGCACTGCCACTACCATGCTGAGGAACGAAAAGGCGATTGCGGTATATACGCTTTGCCCGGTGACGAACAAGTGATGGCCCCATACGACAAAGCTCAGCACCGCGATGGCCATGCTGGAGAAAGCCACGAAATTGTATCCGAATACGCGTTTGCGCGAGAAGCAGGAGACGATCTCGCTGATCACGCCCATACCCGGCAGGATCATGATGTAGACAGCCGGATGCGAATAGAACCAGAAGAGATGCTGGAACAGGATGGGATCGCCGCCGATGTTCGGATCGAAAATACCCACATGGGCGATGCGCTCAAAAGCGAGCAGCAGCAGAGTAATGGCCAGTACCGGGGTCCCCAGCACTTGGATCAGGCCAGTCGCATAGTTGGACCATACAAAGAGCGGAAGACGCGACCAACTCATGCCAGGCGCTCGCATTTTGTGCACGGTCACGATAAAATTCAGCCCGGTCAGAATCGAAGAGAACCCCGCTACAAAGACGCCGAACGCCGCTGCCAGAACATACGAATTTGAATATGTGCTGCTATAAGGCGTGTAAAAGGTCCAGCCGGTATCGACTCCTCCGCGGATCACTGCATACATCGTCAGAAACGCGCCGATGACATACAGGTACCAACTCAGTAAGTTGATTCTCGGAAACGCCAGGTCCTTCGCCCCGACCATGATCGGTATCAGGAAATTGGCCAGTGTTGCCGGTATCGACGGCACAAGAAAGAAGAAGACCATGATGATGCCGTGCATCGAGAACAGGCGGTTGTAAGTTTCTGCCGCGAAGATACCCTCGGGCTCGAGTAGATTGATCCGGAAGAGCACCGCCATGAATCCCCCGACGAAGAACATCAGGGTGATCGAAACGATATAAAGTACCGCAATGCGCTTGTGGTCGGTCGTGAAGAGCCAGCTTTTCCAGCCGTGCTCCACATTCAGATAATTGACTTCGCTTGCGGCTATTTCCGGTGCTCCATGCGTTAATGTTGCCATGTTTTCCCTCTACTGCTTCTTCACCTGGGAACTGCTTGGCCAGGCTTCGCGGCGTTCGCCTGACTGGCCGCACGCGCGGCTCTCGATGGGGTCGGCGGCGTCGGCTGTCCGCCTCCCTGCTGCGATGCCGGTGTGCTCGGTGACAAGGACTTAATGTACGCGATTAACTGAATCACGTTCTCCTCGGTCACCTGCCCCTTGAAATGGGGCATCACGTCGGGCTGGAATCCAGCTACGATCTTCGCGTTCGGGTCCAGTATCGATTCCCGCAAGTAAGCATCGTCAGCAATTACGGTTCGGCCATCGTCTAACTGAACCGGCTTATTGTATATGCCTCGCAAAATTGGACACCGCCCTTGCTGATCCAGCAAGTGGCAGGTGGCGCACCCGAACTGCTGGAACAATGCCTGCCCTTGTTCAGCCAGGGTGCCTTGCCCACCGCCGCCGCTCGCCCAATTAGCGTATTCGCGCGGCTCCATCACATACACCCAGCCGGTCATCCCGGCGTGCTGATTCCCGCAATACTCAGTGCAAAACAGGTGGTACTTCCCCGGTTTATTGGGCGTGAACCATACGCTGTCATAGTGGCCCGGGATCACGTCGTGTCGAATGCGAAAGGCGGGAACAGAGAAGCTGTGGATCACGTCCTCCGACGCCATGGTCAACTTCACCGGTGTGCCGACTGGTACATGCAGCGCATCGATCTCGCGCGATCCGTCGGGATATTGAACCTTCCACATCCATTGTTTGCCGGTAACGAACACCTCCATCGCATTTGTCGGCGGATTCTGCGCTTTATAGAAGAGGTCCGCACCCCAACCAAACATGACCAGCATCACGAGGAAGGGAAGAATGGACCAAGTCAGCTCCAGTTTGTTCGAGCCCTCGATCTGAGTCGCGTGAACCGCCGTCCGGCGGCGGTATTTATAAGCGAAGAAACAGATGCTGGCGAAAATGACGACCGTCATTATGGCCGAAACACCGGTGATGAACCAGAAAAGTGCATCGACCGGTCCTGCCTGCTCGGAGGCTTGGTCTGCTATTAGCGAGGCCGCGGCCACAATCGGTAGCAAACTAGCGAGCATGCGGCGCCTCCTTCCAGGTCTTTATGGGTTTCTTGTTTTTATCGCTTCTCATCAGGAGGAAGATTAGCCCCGCCAGCAAAACAACCGTAAGTGCCGCTGCAACTTTCAGCACGTTAATGATGGTCAAGGTATATCGGCCTTGCGCCCAATCGTAGTGGAAGCAAAACAGGAGAACATAATCCACGGGGCTGCCGATCTTGTGCTGTGAAGCCTCTACTAATGCCATCCGCAAGTCGGCCGGAGCGTAGTCGATGCCGTAGAAGTACCGCGACATCTTTCCATCCGGCGTAGCGACCATAATTCCGCCGGCGTGTACAAACTGTCGTGTTTTCTCATCCCAGCGATAGCGGAAACCAATGGCGTCGGTAATCCGCTTGATGTTCGCTTCACCGCCGGTTAGGAAATGCCAACCCTCATCAAATCCCGGTCGGTTTCCAAACTGTATTTTGTACTTGGCCTTGGCCTGTGCTGCCGCTTCGGGTGTATCGGCTGGATTGAAACTTACGACGACGACGTGGTAATCACGGTCCGGCTCAAGGCTTACACGTCCGAGTTGCGTCACTGTTTCGTGCAGGCTCATCGGGCACAGGCTCGGGCACGTGAAATAGACCATCGAAAGGATCACCGGCTTATCGCCGAAATATTTCCGAAGCGCGACTGAATGGCCTAATTCATCGTGAAACGTAAGGTCGAGCGGAACCTGCGAACTCAGCTTCTGATCGATTCCAACTCCCTGGGTGAGCGTTGGCCGGGGATACTGAGCCTGGATCAGGCCGGCACTTAGTACCGCCAGCAGCACCGTCCATAACAACTTACTGCGCATGTTTCTGGATTTCTCCCTGAATCCTCGGCCGACGATACGGACCGGGCATGTCGTAGATGCTACGCGAGAAATCGCGCCCTTCGCCGCCCGGCGTGACGAGCCCTTCGGGCGCATTGGGCGCAATCTTCAACTGCGGAAGTACTGCGTTCATTGCGACATTGATCGGTATGTGGTAACGCCCGTCTGCATCTTTGCCGTAACCGTTCAAAACCTGATCTTCTTGCTTACGCATGTCCGGGAGTTCCTCCCAGGGATGAACCTGAAGCTGCGGAGCTGGCGGTATCACTCGCGCTGGGGCTAGCGGACTGGCCGGCGGTCCGGCCGGATTGTTATTTTCAAGTAACTTCTGGATTCCCACCGTCAACGCGAACACAATGATTAGCGTTCCACCGATAATCGCGAGCGACCAAATCACAAGTTTCGGGCGTGCATCCAAATTTTCGAAGCTGGTGTGCTCATGCCCGTGTACTGGCTCGGATGCTTTCGGTCCGTGAAAATGGACCAGTTCGTTATCTTTCGCTTCGGGGATCTCTCGTTGGATACTCACGCCACTGCCTCCGGAAGAGGATTCATCACGCGCGGATCACGCAACGGCAACAGCGGCCGTCGCCGCAGATGACCGATAAACAGGAACACCCAGATGCCGCCGATTCCAATGAACGCGGCAAAATCGGTCCAATAAATCGCGAACCCATGTGTGCGGAAGGTCGGTGTCACGATCCAAAATATGTCGATGACGCGCGCCGCCAGAATCCAAACCGCCACCCGCATCAGGCGCTTTGGATCGCGCTTCCGCGCTTGAGAGAGCAGGCCGAGGAACGGTACTAGGAACATGACACAAGCGACAAGGGAAGCTACCACCGTCCAGCCGCCGCGCACGCGCACCAGGTACCAGCCGATCTCCTGAGGAAGATTCGCTGGCCACACAATGATGAGCTGTGAGACAGACAAGTATGTCCAGAAGATCGTGAACGCGAACATCATGTTCCCGATATCGTGCAGAATCACCGGATTTATTCGGCCGCCGAAACGATCCCCGCGCGATGTAAGTACCAGGGCGAAAATCGTGAGCGCGAACACCTGCAGTACATCGCCAAACAGCAGCATCGCTCCGTAAATAGTCGAGAAGAATTGTGCGTCCGCCGAAAGAATCCAGTCGATATAGGCGAATGTAGCTGTCATCGTGACGACAAGGCAGCCGGGAGCCGAAAATTTCCGCATACGCTCGCGAATCGTCGGATCACCGGTCCGATCCTGCTGATCCGACCACTTGTAAATGCGGAATCCCCAGAACAAAAAGATTGCGAAATAGATCAACGCTCGCGCAATAAAGAACGGGACATTCAGATAGGGCGCTTTATGTTGCAGAATCGCTTTGGATACCGGATCGGAAATCGTGCTGATGTGCGTCCATGGATACAGGTCGCGCATGCCTATCAACATGATGAGAAATAGCAGCAGGATGAAGGGCAAGGTCCGCATCTGCGCCTCGAGGTAGCGCCGTGAGGTCACACCCCATCTTCCGCCGACGGTATGGTTCAATACCAGAACACCCAGGCCCCCAATTGCAAACCCGCCCCAGTAAATGAACGCGAACAAGTAGGATTGCCAAAACTCTGCCCGCTTAGCGAAGAACCCGGCCACGCAAAGCAATAATCCTAGACCGCCGATCACGCCGGAGATGCGTTCAACACTAATTGCTTTTGGACCGAGCCTGATTTCGGGTACCGGCAGATTTTCTTCGTGTGCGTGATTACTCATTTCGTTCCTCCAGCCGTGCCGCCGGGCTCGCCGTTAGTACCCGGCTGAGCAGTCGTGTTCGTCGTGGGCTGGTTCGCCCCTTGCTGCGCTAGGGGCGCGGGAGCGTTCTCGGCCATCTGCAGCGTGCGGATATACGCTGCAATCCGCCACCGATCGTCTGTGGCCACGCGCGAAGCATAGCTGTACATAGCTCCGTATCCATTCGTCATTACGTCAAAAAAGTGACCCACCGGCGCGCTCACCAGCCGGGGATCAAGATAATTGGGCGGCTGTCGGAGCCCGCGCATGACCAACATTCCGTGACCGTTTCCGAGGCGTCCGTGACAAGGCGAGCAATAGATGTTGAACCGTTCCTGCCCGCGCTGCAGGTCCGCCTGCGTAATCTGAATCGGGAAATAGTCAATATCCTTTCCGTCGATCTTGCCGGTGAAGCGCGCTTGATCGATGTGCAATTGCCCCCGCGCCACCGTATCTTCAATCGTGGGCCGCTCAGACCGGCCATCGCCGAAAAAGTCTGTCTTCGCGTACGGGTTGTATCTCGGCTGTACGTGCATGTCCTGGCGGCACGCTGTCGCGAACAGCAGGCTCGCGACGACCCCGATGAGCATTGTTCTACGCCGGGACAATGGTTACCTCTTTCGCCCCCAGATCGCGCAAAAAGTCCGTTGTTTCATTTACGCTAAACTTCGGGTCGGATGATTCGATGCACAAAAAGAACTTATCAATGGACGCGCGCTCGAACTCCGGTACGTTGAACACGGGATGATACGGCTGCGGCAGGCCATTCATCGCCAGCATGGAAAACAGCGCAGTCAAACCCGCCAGCAAAACCATGCATTCAAACGTGATCGGAATATATTGGGGCCAGCTATTCAGCGGTCGGCCACCCACGTTATGCGGGTAGGCTACCACCGTGATCCATTCAAGCAGACTGAAGCCGCCGATCGCACCGCAGATGCCGGCGATCAAGACGCATAAACCGACTTTGTTTCGCTTGTATCCGATCGCTTCCGCCAACCCTGTCACTGGCATGGGGGCATACGCGTCCATGCTCCGGAACCCGGCCGAATAAGCGCGCTCGCACGCTTCCAGCAGTTCCTCCGGAGTATCGAACTCCGCCATCGCGCCGTGAATCTCCGGAAGTTCACTGAGCTGCAGCTCTTCCCTCATAACTTCTCCTCGTACGCGCGTTCCATATATCTGTCGTGATGCACCACTTCACGCACCTCGAAGATTGAAATCGAGGGCAGCATGCGCACAAACAGGAAAATCAGGAACAGGAAGAATCCAAGCGTTCCTGTGTAGGTCGCCCAATCCCACTTCGTCGGAATGTACATGCCCCAGGAGGACGGCAGGAAATCGCGGTGCAAGCTTGTTACGACGATCTCGAAGCGCTCCAGCCACATGCCGCAATTGATGACGAGCGAAAGCAGCCAAACTACCAGAACGTTATGGCGCACCTGCCGGAACCACAGCAATTGTGGTAACGCGATGTTGCACAGGATGAGCAGGGCGTAGCAGACTCCGTATGGTCCGGTCACGCGGTTCCAGTACATGAAGCTCTCGTATTTATCGCCGCTATACCAAGAGAAAAATGCTTCCATCGAGTAACCGTAGGCGACAATAAGCCCCGTGCCGAGCATGAGTTTCGCTGCCGCGTCGATATGCCGCAACGTGATCAGGTCGCGCATGTTGTACCAGGCGCGCAGCGGAATAATCAGGGTGAGCACCATCGCAAAACCGGAGTAAATCGCGCCCGCGACGAAATAGGGCGGGAAGATGGTCGTGTGCCAGCCCGGAATGATGCTGATGGCGAAGTCGAAGCTCACCACCGTATGAACCGAGAGCACCAGCGGGGTCGCCAAACCGGCCAATAGCAGATACGCTTTCTGATATCGGTGCCAGTGAATCGCCGAACCGCGCCACCCGAGCGAAAAAATGCCGTAAATCTTCCGCTGCCACAGGTGGGGCGCGTTGTCGCGCATGCTGGCGAAATCCGGAATCAACCCGCAATACCAGAACACTAGCGAAATAGTTCCGTAAGTCGATACTGCAAACACGTCCCATTCAAGCGGGCTGCGAGGCTGCGGCCACAACCACATCGAGTTCGGATACGGAAACAACCAGTAAGCCAGCCACGGACGCCCAAGATGCAGTATCGGGAACATGCCCGCGCAAGCCACTGCGAACAGCGTCATCGCTTCCGAGAAACGGTTGATCGACGTTCTCCAATCCTGCTTTAAAAGGAAAAGAATGGCCGAGATGAGGGTTCCCGCGTGGCCAATACCGATCCACCACACGAAGTTGACAATCGCGAATCCCCAGCCGATCGGAATGTTGACGCCCCAGATGCCAATGCCCTTGAAGAACAGCAGCCCGGTGGCCAGCATCAGGAGATTCACGAACACAAACGAAATGAACGCGCCCACCAGCCATTTCCTGGGCGAACGTTTCCAGGGAAGGTAGACAATACCCGCGATCCGGTCGGTGACCGTCTCGTAGTCGTGCCCGGTCCCAAGGATCCGATCTGGGCCGGGATCGATCAGTTCTTTGCTATCAAGATTCTCTGTTGTTGCCACTCTGACCCCTCAGCGCCTCATTAGGATTTCGAACGTAACCGAGATAAGTGGTGCGCGGGCGTGTATCCAGATCCGCATCCAGCACTGCGTAATTACGCTCTTTGGCCCGTAGCGCCGCGACTCTGCTGCCTTTGTTGTTCAAGTCGCCGAACGTGATGGCCTGAGTCGGGCACACTTGCTGGCAGGCGGTTAGAATCTCGCCATCCCGGATCGAGCGTCCCTCTTTCTCGGTCTTGATCTTGGTTTCCTGAATTCGCTGCACGCAGTACGAGCACTTCTCCATGACGCCGCGGCTGCGCACTGTGACATCGGGATTCCGCAGCCCGTACAGGCTCTGAGAATTCCAGTCCGAATATAGGTAGAAGTTGAAGCGGCGCACCTTGTACGGGCAGTTGTTCGAGCAGTAGCGCGTGCCCACGCAGCGGTTGTAAACCATCTCGTTGAGCCCTTCATTGCTGTGAACCGTTGCCGCCACCGGGCAGACCAGTTCGCAGGGCGCATTCTCGCAGTGCATGCAAGGAACTGGCTGGTTGTATATCGCGGGTTCATCCAGATTGCCCGAGTAGTAACGATCCACCCGAATCCAATGCATGTGCCGTCCGCGCGCGACCTGATCTTTGCCCACGACCGCGATATTGTTCTCCGCCTGGCAGGCGATGATGCAAGCGCTGCATCCGGTGCAGACATTTAGATCGATCACCATGCCCCACTTGTAGCCGTTGTAATGCCACATGTCGGGGTATAGCGTGTCTTCTCTTGGCCGGGGCTTCTCTTCTGCGGTGGGGAAGCTCGGATCCTTGCGGTACTCGGCCAAGCTGGCGGCCCGTACCGGCTCACGCCCGGCCATCGTCTGAGTTTCCTGAATGTTCGCGATGCGATAGTGCTCGCCGGTTTTCTCAATGGACCCGCTCGCCACAAATGGTGTCGCGGCGTCTTGAATCGAATAGGCGTCGTAGCCGATTCGTGTGCCGACGCGTCCCGAGGCCGTGCGGCCGTATCCAAAATAGACCGTGAAGGAATCCTCGGCATGGCCCGGCAGCACCCAAGTCGGCCCGACAACCTGCCGGCCGTTTACGCTTACGCGCAGCATGTCGCCCTTGTCCACGCCAAGCTGTTGCGCGTTTTTCGGGCTGACCGCAACAATGTTGTCCCACGTCATCTTGCTCTGCGGTTTCGGGCACTCCTGCAGCCAGCCGTTATTCGCCCAACTGCCGTCCCCGATCGTGGGATCCGGCCTGAAGACGATTTCCGTGCCGCTGATCGGCTGTACCTGCAACGGCGGCAGCGGGACGGCCTTCCCGTTGATCCTTCCAACCGCGCTTCCCGCAATCCACCCGTCATGCAGGGACGTTTGCCAAACTACGTCGAAATTATTCTTGATCTGGGTCTGCCAGTAGCCCTTCACGATTTCGTGCGCATTCAAGTCGGGCTTGCCGAGCAGGATTGAAAGCACTTCGTGCGCCGACTTGCCGTCATATAACGGCTGGATCAGCGGCTGTTGGATCGTGACCGTGCCATCAAAGGCGCGAGAGTCCGACCATGTTTCGAGATAGTGCGCTTCCGGAATATGCCAATGGCTCCAGCGCGAGGTCTCGTCGAACATTTGTCCGACTCGCACCACTAGTCGCGCCTTGCGCATAGCCGGTTGGAAGTTCAGCGAGGCCGGAGCCGAATAAACCGGATTCTGACTGAAGATGACCAGCGTCTCGATATGTCCGCCATTGAGATCATTGACCAGGTCTTCTGTCGAGAATGTATTTTCCGGTTCAACTCCTTCGTAGATCTTTACGGTTGTCCCGATATTGCCCAGCGCTTCGTTTATCGCGTACGCAGCCAGATGGACCGCCTCAGGCTGGAATTCGCCGGGAATTACAACGCACCGGCCCTTTGCGTTCGTGAGGTCCTGTGCCACGACGGTCAACCAGGACGGCGCGGCTGTGCCTGGATCCGGCGCATTCACGCCGCACGCCTTGGCAAGCTGATAAGCGATCGCCGGAATCGCGCTGCTCTTCACCGCCAGATGATGGTCCGCCAGCGAGCCGCTTACGGAAGGCGTTGCTTCGATGGCATACAAGCGAACTGGCCCTTGCGGAGCGTCGGGCGAGCGGCGCGCAGCAAACTGTCGCGCGTACGCCAAAGCCGCCGGACCGGTATTGAGGAAGTCGCTCTCTAAGCTGACAATCACGTCGGCTCTGGAAAGGTCGTAACCTATAAGCGCGTTTCGGCCCGCGATCTTTTTCGCAGCACTGGCTATTGCCGGACTGACCGACGGCTCATGGATGTACCACTTCACTGCCGGCCATTGTGCGCGGAGCGCGTTCATCTGGCTGATCAGCGTAGGTGATGTGGTTTTGCCGCTGAGAATTGCGAGCCCTTCACCCTTCCTGGTCGCGAGCTCCTGCGCTTCGGTACTGAAGGCGCCTGTGAAATCGCTCCAGATGGTTAAACGGCCTTCGTGCAGCACGCTTTCCGAGCGGTCGGGGTCGTACAAATTCAGAGGAGAAGCTTGCTCGAAGAATGTTGTGGCGCCCAGACTCGCCGGATGATCCGGATTCCCTTCCACCTTCGTGGGGCGATTCAGATGGCTTTCAACCAGCAAACCTCGGGCATACCCGGCGGTCGGCATGGCAGTCGCATAGAACAACGGAATTCCGGGAATGACGTTTTCCGGCTGCTTGACATAAGGAACAATCAGTTCCTTCGGCAGTTTCGTGCAGGCTGCCGCCCCGGCCATCGCCAGCGATGCGGCCATGACCTTCAGCAGGCTGCGCCGGTCAACGCCCTGCGGGATCTGGCCCGATAATCCTGGAAATTCCTGCTCGATGTACTCTTTGAGGTCTTCGCTTTCGGCGGCTTCCTCGAGCGTGCGCCAGAATGCAGGTCCGCGGCCGGAGGCGAGTTTCTCTCGAATGGCTCCGATGTCTAGCTTCTTACGAGGCCGTTCCGCCAAAGCCTCCAGCGGGATCAATCCCGTCGCTGAATGGCCCCCGGAACCGTTCGCGTTTATCACTCTCAAAGAAGTCTGCGAAGTGTCTTTCATCGGTGGCAAGTTACGCAGTCCGTCAAAGACTGAACGTGATACTCCTTCACAAGCTGCGGTCCCAACTCTGCTTGGTTCGCGGGATATACGTAATCCACATTGAAGACCTCCGATTTCGGTCGGATGAACTTCGCGGGATCGCGGTGGCAGTTCAGGCACCAGTTCATGTTCAGCGTTGCGACTTTATAAACCCAAGGCATCTCATCCACCTTGCCGTGGCAACTCGAACAGCCGATCCCTTTATTGACATGAATGCTGTGATTGAAATAAACGAAATCCGGTAGCTTGTGAACTCTCTGCCATTCGATCGATTTGCCGCTTGACCAGCTATCGCGAATCGGCTGCGTCGCCGTGGCGTTGCTCCAGATCTGTGAATGGCAGGTCATGCAGGTTTCGGTCGGCGGAATATTGGCGAAGCTGGAGTTCTCTACGGTCGTGTGGCAATAGCGGCAATCGATGCCGTCGTCCTTGACGTGATGCTTGTGGCTGAAATAAATCGGCTGTTCCGGCGCGACCTGGACGCTCGTGATCCAAGGACCGCGGTCCATAATATAGGCGAACGCGAGCAGCGAGCCGGCCAGAAGAAGTACGAAGGCGATCGACAGCTTGGCAATCACGTTCGAGCTAGGTCGGAAGAGTTGTGCCATATGGGAGACGGACTGCGACAGGCGGGCAAGGAACCACGACCCACCAATCCTGGATTATAAACCGACGGCTGTTCTGTTTTCACAATAACTTTTCTTGTCTGTATGTAAATCCTTCGATTTGCGACACGGGCTCCCTTACAATGAACTTTCCCGTGCCCCGTACCGCACCATCCGGTCTGGATCTCGAAATTCACCAGCTCTCGGAGCTCACCGAATTCACCGAAGCGGTTCGCCTGCAACGCCAGATCTGGGGCTTCGACGATGCCGAGCTGCTTCCACCGCGCTTGTTTGTCGTAGCGAGCAAGATTGGCGGCCAAGTCCTGGGTGCCTTCGATCGAAACAAAATGGTCGCCTTCTGCCTCTGCATTCCAGGTTTGAAGCCGGGAGGCAACTATTATCTTCATAGCCACATGTTGGGCGTGCTGCCGTCGTATCGCGATAGCGGCATTGGCCGCCGGCTCAAATGGAAGCAGCGCGAATTCGCGCTTGCGAGCGAGGTGGACCTTATTGAATGGACCTTCGACCCGCTCGAAATCAAGAACGCGTTTTTCAATATCGAGCGACTCGGCGCGGTAGTACGGCGCTACGTACACAATCAATACGGCACTACAACGAGTCCGCTGCATGCTGGACTTCCGACGGACCGGTTAATCGCCGAATGGTGGATTCGGACCGACCGCGTCGAGGCGCACAACAGCGGCAGACCGTTCGAAGCCGGGCGAATCGAAGCGCGCATTTCCGTGCCGCTTGAAATCGCCCAAATCCGGGAGCAGGACCCGAACCGGGCGCAAGAAATTCAGAGATCGGTGGCCGAGCAATTCGACCAGCATTTTCGTCAGCGGCTCACTGTAATTGGCTTCAAAAAAGAGGATCACGCGGGGACGTACTTGCTAGGGCAATGGGAATCAAAATAGAGCGTCTGGTCCTGCGGCACATCCGAATGCCGCTGGTGCATTTCTTTGAAACCAGCTTTGGACGCACATATGAACGCGACATCATTCTGGTTGAAGCGATCTGCGGGGACATTTCGGGCTGGGGCGAAGTGACGGCTGGTGAAAACCCGTTCTACAACGAAGAGTGGACGGGCTCCATCTGGCCTCTGCTGATCGATTATGTGGGACCCCGCATTCTGAATCACGATTTGGCTTCGCCAGAAGACGTTGCTCCCAGAACGGCGCATATTCGCGGCCACAGGATGGCGCGAGGCGGGGTGGAAGCCGCCATCTGGGATCTCCAGGCGCGGCTCAACAACGAGCCGCTCTGGAGGACGATCGGCGGAGGAGCGCGGGATCAGATCCCATGTGGCGTCTCCATCGGTATACAGAACAGCGTGGATGAGCTGCTCGCGAAGATCGAGACCGAGCTCGCGGACGGCTACCAGCGGATCAAGATGAAGATCAAGCCGGGCTGGGACGTCGACGTCGTTCGCCAGGTTCGCACTCGTTTCCCCGATATCAAATTAATGGTCGATGCCAACTCGGCGTATACCCTGGCCGATACGAATCATCTGAAGAGGCTCGACGAGTTTTACCTCATGATGATCGAGCAGCCACTTGATCATGACGAGATCATCGATCATGCGACGCTGCAAGCTGCGCTCGAAACTCCCATCTGCCTTGACGAGTGCATCCGTTCCGCTCATCACGCCGAGCAGGCGATTCGCCTGAACGCCTGCCGGATTATCAATATTAAGCTCGGCCGCGTGGGCGGCTTTGCGGAAGCCAAGCGCGTCCACGATATCTGCCAGGCGAACGGCATTCCGGTATGGTGTGGAGGCATGCTGGAATCGGGTATTGGCCGTGGGCATAATATTGCTCTTACCACGCTGCCCAATTTCGTGCTCCCGGGCGACGTTTCGGCCAGCAAACGCTATTGGGCGCGCGACATCATCCAACCTCCGATCGAAGTCACATCCGAAGGAACCATCGTGGTTTCCAAGTGCCCTGGTTTCGGCTACGAAATCGATGGCGATTATCTCGAAAATCTCGTCGTCCGGCGCGAAACCCTGATGTGACTTTGCCTTTCGCGGCATGTATCCTGACTACTGAAATGCTGAATCCCGCCATCTTCCGCGAATACGACATTCGCGGGATAGCTGACGAAGATCTGCGCGACCCCGATGTCGAGGCCCTGGGCAGTGGCCTTGGCACGTATTTGATTCGACACAGCGGCGCGACAATTTGTCTCGGTCGCGATTGCCGGCTGAGCGGTGAACGGCTTCACCGCGCATTGCGCTCCGGATTAGTTTCGGCGGGCGCGCACGTCATCGATATTGGCATCGTCCCCACACCGGTTCTCTATTACGCCACCGTTCACTTCAAAGCAAACGGCGGGGTGATGATTACGGGCAGTCACAATCCGCCTGAATATAACGGCTTCAAGACCGTCTGCGGCGCGGGCACGATCCACGGCGCGGAGATTCAGAATGTCCGCAAGCTCATTGCGAGCGGTGATTTCGAAGCAGGCGAAGGCTCCATGAAGGAGCTGGATGCGGTTACTCCCTACGTAAACGAAGTTGCCTCGCAATTCCATTTCGACCGCCGCGTGAAAGTTGCACTGGATGCAGGGAACGGAACGGCGGGTCCGGTGATGCATCGGATTTTGGAAAAGCTGAACGTGGAGGCGGTCGAACTGTTCTTCGAGATGGATGGCAGTTTCCCGAATCATCATCCCGACCCGACGCTTCCGGTCAATCTGAAGCCCCTTCAGGATGCTGTTGGCAAAGAGGGAGCCGAGCTTGGCCTCGCCTTTGATGGGGATGCAGACCGCCTCGGGGTAGTTGACGAGCGGGGCTCAATCGTCTGGGGCGATATGCTCGTGCTAATCTTCGGCCGCGAGATCCTGTCGCGCAAGCCCGGGTCCACGTTCATCGGCGAGGTGAAGTGCTCGCAGGTGATGTACGACAAGCTGAAGGAACTCGGCGGGCGACCCATCATGTACAAGACCGGACACTCGCTGATTAAAGCCAAGATGCGGCAGGAGAATGCCGAGCTTGCCGGCGAAATGTCCGGACACATGTTCTTTTACGACCGCTATTACGGGTACGACGACGCGCTCTATGCGGCCTGCCGCCTTATCGAAATCGTCGCTAGATCGGGGCAGCCGCTGTCGCATCAGCTCGATGGCATCCCGAAGCTTGTTTCTACGCCGGAACTCCGGATCGACTGCCCTGATGAGCTGAAATTCAAAGTCGTCGAAAAGGTTGCGGATATTGTGCGCAAGCATCGCGCCATCGTCGATATAGACGGCGTCCGAGTCCCGTTCGAGCACGGGTGGGGGCTAGTGCGCGCCTCCAACACGCAGCCTGTCCTGGTCATGCGTTTCGAAGCCGAATCGGAAGACTGGCTGAAGAAATACCAGCAAGAGCTAGAGGACGCTGTTAAACATGCTAAGCAACAACTGAGCAGCTAGCGGGCTGCTGCGGTGCCGATTGTTCCCAGCAGCGGGCTGCTCGCGACAGCGTATTCCCGTTTCGGCATGCGCCCGGCGAGAAATGCAGCTCGACCCGCCTCGACCGCGAGCTTCATAGCACCGGCCATCCGCTCGGAATCTTCGGCTTCGGCAATGGCTGTGTTGAGAAGCACGCCGTCGTAGCCGAGTTCCATCGCGATCGCCGCATCGGAAGCAGTTCCCACCCCCGCGTCCACGATCAGAGGAACTTCCGTGATTGCATCCCGCAAAATCTTGAGATTCGTCATATTCTGAACGCCGAGTCCCGATCCGATGGGCGCCGCTAGCGGCATGACGGCTGCCGCTCCCGCATCGATCAACTTTCGCGCGTTGACCAGATCGTCAGAGGTGTACGGCAACACCACGAAACCCTCCTTCACCAGAATGCGGGTCGCGTCGAGGAGACCCTCGTTGTCCGGGAATAACGTTTTCTGATCGCCGATCACTTCCAGCTTGATCCAGTTCGAGAGACCTACTTCCCGCGCGAGACGAGCCGTTCGAATGGCATCTTCGGCGGTGTAGCAGGCGGCGGTATTCGGCAGAATCTGCAGTTTCGACCGATCGATGAAATCCAGCTCCGATTCCTTGGTGCGATCTGTCAAATTTACCCGGCGCACGGCAAGGGTCACCATCTCCGTTCCGGATGCGGCATGACAGCGAGCCATCAACTGCTTACTTCGATATTTCCCGGTTCCGACGAAGAGGCGCGACCGGAAACTCCGCCCCGCAATGGTCAAAACATCTTCCATATCCCTATTATCGAGCGACGCAACCAGACGGCTCCGTGACTACTCAGGAAGCACCTTGATGGTATAAAGCCAGGTCTCGACTAATTGCGGCCAAGCGGTTACGGGGAGAGCGGTACGTCGAAGCCCGTACCCATGAACGCCCTCCGTATACAGGTGCATCTCGACCGGGACATTGGCATTCTTAAGAGCGCCATAGTACGCAAGCGAGCATTCGACGTGTGCTACTCGGTCGTCCTCGGTTTGCAGCAGAAAGGTGGGCGGCGTCTGGCCGGTGACGGGAACGTCGGGATTCAGTGCGAAGTTCTGCTCTGAGAGCGCAAGGTACCCCGGATAAAGAATTACAGCGAAGTCGGGGCGGCAACTCATCTGATCCGCGGCATCGACCGGCTTATAAAGACGTTGATCGAAGTGAGTGCTGAGTGCCGCGGCGAGGTGGCCGCCCGCTGAGAAGCCAAGCACTCCGACGCGGTGCGGGTCTACTTGCCATTCGGCAGCGTGGGAGCGAACAAGACCCACCGCTCTCTGGGCATCCTCTAACGCCTCGGGAGACTTCGGATACGGCCCGGACTTAGGGACGCGGTATTTGAGAAGCACGCAGGTGATGCCCTTTGAGGTTAACCAATCGCAGACTTCAGTGCCTTCCAGATCGATCGCTAATATCTGGTAACCGCCGCCGGGAAACACGACCACCGCCGCGCCGGTGTTCCGGTCTTTCGGCCGATAGACCGTCATGGTTGGGATGGCGACGTTGCCGAGGCGTATGACAGGCTTGCCGGCGATAAGAGGGTCTTTGCTGGTTGTGATGTCAACCTCCGGCCCTGCAGCGGGTTTGCCCTCGGGAGGTTGACCTGGCCAGATCGGCGTTTCCGTGTGGCCCGGCGACGGATGCCAGGCAGGCGCTTGCGCTTTTAGATTGATGAGGCTGCACACGGCGCAGGTAAGTAGAAAGAACTGTTTGAGCACAATGTTCACATCTTAGACGTTGAGAGCCTATTGGCGTCGGAATTGCAAGTCTTCGTGGTTGGTTCGAGCGAGGCAAGATTTCCTCATTTGCATCAATTTGCCGGGTTATGAAGTGTTCGGCGCTGGAAATAAGCTGTTGCGAAAACGAACAGCAGGAGTTTGAAGAATGCTACTGAATGAGGTGAAATTCGCGGTACGTAGTCTGGCCAAGAGTTCGATCATGACGATCACCGCGATTGCCGCGCTCGCGCTGGGTATTGGTGCGAACACGGCTCTGTTTACGGTAGTAAATGCCGTTCTATTGCGCCCCATGAACTACCCGCATGCAGAGCGGATTGTCGAGGTCACGCGAAGTTTTAAGGGCGGCAGCTCAGGAGCCGGTGCCGTCACTCCTACGAAATACGATTTCTGGCGCAGAGAAAGCCGTTCTTTTGAAGTGATGGCTGCTTACGGTTTCACTTCCGTAGGTGTCAATCTCGCCGGCACGAGCGAACCCGAACGGCTGAACAGTTTGCCGGTTACTGCCGATTTCTTCCGCGTGCTGGGCGTGCAGCCTTGGGTCGGTCGCGCGTTTACCGAATCGGAGGACAAACCCGGCGCGGGCCACTTCGCCGTCCTCAGCTACGAGCTTTGGCAAAGGCTGTTTCATGGCGACCGTAGTATCGTAGGACGCTCTATCGCATTGAACCGCGCCAGCTACACGGTTCTTGGTGTCATGCCCGAGCGTTTCGAGTTCCCCCGGGCAGCCGACCTCTGGACACCTCTGCAATTGAAAATCGATCCGTCCGACCACGCCAATGACTACGCCGTTATCGCCCGGCTCAAGCCGGATGTATCACTTCAGCAGGCCGCTCGAGACATGCATCTGGTGGCGCAGCGTTTCCGCCAGCAGTTTGGCAAAGGAATCGTCATGGGCGACAACGAAGACATTGCTGTGGTACGTTTCCATTCCTGGATCGTCGGCGATGTTCGGCCGGCGCTGCTGGTGCTGATGGCTGCGGTCGGGTTTGTTCTGTTGATCGCCTGCGCGAACGTGGCCAATTTGCTGCTGGCGCGCTCCACTGTGCGCCAACGTGAAATGGCAGTCCGCACGGCGCTGGGCGCCAGCCAATGGCAACTCATGCGATTGCTATTTACCGAAAGCCTCTTACTCTCGTTCACCGGAGCCGTACTCGGCGTTCTGCTCGCGCAGTTCGCGTTACCGCTGTTATTGAGGCTTGCTCCCGCCAACTTGCCTCTGCTCCAGCACGTTGAGCTGAACCAAACCGTGATTCTGTTTTCGGCCGCGATAGCAATCTTTACGGGCGTGCTCTTCGGTTTGTTCCCCGCCGTCCAGAGCTTCCATACTGGCATCGGCAATCCGTTACGTGAAACCGGCACACGTACGACGGCAAGTTCATCGGCAAACCGCGCGCGGCAAGTTCTGGTCATCGCAGAAGTCGCCATTTCGCTTTTACTCCTGGTGGGCGCCGGATTGTTGATACAGAACTTTAAGAATCTCAGCGCCGTCAACCCTGGTTTTGATACGCACCACGTACTGACCATGCAAATGTCCCTAACGGATGAGAGATTCAGAACCACAGCGGCAACCGCTCGTTTGGCGCAACAAATTATCACCCGACTGGAGACGATACCGGGCGTGGTGGCAGTCGGAACCATATCGAACTTACCGACACAGCCTGGTTTCGACGATCCCTTCGAAATTATTGGGCGACCTCCCTCGAAAGAAATACTGGATGAAGATTTCCGGGTCATTTCGCCCGATTACTTCTCTGCAATGCGGATCCCTGTCGTTGCAGGGAGGGCATTCACTCCGCGCGATACACAGCAATCTCGGCGCGTGATCATTATCAATGAAGCTCTCGCGCGCAAATACTTTCCGCACGAAAACCCGCTCGGACAGCAAATCCTGGTGGGACGGATCATGGGCCCTCTCTTCGCCGAT
>JAFATG010000198.1 GCA_019244055.1 Acidobacteriaceae bacterium | reverse complement strand
AGTTGAATGACGAAGCGGCGCCGGGTTCAGACGTTTGCGAGCACTCTGCGTACAACTATCGGTGCGGCGCGCGGTAGCTCGGGGGTGCGAATTCACGATGGAGCCAGTCCGGGAATGCCGGTTTAGGTTTAGGTGGACTGGCTGGTTTGCGTCTGCCCTATTCCTCTTTATTAGTCGGCCGCGCGCGCAACTCACGTGGCCGCGCTCCATCGGCGGGCGCAACGATCCCTTCCTGCTCCATCTGCTCAACTATTCTCGCCGCGCGGTTGTACCCGATTCTGAGTCGACGCTGGAGCATTGAGATTGAGCCCTGCCCGGCTTCGAGCACGATCTGCAACGCTTCGTCATAGAGTGGGTCGCGCTGCTCGTTGGCCTGCGAGCTGTCGTGCGTCCCCGTTGCGGAAGTGTCTAGGATTTCCAACTGATAGTCGGGTGGGCCTTGGGCTCGGAGAAAATCACAAAGTTTTCGGATCTCCGCCTCGGAAACAAAGGGCCCTTGCAAGCGCCGAAGCTCGGCACTCCCAGGCGACAGAAACAGCATATCGCCGGAACCCAGCAAACGCTCGGCGCCAATTGAATCTAGAATCGTGCGTGAATCGACGCGCGAACTTACTTGGAAAGAAATCCGTGCCGGCAGATTCGCCTTGATCAGACCGGTAATGACATCCACCGACGGCCGCTGGGTGGCCAGCATGAGGTGAATTCCGGCGGCTCGCGCCTTCTGTGCGAGCCGGGTGATATCCCGTTCGACCATCTTGCCGTGACTCAGTAAAAGATCGGCGAGTTCATCGATCACGATTACGATTTTCGGCAGGCGCTGTTTGGGCGTGTCGGCCTCTTTCCCGCGAGCGCCGACATTCGCCCTTGATGCAGTGCCTCGCGAGAGCAGCCCATTCTCGATCACGCGATTGTAGCCATCGACGTTGCGGACGCCTAGTTCCTGCATCGCCCTATAGCGCATCTCCATCTCAGCCGTCGCCCACGAGAGCGCAGCTGCAGCCTTATCCAGATCCATCACCACGGGCACCAGCAAATGAGGGATACCCTCGTAGACCGACAACTCCAACATTTTGGCATCGATCAGGATTAATCGAACATCCTCGGCGGTGGCCTTAAAGAGGATCGAGGCCAGCATCGCATGAATGGATACCGACTTCCCCGACCCGGTGGTACCAGCAATGAGCAGATGTGGCATCGCTGCCAGATCCGCCCAGACCGGGCGGCCGATCGTATCCTTGCCGAGAGCGAGCGTAAGTTGGCTGGCCGCCGTCTTGAATTCCCTAGCTTTGAGTAGCTCCGTCAGAAGCACGGTCTCGCGCTGGGCATTGGCGATCTCGATGCCGACCGCGGCCTCGCCCGGAATCGGTGCCAGGATACGTACTGACGGCGACCTGAGCACGAGCGAGAGATCGTCGGCTAAATTGACGATCTGGCTGACCCTCACTCCCTCGCCCGGTGCCAGTTTGTACAGCGTGACCACAGGCCCCGGCTGGATTTCGATTACCCGCGCCTGTACACCAAATCCCGCGAGCTTCTGTTCCAGCACCCGCGCGCTGCGCTCGAGTGCCTCTTCGTCCGGTTTCGATTTCGCCAGGGGAGGGTTGTCGAGTAGATCGAGCCGCGGCAGTTTATAGCGTTTCACCCGGGTGGGACGCTGGCGCGCCGTTTCTGCAAGCAAGATTACCGGTTCCGGAGCAGATGACGTGGACGCGCTGCTCTCTCGCAGAGGAAGCAGCGCCGGAACCTTATCGACCGGCACTTTTGCCGGCACCGAATCTCCGTGTTGCTCGGATCCCGGACTGGAGGCTGATTTTGCGGAGCGAGATTTCGACGAGAGCGCAATCTCTCGCGGCCCGCGCTTCGCTAACAGTCCAACCGTGCCGACGATGACGAGCAATACAACGACGCTGCTGAGATTGAAATCAGCAGGCAACACCGCCGCTATCACCGAGCCCGTCTCATCGCCGGGCGGAGCGAGACTCTTGCCCAAAACTGTACTGAGGGCCAGAAGCAAGATCAGCCCGGCCGCGACGTACCGCATCACCGCTCTTATCCGGGTGGCGCTCCAGATACAATGTCCCCACCAGACCAGGAACAGCACCAGGAAGTACGCCGCATGGCCAAACGCGTATTCCAGGACTGCAGCGAGAGCGTTCCCCAGCGGCCCCCCAAGATTAGGCTCGCGTCCGGTATCGCGAGACACCAAACTAAGAACTGTATAAACTGCCAGCGCCCAGAGCCCAAGCGCGGCAAATTCACGGGCGCCCTGCTGCCAGCGTTCTTTTGGCTGTGAAGCAGTCATTAGCGCGACCCGGCACAATCTGGCGCTCGCGTACTGCTCTGAACTAGACTATCCACCAACCACCCCACCCTGTCCTTTTGTTCAACCATGCCATTCGCGCCTGGCGCGGCGCCATTTACCGCCGCGCTCTTGCGGGGGCGCGGTAAATTCTGACTCTATCGTTTTTTCGGTGCCGAATATCGCGACTCGGGCAGCGGTTCGGCATGGTTCATTTTGGCGGCGTTCGTGGTGGTGTGGCTGCTGACGCACTTTTTGAGACTGGGCGATAACACAACTTGACACGTACAGTTGTTGTCAAAGGGCGCATCTCCACATGCGTTAGCAGGCAATTTTCTCTTTAGGCGCTAGTTCCCACTTTTCGGCAGCTTACCGCTTTGATTTTTAGCTTTATTTTGCTATGCGTGGCAAACCGCGAAGCGGAAACCTAATAGGAGGGAGAGGTTATGAAACGCTACGCAATCCTGTTTGTGATGCTGGCGGTCGCCGCAGTAGGCGCCTCGGCTGATGAGCAAGGCATACCGGAACCGAGCGGGACCTTCGCAGTTTCGGTGCATGGCTCGTTTGCGCTCTGCCTCACCGCCAATTTCGCCCCAGGGGCGTGCGGCGCGAGCGGGGTGACAACCTACCCGGTAAGTTTAGGGTCGGTGGGAACGATTACCTATGCGTCGGGCATCGGCTGCGAAAGCGACGCCCAAGTCCTTGCCGCCCTGCCACCCAACACCTTGCCCACCATTGTTTCGACGAACACACACGTAGTGGTCAGGATAACCAGCTTTGACTCGACCACCGGAGTCGGCACCGCTTCGACTACCGGTTATTCGGGCGGATCGTGCAATGGCGCCGATTTCGACTCCAGCGGTGCGACCGAAACGTCAACTGGCACGATCCAAATCGTGGTAGTTGAGGCGGGGAAGCGCAATGAAATACTGCAGACGGAGCTTACCGGGTTTCCA
>JAFATG010000182.1 GCA_019244055.1 Acidobacteriaceae bacterium | reverse complement strand
GATGATCCATCGGAGATCAACAAACTCGAGGCGAATTTCCGAAGCGTCTCGCCGGAGATCATACAGCGGACAGCTCGTGAATATCTGCGGAAGACGAATCGTACGGTTCTTATGGTAAAACCGGGAGCCTCGGAAAAAGCCAAGACTGCTTCAGCCGGAGGCAAGCCATGAAGCTAGTTTTCGGCGCGATGATCTTGGCCGCTTCGACGGCCGTGTTCGCACAAGAAAAGGAACTGCCTCCCGAGGGAGGACCTCCCAAGCCATTTCATCTGGCGAAAACAGACGACTTCACTCTGCCGAACGGCATGAAAGTTACGCTTGCGCCGTACGGAACCGTTCCGCGAACTGCAGTGCGGGCCTTCGTCGAGGCGGGCGGCGTGAATGAGGCACCCAATCAGGTTTGGCTGTCCCGTTTGACTGGTCTATTGCTGAAGGAGGGCACCACAACACGATCAGCCGAAGAGGTTGCGCGCGATGCGGCAGAGACCGGCGGCACGCTCGAAGTTGAGGCCGGTGTAGAGGACACGAGCGTTGGTGGGGTCGTTCTGTCTGACCATGCCAGCAAGTTCGTTGCGCTCATTGCGGATGTGCTGAGCAAGCCTCTTCTTCCGGAATCACAGATTCCCAGACTCAAGGCCGATCTTTCGCGCGAGCTTGCAGTAGCAAAGGCAGAGCCGGGCTCAATTGCCAGGGAAAACTTCCTCAAGACGCTGTTCCCGGCCAGTCCGTATGGGCGTGTTTTTCCCGCGGAGAGCGATCTCCAAAGGTACAGCATCGAAGATGTGCGGATTTTTTATCAGCGCAATTTCGGAGCAGCCCGCACTCATCTCTATGTCTCAGGCAAGCTGGATCCCGGCTTGGATCAAGCGATTCGAAGCGCCTTCGGTTCGTGGCCGGCTGGCTCGCCGCCGGAGAGAATTTCCGCCCACCCGGTTAAGGAACGGTCCCTCTCGGTAATCGATCGCCCGGGCGCCCCGCAGTCTACCGTGTACATGGGTCTGCCTGTCGCCGATCCTACCAGTTCGGATTACATAGGCCTAGATGTAACGGATGCACTTTTAGGTGGGTCCTTTGCTTCCCGCATCACTTCGAATATACGAGAACAGAAGGGGTACACATATTCGCCATTCAGTCAAATCGCGACACGGCGCCATATCGCATATTGGGTTGAAGTCGCGGACGTGACAACTTCGGTCACCGGCCCGTCGTTAAAGGAAATCTTTTATGAGGTGGACCGCCTTCGAAAAGATCCACCCTCCGCCCAGGAATTGAAGGGCATCCAAAACTATCTTGCCGGATTATTCGTTCTGAAAAACACGATCAGCCCGGATGCAGTCATCGGACAGCTACACTTCGTCGATTCGCAAGGTTTAGACCGTTCTTTTCTGAGCGACTACGTGCCAAGGGTGCTCGCCGTAAAACCCACAGATGTTCAGGGTTTGACTGAAACGTATATTGTTCCCGGCAAGATGACTATCGTAGTGGTGGGCGACAAGTCAAAGATTGCAGATCAATTAAAGCCGTACGAAGCCACTGTGCAGCAATAGGCACCGGCTGAAGTTCGCAGGGGATCGAATCATCAGGCAGCCGCACGTTACAATTACACTTCATGTCTCAACTCCTTGCGGGCAAAACTGCGTTGGTCTTGGGCGTCGCTAACCGGTGGAGTATCGCGTACGCGATCTCAGCCGCCTTTGTTCGTGAAGGCGCATCGCTCGTCCTTACGTACCAGGGCGACCGCCAGCGGCAGACGGTAGAAGAACTTGGAAGTGAGCTAAGAGCGGCGAAAGTTCTCGCCTGTGATGTTACCAACGAGGAGGAACTGGATCAACTTGCCAGCGAGTTGAAACAGAGTACCTCGATTGTGGACACGATGGTTCACAGCATCGCCTTCGCGAACCGCGACGACTTAAGTCGCCCGTACGTCGAGACGAGCCGGGACGGGTACTTACTGGCGCAAGAGGTAAGTTCTTATTCATTAGTAGCTGTGTCTCGAGCGATCGCTCCGCTGATGACGAGCGGTGGATCGATCACGACGCTGACTTACCTGGGTTCCACGCGAGTAGTGCAAAACTACAACGTCATGGGTGTGGCGAAGGCCGCGCTAGAGGCAAGTGTCCGATATCTTGCCAACGATCTGGGGCCGCGTAACATTCGCGTGAATGCAATCTCAGCGGGAGCGATTAAGACGGCGTCGGGCCGTGCCGTTCGGAACTTTTCGAAGATGCTCGAGGCGGGCCCCGGAGTGGCCCCGCTGCGCCGCAACACGGAGCCGGCTGAGGTAGCGGACGCCGCCGTGTTTCTGGCGAGCGATCTCGGCCGCGGAGTTACTGGGAACGTACTATTTGTCGATGCCGGGTTTCACATCATCGGATTGGCATTCAATGAATGACAGCGCTAACTTCGGCGCAATGTGGTCGTCTAAATTGACAGCGATTTTCGAAGTTCTCTATCCTAAAATTTCCAACGCTGGCCTACAATTTCCAACGCTGCAGCGCATGAAGACTGGCTCGGTGCTTTCCTTCGAGTGAGCTTCATCAGTTAGAACTATATGATTCAGGTTGAAGGTTTATCAAAGAGATACGCACGCCACGTTGCCGTGAACAATATCTCGTTCGCGGTAGATAAAGGCGATATCGTCGGTTTTCTCGGTCCGAACGGCGCGGGCAAGACGACTACTATGCGGATCCTGACGTGCTTTATGCCGCCGACGACCGGTTCGGCGAAAGTCGCGGGTTTCGATGTGTTCGAGCAGCCGTTTGAGGTGAAGAAGCGCATTGGGTATCTGCCGGAAGCGCCGCCGCTCTATCCCGAGATGAGCGTCCGTGATTACCTCACATTTGTTGCTCGCCTGAAGAATTTGCCGGCGGGAGAGATCGGCAAACGAGCGGACCAGGTGATGCAGAGGTGTGCGGTCGATGATGTCAAAGACAGGTTGATATCGAAGTTGTCCAGAGGCTATCGCCAGCGCGTTGGTCTCGCGCAAGCCATCATCCACAATCCCGACGTCCTGATTCTCGATGAACCCACCTCGGGGCTGGATCCCAAGCAAATCAATGAGACTCGCGAACTGATCAAGAGCCTGGCTGGGGAGCACACGATCATACTCAGCACCCACATCCTTCCTGAAGTGGAATCGGTCTGCGAAAAGGTCATCATCATTGATAAGGGCCGCCTGGTGGCAACCGATTCGGTTGAGAATCTGAAACAGCGTGGGAGCGTCGGGTTGGCGATTCAGGTTCAGATAGAGACAGGCGATAACAGTGATGCTTTGGCTGTCCGCCAGCGTCTGGAACAGGTTCCAGGAGTGAGCAAGGTGCTCGATCGTATTGTTTCGGGTCCGCGATTCGTGTATGAGATCGAAAGCCTGCAAGGCCATAACCCGCGCCCCGATGTCGCGCGCGCTATCGTGAACGCCGGCTGGAATCTGCTGGAGCTGAAATCAACCACTCACACACTTGAAGAGATCTTCCTGGAATTGACGGCTTCCAATGTGGCACAGGAGCCGGTGCCGGTCGCAGGAGGGGTGCAATGAGAAATATTTGGACAATCTGCCGCCGAGAGCTGTACGCATATTTCGTTTCGCCCATCGCTTGGGTTCTGCTGACTATTTTTGCTTTTCTCAGCGGAGTTTTCACATACATCATCAGCGCCAGCTTTGTGCGCTATTCGCTGGAAGGGCAGATGAGCGGGCAATCGATGCCCATGAATCTGAACGAGCAGATCATAGCGCCGCTTTTTTCGAACATTTCAGTGGTTGGTTTATTTCTAATTCCGCTCATCAGCATGCGGTTATTCGCGGAAGAAAAACGGCAGGGCACGATTGAACTGCTGGCGACTTCTCCGGTTCACGATCTGGAAATCATCATCGGGAAGTGGCTCTCAGCGGTGATTATGTATGCCGCTCTATTGGCGGTGCTGGCCTGCGACATTTCCTTTCTCTTTGCGTACGGAAATCCGGATTGGGCGCCTGTCGCGACCGGTTATCTCGGGATTGTGTTGCAAGGGGCGTGCCTTCTCGCGTTCGGGACCTTTATTTCCACTCTGACGAAGAACCAGATTGTCGCCGGCGCGGTCGGTTTTGCGCTGGCGCTGATTTTATGGATTCTGAACTGGACAACGTCCTTCGGCAATTCGACTGTGGTCCAGGTTCTGAACTATCTGTCGATTGTGAGCCACATGGATACGTTCACGCGCGGAGTGATCGACAGTAAAGACATTGTTTACTACCTTTCCATGATTTTCCTAGGTTTGTTTCTAACGGCGCGCTCTCTCGAGTCGCTGCGGTGGAGGGCGTAAATGGCCGCGAAGACTATGACGCTCGGCAAAGCCGCCATTTCGAGCAGGCAAGCGCGTTTCGGCGCGACGGCAACTCTGTACACAATTGTTGTAATCGCCGTTCTCGTGCTGATCAACTGGCTGGCCAATCATTACAACAAGACTGTCGATACCACCAGCAACAAGCGGTTTACGCTCTCTCAGGAGACGAAGAAGGTCGTTAAGGGACTAAAAGAACCGGCGACGATCACTTATTTCGATAAGGCCAGCGGTTTCGATCAGGCGAAAGGCATTCTGGATCGCTACAAGAACCTGGATCCGGGCAAGATTCGTATCCAGTACATCGACTTTCAGAAGCAGCCGACGCTGGCGCGCAGTTATGGACTGAGATCGCCCGCGACCGCATACGTCGAGATCGGCCCACGGCGCGAGGAAGCCAACGCACTGACTGAGGAAGGCATCACGGGTGCGTTTCTCAAAGATTTGAAGGGGGTTCGCAAGGTCTGCTTCGTGAGCGGCGATCAGGAACATCCACTCGAAGATAGCGACAGCAACGGATTATCGCAGTACAAGAAGTTGCTCGAGCGCGACAACTACCAACAACAAGCCGTGACGCTGATCGATAAGACGTCGGTTCCCTCAGACTGTAACGTGCTCGTGGTGGCAGGCCCGCAGAACAACTACACGCCGAACGAAGTAACGGCAATCAAGAATTACGTCGAGAACGGCGGCCGCGCAATGTTCTTGATGGATCCGCCGCTCGATTTTGGGCACGAGCATATCGCGGAGAATGCAGGACTCACGGGCCTGCTGCAAAGTTGGGGCGTCACGCTCAACAAGGATCTGGTTCTTGAGGAGAATCCGATGGGCCAGCTCTTTGGCTTTGGCCCCGAAATCCCGCTGGTCAGCAATTACGGATCGCAGCCGATCGTGAACGATCTCAAGGGCATCTTCACGGGATTCCCGGTGGCGCGCTCGATGGACATCAAAAACGGCGATAAGACGACGGTGGAAAAGCTTTTCTCCACGTCCGATCACGCCATCGCGACAACCAAGCTCAACACTAACGAAGTGAATCCTGCGGACCCCAGCAACAAGAAGGGTCCGTTCATTCTGGGAGCGGCGGGTACTTACAATACCGGCAAACCGAATAATTCGGGCCGCTTTGTCGTCATCGGCAGCTCCGGGTTTCTGGATAACGCAATGATCGGATTCCAGGCAAACCGGGACCTCGCTCTGAATGCCGTGAATTGGCTGTCATCGGATGAAGACTTGATCTCGATTCGACCGAAGCAGCCCGAGGACCGGCGGCTCAATGTGACACAACGGCAGATGAACATTTTCGCCTACACCGACTTCATTGCGATTCCGCTGATCCTGATCGTAGGCGGCGTCGCCATCTTCCTGAAGCGGAGATAGCGATGAAGCCGCGCAACTTACTGATTGCGGCCATCGTGCTTGTCATCCTGTGCGGAGCTGTCTGGTGGTCGCGCAAACATCCGCAAGCAAGCCCAACCGGTTCTTCAGCGACTACCAGCCCGAAGTTGGTGGATGTTCCGGAGGCGCAGGTGCAATCGCTGGATCTGACGAAGAAGGGCGGCACGAGCCTCGATCTGCAGCGCCAAAACGGGAAATGGGCCATCACTTCGCCAGAGGCGCTTCCGGCGGACCAGGACGCGGTCACGAGCATGTTGTCCTCGCTCAGTCCCGTGACTGCCGACAGCGTGGTCGAAGCCAACCCGAAGGATATTGGCCAGTACGGGCTGAATTCACCCAGTCTGACGGTCGCGATACACGAAAAGAGCGGGAAAACCGACACACTGCTTTTCGGAGATGATGTTCCGGCGGGCTCGCTAGTATACGCCCGACTGAATGCTGATCCGAAAGTATACGTTGTCTCTTCGTCAGTAAAGAGTTCATTCGACAAGTCACCGAACGATCTTCGAGACAAGCGCTTGCTCACGTTCGATTCGAACTCGCTCACTCGCATCGAGCTAGTTTCAGCGAATGAGGACATCGAGTTCGGCAAGAACAATCGAAACGAGTGGCAGATTGTGAAGCCGCAGCCCTGTCGCGCGGACAATTTCCAGGTGGAAGAGCTGTTGCGCAAGTTGACCGACGCTAAAATGGATCTTTCCGGCAGCGCCGAAGATCAGAAGAAAGCTGATGCTTCATTCGCCTCCGGCCAGCGTGTCGCGACTGTGAAGGTCACCGACGGCTCCGGAACCCAGACTCTTGAAGTTCAGAAGAACAAGGACGACTACTACGCAAAGAGCAGCGTAGTGAAGGGCGATTACAAGCTTTCCTCCGACCTCGGAAAAGAGCTGGAGAAGCCTCTGGACGATTTCCGGAACAAGAAAATCTTCGATTTCGGCTTCAGCGATCCTAACCGGATCGAGATCCAGCAGGGCTCGAGCGGGAAGACGCTGGTCCGCAGCGGTACCGATTGGAAGCTGAACGGAAAGACGATGGACTCGGGCAGTGTTCAGGCGCTCATCGATAAACTGCGCGATTTATCGGCGGCAAAGTTCGTCCCCAGTGGGTTCACTACTCCGGCGCTCACCATTGGTGTTACGTCAGACGATGGCAAGCGAGTGGAGAAGGCCGAATTTGCCAAGGTTGGGGATAGCTACATCGCCCGCCGTGTGAACGATGCGGCTGTCTACCAGCTCGACGTGAAGTCCATCAACGATATTCTGGTAACGAATAACGCGATCAAGCCTGCGGCCTCTGGCAAGAAGTAAACGAGAACGCCGCCCCCCAAAGAGGTGAGCGCTCCAGCTTGAGGCGGGCCTTGGAGGCCCGCATGTCTGCTTTAAATACAGATCTCTATCAATTGACTATGGCGGCCGGTTATTGGCTCGCCGGCAAGACAAAGGAGATCGCCACCTTCGAGCTGTCGGTGCGCCGGTTGCCCGAGACACGAAACTTTCTGCTTGCAGCAGGCCTTCAGCAGGCCATTGAGTACCTTCGCGACTTACATTTCGAGGCAGAGGAGATTCAATATCTCCGCACACTGCCGCAGTTCAAGAGCACCCCACGCGAGTTTTTCGAATTCCTTTCGCGGCTTCGCTTCACCGGCAGCCTTTTTGCCGTGCCGGAAGGCACGCCGATATTTGCGCACGAGCCCATCGCCATGGTTCGCGCTCCGATCGTTGAGGCGCAACTGGTCGAAACATACCTTCTTTCTACCTTTGCCTTTCAGACGGCTGTGGCTTCCAAGGCCGCCCGGTGCGTCAGTGCGGCGAATGGGCGCGCGATCGTCGAGTTCGGCAGCCGCCGCGCCCATTCCCCGCACGCCGGAGTTTTGTCTGGCCGCGCCGCATTCATCGGCGGCTGCTCCGGGACGAGCAATACCGAATCCGGCATGCGGTTCGGAATCCCGGTTTTCGGTACCGCCGCCCATTCTTGGACGATGGCATTCGCAAGCGAAGAAGAATCGTTCCGCACTTTGCAGCGGCTGCTCGGCGAATCAACGGTATTTCTAATCGACACGTATGACACCGTAGAAGCCGCTGAGCTGGTTGCGCGCATCGGCCCTCCTATGTGGGGGGTTCGCCTGGACAGTGGCGACCTGATCGCACTCTCCCGTGACGTACGCCGGATTCTGGATGACGCCGGCCTCCACAGTGCCAAAATCTTCGCCAGCAATGATCTTAATGAACACCGGATCGCGGCCCTTCTTCAGGGCGGCGCGGCTATCGATGCGTTCGGGGTCGGGACCGAACTAACGACATCCGCGGATGCGCCTTCGCTCTCGGCTGTGTACAAACTGGTCGAACTAGAGTGCAGTGGCGTTTGCCAATATACAGCAAAATTCAGCGCAGAAAAGCCAACTCTTCCCGGCGCCAAGCAGATCTATCGCTATCCAACGCGCGACGCTGTAACGCTATACGGCGAGTGCAACCCCGATTACAAGGGCGAACCGCTGGTGAGACCGGTCATGATTGCAGGCGAGCTCGTAGAAGAACTCCCATCAGTCTTCGCGATACAGGCTCGCGCCCGAAACCTGATTGCGGCCCTGCCCGCACCATTGCATGATTTGGAGCGGCAGGTTGCGTACCCAGTTGAGATCAGCCCACGGCTCTTCGAGCTAGCCGAGGGCGTTCGCCACCACCTTCAGCCAGTTCGAAGCTGAACGATACTTGAGTTGTGAGGACCGTCTTTTTTGACGTCGATACTCAGCTCGATTTCTTGTTTCCCGCGGGCGCACTCGCTGTTCCGGGAGCCGAGACGATCGTCAAGTCTCTGGGTGAGCTCACGAGTTTCGCGGCTGCTAAAGGGATTCAGATTGTTTCCACCGCGGATGCACATCCCGAAAACGACCCCGAATTCGCCGTGTGGAAGCCCCACTGCATAGTGGGCACTACAGGCCAGCAGAAGGTCGCCGCAACAACACTGGCGCGTCCATCTATTCTCCCGAGTGCTCCGGATTCCTTTCGCGAGTTGCAGGAACAACTGCTTGCAGCGCCCCAAATCATCGTCGAGAAGCAGGATTTTGATTGCTTCACAAATCCAAATCTTGGCCCTCTGCTCGAATCCTTGCGCGCGGACCGGTTCGTCGTGTACGGAGTTGCGACTGAGCATTGCGTCCGCTGCGGAATATTCGGTTTGCTCAGAACCGGAGTGCGCGTGGAACTCGTGACGGACGCCATCAAGTCCCTGGTTAGCGGCAAAGAAAAGGAAATACTGGATGACTTTGTGGCGAACGGTGGCCAGCTCACGACGGTTCGCGCCGCAACAGCTAGCTAGCGAGTAAACGAGACCGTATGTTGTCCGGCCGGCAGCGCCACCGGTTCACCGGGCGCGGGAACGGGGAATCCGGCGCCGTCCACTTCGATCGCCGAAACGGTCTGGTTCACGACAGCAAGCGCGCGGCTGCGAGCCGAGTAGGACAGCTCGATCCTTTGCTGTGAGACCGACGCCGAATGGATATCTCCGTTGAAATCCGCGATTGTAACCGGCGAGCGCATCACGGCGGCCCGCAAGATGTGTTTGCCCGCGGGCGCCAGCACGAAGTTGCTGTTTTGGACCGGCCACAGGCGTCCATCCACTTCAACCGGCCCTTGCCAGGCGACTCGTGTTGGCTCGAAGGCAGTAAGTTGGAGTTCGTCGGCGCTTATCTGCTTGCACTGCGCGGTGGCAGCGGCAGCCGGGAGAATCCTTAAATCCTGCTTCTCGAGCGAATTTTCGAAATAGAGTGCCACGCGGCCGAAGGAGGAAGCGGCCTGGTGCACCAGTTCGAAGAGCTCAACGCCGGTCTGCTTCTTCGTCGGATAAACATCCTGATAGCGTTCGACTACGTTGATGTCGATGGCGAACTGCCGGGCGTCGTTCGACAGCTCCTGATATTTTGTCCCGAGTTTGCGATATCGGTCCGGACCTAAATCCCAGAGCGTTGCCGGATCTTCCACCAGGAGCGTCGCTCTTCGAGCTTTGATCAGTGGCAGGCTGCGCGCCACATCGGCTCCCAAGGCGTCGCGGATGTCAGGTTCGAAGCGGTCGTCGATGTGCGTCAGCACTACATCCAGGAACGGTTTTGAAGCTCTGCTGCGGTCGATCATGTCGAGCCACTCGGCTTGCATGCGCGAGGCCAGCCCGGCGCGATAATCGAGAAACTCGCGGAGGCGCTCCGGATGCGTTGGCGCGGCATACTGCGAAGACGGATCAAAGAGCAGCTTCGGATCGAATCCCTTGAGCCGTTTAAAATCCGCACGAACATCATCGTTCATAGGCGTGAAGCGTGCGGGATTGGATGCGCCCTCCAGCGACTCGAAATAAAGTTCGGCTACGTTGACGCCATCCCAATCGAAGCGGCCTAGTAATTCAGCTACTTCGGCAGCAGCAGCCTTCTTGCACTCGGGATTCTGCAGGTCCATTAGCTTGCGCCAGTCGAGTTGGGCATCCTGCCCCACCGCCGTCTTCTCACGCCACGCAGGATGGTCCGCCCAGAATTTCTCACTCACATGCGGCAACTCGAGCCAAGCGTAGACCAGGATTGCGTTCCGGTGGCACGCTTCGATCAGGCGTTTCAGGAACTCATCCTGCGTCGGATCGGGCTCCATGTTGTGCCAGGCGGCAACGTGCAGCACGCTCACTCCGGCCTTCCGCCACCGCTTTGCCAGATAATCCAGGTCGGCGCGAATCCGGTAAGGCGAATCGAAAAAAGCCCAGAGTTCTTCGCTTTCGAGCGGCAGCGGTAATCCCAAGTCGACCAGCGCGTGCAGGAGATACGGATAGCGCTCGAACCCGGATTCGCCGGGCGGGGTCGCCATCCACAGAATCGCGCCATGAGCGGTTCGCTTACCAGCTAGGACGGGAAGGTTCTTCCATCGTTCCGTCGCGAAAATCTGATAATTAGCCGGCAGCTCAAAACTGTTTACTTCCTTCGGCTGCTGCCAGATGACTTGCATGTTGGGCGCGTGAACGTCGCGAATCTGGCGGACCGACACAGTTCCCTCTTGTAACTTGAATCCTAAGTCGCGCGCCGCATGCCCCAGTCCTTCGACGATCACGATCTGGTTCTCCGCGAGGGAAGCCAATGGTGCCGTAGAATCTCCGCCAGCTACGACAATCTTGGATTCCGGGTTGTCCTCATGGCTGATTCCGACCGAGCCAAGAATCTTGCTCCAGGGTCTTGCATCCGCTCCGATTACTCGAAAGGTCGCCGCCGGGCAGAAATTGCGCGACAGCAGCAGTGCCGCAGCGATAACGAGAAAGCGTTTGTTCATTTTGTAATGGCGTACCAAAAGCTCACGCGAATATCGTTGTAATTCGGCCTTCGCGGGTTGTACTGGTTCTGCGTGTACACTCCTCGCAGGAAATCTGTGGCGAAATACACATTCGAAGGCATCCAGCCGAGATGAAGCTTTATGCCCGGCCCCATTTCGACGGTATTGGCCCAGTACTGGTTCTTGATATCGTGCACATAATTCGCGTTGAAGAGGGTCTGAAACCTGTTTTTCTCGCCAAAGTGAAACGTCCTCCCAGCGCGGTGCTGTGAATAGAACAGCCAGTCTTTATCGAAGCGGCTGACGTAGATGGCGTCGCCCGTGGTTTCATAGAACAGGCCGGACTTGTTGCTGCCGAGCAATTGCCCGAATCCTTTCGCAAAGTTCAAGCCTCCTCGATAATCCGGAATGGCGATCCCGATATCGCGCCTGCCCGGCAGATAATTCACTGCCTCGCCCGCTTCCGCCCATCCCATTACGTGATGCCAGGTCCTCGATGACGCACCCACTCCGAAAATGAACGAGCTTTCCGACAAGTACTGCGGGTCAAAAGTTGTCGTCATGAGACTGCTCTTCACGTCGCCGATGAACCGGGTCGAAACGTAAAGTGCAATAAGCTTGTTGAATTTTTGCAAACCGGGCAGCGGAATGGTTCTCTTAATTTGTGCGTAGCTGAATAGATCGCCCCATCGCGATGAATACATGGGCAGCGCCCAAACGGTCGTCTGCGGCAGGACGTCGCCGTTGAGAGTGTGATAAGCCTTTGAAGCTTCCGCTGCAATCTGCGGATCGTCGGAGTGCCGTGCCTGATTGAAATACTCGATTGCGTCGACATCATCTTTCACCTGGTTGTAGGCCCAGCCGAGCTTGAGCGCGACCTGCATATCATCGGGGTCCTCCAGGTTTGCCTGCCGGAGATAGCGAACGGCGTCCTTCATGTAGCCGAGGGCGAAGCTCTTCATGCCCATGTCTCTTGCGTTCGTGCCCCCAGCTTCAGCGCCTGAGGTGGACACGCCAGGTTTCCCCGAATCCGATTTATCGTTGCTAACGGGCTCGGCCTTGACCCCTCGTAACGCATTGAGCTGTTTTCTCGAGAGACGGTCGCCGGGGGCGATCTTAAGAACCCGTTCGAACTCATCGGCGGCTTCCTTCTCCTGATGCATCGCCAAATAGAGGAAGGCCAATTCTCGGCGCAGAGTGATGTTTCCCGGATCAAGCTTGAGCGCGCTGATGAACTCGTACGGATATGGATAACGTGTTCCCATCTGTTCGAGCGCCTGTTCAGCCGTCCGCGAATCGTTCGAACGCGAGGCGGCCAGCAGCGCGGCATGCGCATCTTCGAGCCGGTTTTCCTGTTGCCACACTCGCGCCAGAATAAGCAGCAGCTCCGAAAGCTGGGGCTTGAGCTGACGGCAAATCTCATACTGCTCGGCTGCGAGCGGCAGTTCATCGCGCAACTCGGCAAGCTGGGCCAATTCCCAATGGGCGCTGAAGGTCGTCAAGTCATTGGCGTTCGGTGCTTTCGCCAGTGCTTCCTTCCAGCGGGCGATGCCGTTCGCGAGCGGCGTATCGATATTCTGGAAAGCCTGCTCCGCGGTAGCGCGAGTGGCTGGGTTGCTGCTATTGCGCAGCTTGTCGAACATGCGCCGCGCCTCGATCGGCTTTTTTGTTTCGAACGCCAGGAACGCATATTCAAGGGCTGCGCTGTCATCTTGCGGATTAATTGCGAGCGCGTGCTCAAACTGATCGCGCGCGTCGGCGTTCTCACCCGTTTTCAGAAGCGTGTATGCGAGGTCCTTATAAGCTCCGGCGTTCTTCGAATTGCCGGCTAATCCCTTGCGGAACGCGTCGATTGCCCCGTCATAATCCTTCTGGGCCAGGAGCCTGTAGGCCTGCTGCAGATCCGCATCGTTTGGCGGTTGAGCCAATAGGCCGGCAGTGCCGAGCAGCGTGCTCCAAAAGACAGAGACAATCCTCCGCATCACGACGATCCGCAGTGATCTAGTAGCCCTACCCTTCGGAACTTCTCTGATTGACCCGCCCCGGGCCGCGCCGCCTTCCCGCGCTACATTGAAACGTGAACTAGTTATGCCTCGCTTCCCCGGTGTCGATTACATGCAATTCGACTCGCTTCTCAGCGAACAAGAGCTGATGGTGCGGCAAACCGCCCGGCAGTTCGTAGATGAGCGTGTTGTGCCCATCATTCGCGACGCCTTTAACACCGCTACATTTCCCAAGCAGCTCATTCCCGAGATGGCCGCTTTGGGCTTTTTCGGTGCGAATCTAGAGGGCTATGGTTGCGCCGGCATGAACAACGTGGAATACGGGTTGATCATGCAGGAGATCGAGCGCGGCGATTCCGGCCTCCGGAGTTTTGTCAGTGTCCAGGGTGCTCTGGTGATGTATCCGATTCACTCGTTCGGGTCCGAAGAGCAAAAGCAGCAATTGCTGCCCAAGCTGCAGTCTGGAGAGGCGATCGGCTGTTTCGGCCTCACCGAGCCCGGCTTCGGCTCCAACCCGTCCGGTATGCGCACCACCGCCGAGAAGCGCGGCGACGAATGGGTCCTGAATGGTGAAAAGACCTGGATTACCAGCGGCTCTCTCGCCGACGTTGCCATCGTTTGGGCCAGAACGAGCGAGGGCATCCGTGGCTTCCTGGTCGAAAGGGGTACGCGCGGTTACAGCACCAGCGACATCCATGGCAAACTCTCGATGCGCGCGTCGGTTACGTCCAGCTTGCATTTCGCCGATTGCGTGATTCCTCAGGAGAATCAGCTTCCCTGTGCCAAAGGGCTAAGAGCGGCCCTGAGTTGTCTGTCACAAGCGCGGTTTGGAATCGGCTGGGGTGTTCTCGGAGCCGCAATGGACTGTTACGAAACGGCGCGAAGCTATACTCTCGCCCGCAAGCAGTTCGATGACCGTCCCCTCGCCAGCCATCAATTGGTGCAGGAGAAGCTCGCCTGGATGATCACCGAGATTACCAAGGCGCAGTTCTTAGCTCTCCAGGTGGCGAGACTCAAAGACAGCGGCAAGGAAGAGGCCGCTCACATTTCAATGCTCAAACGGAACAATGTCGCAATCGCTCTCGAGTGCGCCCGCCTAAGCCGCGACCTGCTCGGCGCAAACGGCATTATGGACGAATATCCGATCATGCGTCATATGTGCAATCTCGAAACGGTGAAGACATACGAGGGCACGGACCACATTCACACGCTGGTAATCGGGGAACGAGTCACAGGAATTCCGGCCTACCGATAATCTGCCAGCGCCAATTAGAGTACAGCCCATTTAGAAATTTGAGACTCGTGGCGCGGACGGTCTTGCCGTCTGCGAGGCGCTTGGTTTCGTCAGGTGAGCGCTGGACCAAGGCCAGTCTTCGATACAGTCCGCTAGACCGGCCTTCACCGGATTCCACTCCACGTAGCGGATAATTCTCTGTAGCTCTCTTTCAGAGCGAACCCAGTGATCATACGATTCATCCTGCCAAAAGGCTTTGACGTCTAGGCCTAATAGTCTCTTGGCGCGTTTCGCCGTCACGCCTTTCAGCCATTGCAGTATGCGGGGCAGCGAGACAGTCGGCTCGCAGACCACATGTACGTGGTTGGGCATGACCACGTAGGCATGTAAATCATAGAACCTTCTTACATGCGCGCCATAGTGCAAAGCTTCGATCATCATGTGGGCCACGCGCTGGTCCGCCAGCCAAACTGGGCCCGAGGAGGCTTTATCCAGCTCGCCATCCGCAAGAGCAAAGCGTTCTCCGGCACTCGTTTGCTTGTTTCGCGATTCCATAGCGCGAGGGACTGTGCCGGCCAAGCGCCAAGTCACAAACACGGGAACGGCTTCCGGAACCCAATGTGGCAGGCGCCTCCGCGAATTTATCCGATCTTCTATCTCTTTGCAGCGCAGCATCCTTGTGAGAGCGGCAGACGGCAAGACCGTCCGCCCCACAGAATGGGTTAGTTTCATGCCTCGTGTTTCTCAAAAAGGGCTGCTATCCTAGCCCGCAAGTTCCCGCTCAATCTGCTCGTGCAGAATGGTTACCGCGGGATCGCGCTCCACCACGCTCGAGTAGCGTTTCCAGAATCCGTCTATCTCCCGCGACGGAGACAGAAGAGCACGCATATCGGTGATCAACTGTTCCATATCTCGAGCGCTGGCGGGCGGCTTTTTCGCGGCGAGAGTTTCATCCACTTGCACGATCAGGGTCGTGATCGGCTGCAGCCAGGCAAACCAGGGATCATGGATCAATAGCTGCAGGAAGGCGCCGGGCGAGGTAATGGGACCGTGCACAATCTCATACGCAGTCCGCTCGGAATCGAGCAGTGCTTTGTGAAGAGTTAGGAGAGTCTGGCGAAGTTCGGTAAGTCGCTGACGTGCCTGATCTGCGCCCCGGTCAGGTAACTCCATCGACTTCAGGGTAGCGCGCCGGAGGTTGTCGCGACTCCGGCGCGCCAACCGTCAGAACAGGAACTTCAAGCCGAGTTGCAGAATGCGCGGATTGTGCGCGCCGCTTGGCAGCAGGAATGTGTTGCTTCCCACGCAGCTCGAGTCGCCGGCCGAGTTATTAGCCCCACCGTAACAGGAAGCGTTGCTGTGCACGCCGCTCCATTGGGTATGGTTAAGGACATTGAATGCCTCAGCCCGGAACTGGAAACCCATGTTCTCCTTAATGGCGAAGTGCTTAAAGAGACCCACGTCCCAATTCGTGCGCGAAGGATTGTTCAATATGTTGCGTCCGGCAGTGCCGAAGGTCAGGCCAGTCGGCTCGGCGAAAGCACCGGGGTTAAACAAATAGGGTCCGGGGCTGCCGGAGACCTGCGCGGTCGGAATCCCAGTGAACGGATTCCCGACTAGGTCGACGTAGGATCCCGTTCCGACACCGTTTCCAACACCGGCATTATCGCCGTAGGCGCCGTTCGTGACACTGAACGGCGTGCCCGTCTGGAATGAGATCAGGCCTGACGTCTGCCATCCTCCCAAAATCGAGTGCAGGATACCCGATTTAGTGAAAAACGGAAGATCATATACGTAACTCACGTTTAGCAGTTGACGCTGGTCGAAGTTCGAACTGGCTCGGCTCTGTGCCAGATTATACGAATTCACAAACGTACCATCGTAACGATCCGACGAGTCATCGATGGAGTGGCTCCAAGTGTAAGCCAGGCTCATAGTGAGGCGACCAACATTTCGACGAGCTGAGACCTGCAATGCGTTGTAGCTTGAATTGGCCTGAACTTCCAGACCCGTGATGTTGTTGAAGCCCTGATAGGGCCGGTAAGGCAGGGGCCCGTTCCCATTCCCACAGGCCACATTGAGATTGTTCAGCGCTTGGCCTGTTACGGGGTTGCCGTTGACCGTCAGAGAGGTGCAGTCGCCGGAACTAATCACCTGTCCACCTGGATACGGATTCAGAGAGGCGGGCAGCGGAAATATCTGATTGAAATCCCGCTGGTCAGTCAGATGAGTGCCCTTGCTACCGGCGTAAGCAACCGTCAACACCGTGTTGCTGGGAAGCTGCCGCTCGACACTCACGTTCCACTGCTGCACGTAGGGCCAGATCGCCTTAGTCGGTATCGAGGTCACGTTCAATGGACCCGAGACGGTCGTGGATGAGTAGATGCTCGTATACGTCGGCAGGTTGAATTCCGTTATGTCCTGCACGAGTGGCGGGCTGCCTTCAAGCGACTCCGTATTGCCTTCGTTGCCGTTTGTGTGCTCGAAGAAAATCCCGTAGCCGCCGCGAATCGAGGTCTTACCGTCTCCTACCGGATCGTAGGCGAATCCAAAGCGGGGCGCCGGATTGAAAAGGTGACCAGCCAGGCAGCCACGTGGGATGCCGGGAGCCCCGCATTGGACAATCCCGTCGAACGGATTGCCGCTAATCAATCCGTTCGGACCGTAGATCGGAGCATCCGCGGGATTGTACGCGCTCGCTTCCCAGTTATAAGCCTGTTTATATTTCTCGCGATAGGTTCCGAAGAGGCTGATCCGCAATCCCAGGTTCAATGTCAGTTTTTTGGTTACGTGCCAATCGTCTTGGACATAGGGCTCGACGATTCTATAGCGGTTGTAGTACTTCACCTGCTGGTTGGTCTGATCGAACGAGGCGATCCGGCCCATCAGGAAATCTGCAAAAGCGTTTCCCGTACCCACGGAGGTGTTGCTGCCATCAAAAGTCAGCGAGCCCTGGGCATCGGGGGAGTTATCCTCGTTCTTCTGCCCAAACACGACATATGCGCCGAAAAGCAGATTGTGCGGGCCCCAGATCTTTGTCAGATTGTCCTTGTACGTGTACGTCGGGTTGGCGTTATTCCAAGGAAAGTAGCCGGTCGGAGCGTAAAAGCTTCCGCCGTACGCGGCCGTGTTAGTGATCCAAACGTTCGGCAATGTGCCACGGAAGCCGTTATTGAAGATCCCTGGCATGTTGAAACTGCTGGGGCGTTGCCAGAGATTACCTGTTGCAGTCAGAAAGATGTGATCCGTGGTGTAGCTGAAGACAAACTCGTTAAGCAGTGTCGGCGAAATGGTAGAAGTCAGGTTCGCTACCATACTGACACCTGGGCCGACGAAATCCGTCCCAACCGTTGGGAAACTGCCGGTATTGGGCGGCCAGAGCGGAGTTACTTGGACTGTATTCCAGGAATCGTGGATGAAGCGATAAAAGAAGCGCTGTTTGTCCGTAATGTTTTGGTCAACCCTGACCAGTTCCTCACGCCAGTTCGTGCTTTGGGCCGGTGCCTCATTGAAGAACGACGAAGCCCCAGACCCTGAGTTCGGTGCAGATATGAGGGGCAGCAGCGTCTGCGCTTGCGGCGTTACGGGGACCATATTGTTGGGGAAATAGGCCTTTGTTGCCGGGTTAACCGGGCAATTCGGATAAGTAGTCTTGTCAACAGGGCTTCCCGCGGCTGGGCAGAGGTCGGAGAAGTCTCCGCTACGCTCGGCATTTGAGGGGACCTGCTGATTGAAAGTTTGACCGGGAACGACTTCCTTCCGCCACTCCTCAGAGAAGAAGAAAAACGTTTTGTCACGGTTTTTGTTATAGACCTTTGGGATGAAGACTGGGCCGCCGATGGTGTATCCGTAGTCATTCTTCTTATATTCCGGGACTGTAGTTTGGAAGAAGTTGCGTGCATTGAAATCGTTGTTGCGAACAAATTCGAACAGATCGCCATGGAAATCACGCGTGCCCGACTTTGTAATGGCTTCAACCGTCGCGGAACTGTTCCGGCCGTATTGCGCGCCGTAATTCGAGGTCAGCACCTTCACTTCGGCTACGGCATCGACGTTGGGGTAGGTATTCAGCGTCGAATTGCTTCCGTTATCCATGTTGTCGCCGCCGTCGATCTCCCAGTTGTTATATTCCGTGCGGCCGCCGTTCACGCTGAACGCGACACTTCCGTTAACGCCTACCGTGCCTTCGTCTTGTCCGGTCTGATTACTCACGCCAGGAATAAGGGTGATGAGCTGGGTGAAGTTGCGGCCGTTCAGCACGATCCCTTCGATCTGCTTATTCGTGACAACTCCAGAGAGTTCAGCGGATTCGGTCTCGACCTGGGCCACATTGGTCCCGGCCACCTCGATCTGGGTGCTGACCTGCCCCGGCGAGAGCGTGGCATCGGCGCGCGCCTTTTCGGCCACCCGTAGTACCAGGTCTTTTACTTGGTACTGCTGAAATCCCGGAGCCTTGGCGCTGATGTTGTAATGCCCGGCAGGAAGGCCGGATACCAGGTAATCTCCGCTCGCGTTCGAGGTCACGTTCCGCGTAAATCCCTGTTCAATGTTCGTCACCGCGACGCTGGCATCCGGGATAACGGCGCCGCTTGCGTCTTTCACCGAACCGGTAATTGAACCCTCTTGCGCCCAAGCGCAAACGGAGAGCGCTAGAGTCGTTAGCACAACACACAGAAGCTGAATCAGATTCCTCATAGTTCCCCATTCCTTGGCTAACGCTGGCAATGTGCTAGCCCGTTAGCCGACCTTTGTAGAACTTATATCACGATTTGGTCGACGGAGGAGCCCATGGCGTGCGAGGCGGGGCCGTAACGGTGGTACTATCGCACTGCTACCGCTTATGGGTACAAACAATAAGGTAAAGGTCGGAATCATCGGCTCGCAGTTTGAAGCCGACATTCACGCGGCATCCTTTGAACTTATGCCTGAGGAGGCCGAAGTAGTCGCGGTCGCCTCTCCTACGCCTGGTCACGCGCAAGCGCTGGCCCAGAAGCACTCCATTCCGCGCGTCTTTCTCGATTACCGCGAAATGCTTCGTGAACCTGATATCGAGATGGTCACGATCACCGCGCCCAACTATCTTCACGCTCGCATGACCATCGATATTGCGAATGCAGGTAAGCACGTTGTCTGCGAAAAGCCGCTCTGCATGACACTCGCAGAAGCGGACGAAATGATCGACACGTGCAAGCGCAAAGGCGTTCTGCTTGCCTACGCGGAAGAGCTGTTCTTCACCCCGAAATACGTCAAAGCGAAGGAAATGTCGGATCAGGGCGCGTTCGGCAAGGTTTATCTCGTGAAGCAAAGCGAAAAACACTTCGGACCTCATAGCGCCTGGTTTTGGGACGTGGATCGGTCTGGCGGCGGCGCGCTGATGGATCTCGGCTGCCACGGGATCGCGTTCTGCTACTGGTTTCTGGGCCGCCCCTCACTTAAATCGGTCTACGCGCAGCTTGGAACCTACGTACACGGGGACAAAACGAACGCCGATGATGACGCGATCTGCCTGATCGAGTTTGAGAATGGCGCGGTGGGAATGGTCGAGGACAGTTGGTGCCGGCGCGGCGGCATGTCGGATCGAAGCGAAATCTATGGCGAGGGCGGCGTGACCTATGCCGATCTGCACATGGGCAACGCATTACCAACGTACAGTGAATATGGCTTCGGCTATGCCGTCGAGAAGGCGCCCTCCACGCAGGGCTGGAGCTATCCCGTATTTGAAGAACATTGGAATTACGGCATGCCGCAGGAGATGCGCCATTTCGCGCGTTGCGTGCGTGGGAAAGAGACGTTGCAGGCTACCGGCGAAGACGGCCGTGTGGTAATGGAAGTTCTCTACGCGGCTTACGCGTCAGCCGGTCTGGGACAAAAAGTTCAGATGCCGTATCATCCGCAAAGCAAAAAACCGATAGATGAATGGTTGACACGCAAGAGCCAGTGAATCCGCCACTGCTCGAAAACATCCTTGCGCAGCCTAGAGCAGTAGAAAGAGTTGCGGCATATCACTGTGGCGAGGGCCGGCAAGCTCTCATGCAAGCAGCCGAACTCCTGCGGTCGAAGAAACACGTCGTTCTGACGGGAATGGGCGCCTCGCTATTCGGCTGCATTCCATTGCAGTACATGCTGGCCGCTCGCGGCCTAGATGTTTCGGTGGTGGAGGCCGCTGAGCTGCTGCATTTTCTCTCTCCTGTTCTGAATGCCGATACATGTCTGCTGCTGGTTTCGCGCTCCGGCGAGAGCGTAGAAGTGCTCAAGTTGCTCGATCAGGTTGCGGCAGCAGGCTGCGCTACTGTTGGTGTCGTAAATGTTGCGGGCAGCGCACTCTCCGTAAAGGCAGATAGAGCACTCGTTATAAACAGCCCCGCCGATCAACTCGTCGCGATTCAAACCTACACTGCGACGCTCGCTTGTATGGCGCTGCTTGGCGCGGCCTATTACGGCGAGCAGGAAGCGGCTCTCCGCGAGCTCGAATCCATAAGCGCGGGCTTGGTCTACTACATCGATCAATGTTCGGAAACGAGCCGCGGCTGGCTTGTGGCGCAGAGCGATGAAAGACCGATATATCTTCTCGCCCGCGGACCGGCGCTCGCTTCGGTAGAAGCCGGTGTCCTCTTGATGCATGAAGTGGCGAAAACGG
>JAFATG010000159.1 GCA_019244055.1 Acidobacteriaceae bacterium | reverse complement strand
GGCAGCAGCATTCTTCTGCAACTGAATGTCAAAGCTGACTTTTTCTTTCCGCAGGCATCCGGCAGGACATTGGCCGCTATAGGACCGACCGGCAGGAGCAAAAAAAAACAGCTGAAAAAGTACTTGCAGCTTCACAAGACGAATCCTACCACTTAGGGTGAAAAAGCTGAAGAGATATGCATACCCGCAAAGCCGCAATCAGCCACAGGCGTTGCGCATGAAGACGGTAGTAGCACGCAAAGTGTGGTTTTGAGTGAGTTCGAGGACTGCGCGCTGAGCGCGGCACGCAGGCACACGATTCTCCTCCCTCACGCGAAGGTGAGCGGAATTAGAAAAAATCTTTCATTGCTCTGCACACCGCCGCCAATGAGTGTGTTGCGGGGGTTTTAAAAAAGTAAGGCGATTCACAATCCAAGGACTGCGATTGGAGCGGCATGTGCCCGCTGGCGCCGAATGAAGCAAAGGAGGCTCTTCTAAGCGCAGCTAGGCTGGCTAGGCCGAGAACCGCCGCCACTGTGTCACCAATACTCAAGGAGCTGAGTAAGGCAGCGGCCAAGCAATCCGGGTTAAACGCGAACAGTTGATATGAGGAACAACGTCATTTCGGCTCGCTTGCTTTAGGCGGCGGCAGGTCGGTCTCAAGCGACTGACCGGGCTTCACATCGAAAGGCGGCATTTGGTTATGAATGTCTAACCATGACACCTTCCATTTGCCATGGTGCTTCACGACCGTGAAGCTATCAACTTCACCGTGCGGGGGTATCTTCGTGGCGTCGTCGAGCGTGATAAAGTCCTTCCAATAGGCGCGGGTGAGCACGGTGGCGACCGTGGGGCTCTGAAACCGTACCTTCTCAATCGTGTGCTTGGGTCCCGGTCTTCCCTTATAAATGAATTTGAATGTCCAGTCCCACATCTTTTCTTGGTCCGCGATGGAAGACTTGTGCGTCCATTGACCCAATCGGTTGACGATGTCGAACTCGGGCGTGTTAAGGGCGGCCAGTTTCTTTGCATCGAGGGCGATGTACGCGGCGTTCCAGTGCTCAATCAAGTCTCGAATAGTCTGCCGATCGCCAGCGCTTTGGGAAAATGCTACTGACGTAAGTACCCAGAAAGTTGCGAGTGTCAGTTGTGTGATGAGCCTGCGTTCCACGTTCCGATACTAACCTATCAGCCTATCTCAGTGGCGGATCCGGTAAAGGAAGGTCTTCACGCTCCACAGTACCCTACTATTTTTGCGAGGGTGCCATAGGTTGCAAGCCCTATGCACGGTCGATGGTCGCGGCATCGATTCAGTGGGCAGAGCGGATTATGGGCCAGGTCGATGCACTCTCCGCGAAAGACATTTTGGCGCGGCACGCGGGAGAGAAGATCCGCGGGGGAAAAGTGGCTCAAAGCAGCTCGCGCAGCACGAGCAGCCTGTCCTGAACCTCCTGCCATGAGGGGTACGGTCCGTAGCAGAGCAGTTTGCATTGACCTTCGTATTCGCCGCGGATCTTTTTCGCGAGATCTGCCGGCGGAAACAGCGCGTCGCTTGCAGCGAAGTTCATTTTCTCCGGCGGGAAATAGCTGCGCTCGAAATGCGTACGGCTGATCGTGTCGTAGTCCGTCTTGATCGCTGCATATTCATCGGATTTCAGCATTGTCATGACGTCTTCCTGCGCGGCAAGCTGGAATAGGTCGTAGTAATGCCGGGCGTAGGTGCCGAGCGGCCGCCCGTCGCGCTTAAGGATTTCAACCTTGCCGTGAATGGCGAACATCTTCTCGACGAAAGTGCGGCGGAAGTGCAGAAGCCGCATCTGAAAACCGGTTTCATCCTCTACGGCAAGAGAAATTCTCTTCTCCTGCAGAAATTCCACGAGATAAGAACGCAGTTCTATCGTTGCCGTGGGTTCGCGGCCGCTCGCGGTGCCGGCTTCCACCAGCAGGCGGTCGGAAATTTCGCCGGCGCCGCCGAAAAGCTGCTTGTATGAGAAGCGATCGTTGCGGCCGAATCCCCCGATCGTCTGGCTTTCATCGGCGAGGAACGTGAGCGCACCGTGTCCGGCAATCGTGTCGCGCAGGGCCTTCAGCTCGCGGTCGATTCCACGTTTGCCGAGGAACGGATTAAATGCGGCGGGGTCGAGAAAGATGTCGATGTCTTCCGAAAAACGTTGGATGAGATTCCAGCCTTTAGCCAGGCTCGTCCCGCCCTTGAAGATGACCTTGTCGCCGGCAGCCGCAACGATCCGCAGCGCCTCGGTTACGTAATAGTCCTTTTCGATGATTGCTGGACGCAGTCCGCGCGGGCGAAAGTGTTCGGCCGCTTGTAAGATCGCCTGTTCGAATTCCGGGTGTTGAAACAGTTTCATGTCAGTGATGATCCCTGGCCTGCCAAGACCTGGCATGACGCAAGCCGCGGAGGGCTCCAAAATCGAAACGCGAGAACGGATTCAGGGAATCACGCAGGCGGCGCAGAGCTGCGGGTTTCTTGCCGATCTGTTCGCCGATGGCGCCCATAATGGCGCGGACGCGGGGCGGCTCGGAATCGGCGATTTTGAGGAGACGCTCGAAACGTCCTTTCTCAGAAAAAAGGGCTAAGGTCTTGCGCAAGGTTTCTTCCTCGGAGAGTTCACTCGTATTCCCTGCGCGGCGCAAAAAGTCGAGCAGGGCGGCATCAGAATCCGAAAGCTCCGCCCAGGCCTCCGGGCGGCGGGTGTGGATGACGGTATCGCTGCCGATCAGCTTGCGCGGCAGGCTGAGGGCGTTGGTCGCGACCTCGCTGCGACCGGCCATCTGCGTTGTGAAGCCGAGAAGACTGGCTGCGGCGATTCCGGAGGGGAAGACATTTTTGCGGCGTGAAGCGAGCTTCTGTATCGCGGCCGGGTTTGGCAGGCTTTTGCCGAATGTGGTTTGCTGCGGGCGGTAGTAGACGCCTTTGCTCAGACGCTGCAGCAGACCCTGGCGGGTAAGCCGGGAGAGGGCCTGCGCGACAGCGGTGGAGGGGAGATCACGGAAATCCTCAAAGCGCCAGAGCCGTTCGCCGCCACGCTCGATGCGGCGGCGGACGATGGCAGTGAACTGGCGCGATCCGCCCGATGTGGTGCCCTGGCCCATCGGCAGAGTATCGGTAACGGCTCCAGTTCAGTCAAGTTTTTTTGCAATAAAACTTGACATCCCGCATCCGGCTCCTTACTATCTGTTAAGGCTCAACCCACAAAAAAGCAAGCAGGATCCGGCGGATCAGGTATAGGTTCCTCTCCCGGCCGGACCCTATCCGTGTCATTTTGGGTTGTGGGCGAATATAAGACGAAAGCAAGCTTAGCAAGGTGCTTTGCTAAATTGACAAGATCCCATTTTCGGTCTACGACTTCTTCGCTTATCTGTCGTCTGGTGCCGTTCTGGTGGTGACTGCGGATTATATCTGGCGCCTCGGCTTGTTGACGCGCACGAACGTCAGTGCGGTGCTGGGACTCGGGCTCCTTCGTTATTACCTATGTCCTGGGCCAGATAGTTGCGCACTTCTCTTCCTTCTTTCTTGAGCAGCTCATAGTCCACCGGCTGCCCAGAATTTGCTTACGGTATGAGCAGCGATGTAGGCAGCCACATCGCCGACGTACTGCACAAGCAGTGCACGCGCCTTAAGCGTCGCCCAGAACTCAACGGCCCACAAGGCGAGAACCGCCAGGGGAAAACAAGTGACGATCCGTTCCCAGCCATCTCGAGGCACCATGTGAGCCGACAGAGCGACCCCAGCCAGATGTCCCGCCATGAATATCGCCCCGAGAACAATCATGAAAGCACCAAGGAAAATGACCACCCAGCCAAGCCTCCGGACAGCAGGTGATGACGCATTTCCGAAACCGAACACGCCGGCTGCAATCAAAGCAGCGGCAATGTCCACAATCACAAAATCCCAAGTCAGCTGTACCAGCAAAGTGCCGGTCGGAAAGGGCCGGGCTGTACCGATGGCGTGCGAAGCCGCGGCGGCAGCGGCAACGGCGTTGATAAAAACCAGTGATGCCAAAAGCGCCATAATGCCGACGAACGCCGCGACCAGCCTTTCCGTTCTTAATTCAAAGTTTCGTTCGCGGCCGAACATCCATCTCTGGTAGGTCTTACCTTCAGTGTTCTTTATGCCGTTCCATCCCGCGTCGAAAAGAAATTTCACAACCTCCGCGGCCGTTATTTTTCCTTCCGTAAGGGGAGCCCAGTAGGCCTCATACACGTGCACTTCATGACGGTTGCCGTTCTCCTCGGCAATCTCGAATTCGGCACGCACCAGTTCGGGTTCGAGTTCGTCGAGATTTTGGGCGCCCATGCGCACGGTCCTTATCACCGCGCTTGTAATATCGGCACGGGAAGCCTCTACGTCCCGCACCAACGCTTGCACGACACCATCAATAGTCTCGTACGGCACTTGCTGGCCCATGCCATGCGCCACGAGAACGGCTACGCGGTTGGCCGGCGAAGATGCGGGAGGCTTGGGAGCGTAGGCTTTGGGCGCGCCGCGCGCGACTTCCGTAATTCCCAGGGTCAGATCGAGAGCGGACATGATGAACGCCTGAAGGATGCGGGCACGTTGTGTCAGCTAGGAAAGGGAGATTGCCTTGTGATCTCATCGAGAACTCCGGGAAAAGTTCCGAAAGTATATCTCAGTTATCAAACTCGATTTCACCTAGCCCGGCTTTGTTCTAAAAGTGAA
>JAFATG010000146.1 GCA_019244055.1 Acidobacteriaceae bacterium | reverse complement strand
CTGCGGAACCCTTAGCTCCAGTTTGCCTACCCGCGTCAGCAGCGTGCGGGGATAGTATCCCGATCGATAACCGAGCCGGTTGGGTGTGCGCTCGCCTTTTTCGGCTCCCACCGCCTCCTCCATTTCCGCCTCGAGCACTTGCTGTACGACTTGTGGAACCAGAGTTCGTAGAAAATCCTCCTGCTCCGCCAGTACCTGCCTCAATTCAGCTTGTTTGCGCTGTTCTTTCTTCGGGTCATTGATGTTCCTTTCCCTCCCCCTCGGGGGAGCGGTTCTTGGCTTTGGAACATCATGACCCACTTTTGTTTTTGCTGAACCTTCAGCACACAACCCTTTTTCACTTGATCACAACCAGTAAATCGTGAGACTCCACGCTGTCCCTGGGCTTAACCGCGATCTCTTTCACTTCCCCATCCACCGGTGCGTAGACCGTCGTTTGCATCTTCATCGCCTCGATCACCAGCAGCCGGTCGCCTTTCTTCAACGCCTCTCCCAAACTGACGTGCAGCATCGTGACCGCGCCCGGAATCGGAGCCCCGACCTCACCGGGGTTGGCCGGGTCCGCCTTGCGCTTGGCAGAGACTTCTTGCTTGATGGATTTGTCCCTGATCTCCACTTCGCGCGGCTGACCGTTCAGCTCGAAGAAAACCGTTCGCATCCCGTCCGCTTTTGCTTCGCCCACAGTCAGCAAACGGATGATCAGCGTCTTCCCAGGCTCCAACTCGACAGTCACTTCGCTGCGTTCCGGCAGTCCGTAGAGAAACTGGGGGGTCGGCAGCACTTCCAACTCTCCATACTGCGTCCGGGCTTGGGCAAACTTCACGAACACGTCCGGATACATCAGATAGCTCATCAGGTCGGTCGAATTGCAGGATCCGGTCTGTTTTGCAACCTGATCCTTAGCTTGCGCGAAGTCTATCAGCGCAATCTGCGCTCCGGGCCGGCCCTCGAATGGCTTGCGCCCATGCAGAACAACGCTTTGCAATTTCTTCGGCCATCCTCCCTCCGGTTGCCCCAACGAACCCATGAACATATCCACCACCGAGTTCGGAAGCGTGAGCTGATGGTCGGCGGGTAATTTCTCCAGATCACTTACTTTCATGTCATGGCTGATGAGATATAGCGCTAGGTCGCCTACGACTTTGCTCGAGGGTGTGACCTTCACGATATCGCCGAACGCCATGTTGACGTCCGCGTACATTCGAGCGATCTCCGGCCAGCGTCCGCCCAATCCCATTGCTTCCGCCTGCGCCTTGAGATTTGTGTACTGCCCTCCCGGCATTTCGTGAATGTAAACGTCCGCGGTTCCCGATTTCGGGGCTTCATCGAACGGCGCGTAATAGGTGCGCACCGTCTCCCAATAATCCGAGCAGCGGTTCAGTGCATCAAAATTCAGCCCTGTATCGCGCTCTGTGTGTGCGAGTGCGGCAACAATGGAGTTCAGATTCGGCTGGCTCGTCGTGCCGCTCATTGCTGAAATGGCGCCATCCGCCACGTTCACGCCGGCATCAGCCGCTTTCAGGATCGTGGCCGCGTTAATGCCGCTGGTGTCGTGCGTGTGCAGATGAATAGGTACCCCGACTTCCTCCCGCAGCGCCTTGACCAATTTGTACGCTGCGTAGGGACGCAGAAGGCCAGCCATATCCTTGATCGCCAGGATATGCGTGCCCATGCGCTCGAGTTCCTTCGCAAGCCGAATGTAGTAATCCAGAGAATATTTCTCGCGTGCCGGGTCCAGAATGTCGCCTGTATAGCAGATAGCCGCCTCGGATACCCGGCCGGTTTCGAGCGCCGCTTCCATTGCAGTCTGCATATTCGGCATCCAGTTCAGCGAATCGAAGATGCGGAAAATGTCGATCCCTTGTGCCGCCGCCTCCTTGATGAACGCGCGCACCACATTATCCGGATACGCCGTGTAGCCGACCGCGTTCGAGGCCCGCAGCAGCATTTGAAAGCAGATGTTGGGGATCTTTTCCCGTAACGCTTGCAATCGCTTCCAGGGATCTTCGAGCAGAAACCGCATCGTTACGTCGAACGTAGCGCCGCCCCACATTTCAATGCTGTAAAGCTGGGGCAATTCGCGCGCGACATAATCGGCGATCCGCAGCAGGTCATATGAGCGAACGCGCGTCGCCATCAGAGACTGATGCGCATCGCGAAACGTCGTATCCG
>JAFATG010000083.1 GCA_019244055.1 Acidobacteriaceae bacterium | reverse complement strand
GATGATCCCGATGCGGGGGTCGGCGGCCGTGAACGGAACGCCGATCATGGTTTCTGCCTTCGTCTGCGGAGCTGGTTTCGCCGCGGCTATGCCGGCAGTAGCCAGTGTCCCGACTTGAAGGAATTGGCGACGGGAAGTCTCGTTTTTGGCCATCACGTCGATCTTCTCAAAGTCCGGTTTCGGGGAGCCCGAATGTATGCTCTTTGAAGATGTCCAACGCTCACATACGGTTTGGAATGTTCGCGCTCCTATTAGAGCTATTCGGCAACAGTACGGCTGCGCAGCCCGCTCGGGCAACCCTGAAATCGCCCAACGGGCAAATCGTCATCGGATTCGAAACGTTGGAGAAGGATCAGCCTTCAGCGTCAGGGCAACTCAGCTATTCCGTGACATTCGAAGGCAAACCACTGATAGATCAATCGAAGCTGGAACTTGAACTGCAGGGCTTCCGGCCGCTTGGTTCAGGCGTGCGCATCCTCGCTCAAACGCCTTCGCAGAATGACGATTCATACCGGCTGGTAACGGGCAAGGCTAGCGACGTTCGCAACCACTACAATGCGCTGCGGATCGACTGCGAGGAAGCGGCATTCCCGAATCGCAAGCTTACGATTGAGGCACGCGCCTACGACGATGGAGTCGCCTTTCGCTACGTCGTTCCTGACCAGACAGCTGTTCGCGAATTTCGCGAAACGCAGGAACAGACGGAATTTCGCATCAGCAAAGACGCGACCGTGTATGCGCTGGTTTTGCCTCATTACCGGACAATGTATGAAAGCGAATACATCAAGCTCTCAGCAAGCGCGTTCGGGAACCCGAACGGCCTCTCAACAAAAGTGCTGATCGGATGTCCGCTTCTCATGCAGGTTCCGGGAACCGGGTAGATGGCAATCACGGAAGCCGATCTTAGGGGCAACAGTTCGATGTATCTGGTGAATCCAGGCCAGGGCTGGGGCGATCACTACTTCGAGTCGCGCCTTGCGCCGGGCGATGATCCCGACGTTGCGGTTACCGGAGCACTTCCGCATCACTCCGCTTGGCGGGTTCTGCTCATCGGCAAACAGCCGGGTGAGCTCATTCAATCGAACATGATCACTAGCCTGAATCCGGAATCGGAGGTGCAGGACACTTCCTGGATTCATTCTGGATTGACAGCGTGGGACTGGTGGAGCGGCAGCATTGGTCCCGACGGGAAACCGGCGTTTACGACGGCGACCATGAAGTATTACGTGGATTTCGCGACCAAGTCGGGCTTCCCCTACATGCTCGTCGACGCCGGCTGGTCGGATCGCTACGACATCACCAAAATGAACGGCAGTGTAGACATTCCGGAGCTCGTCCGTTACGCGGCTGGAAAGAACGTCAAAATCTGGATCTGGATGACCTACCGGGCTGCCGACGCGCAGATGGATGAGGCGTTTCCGGTCTTCGCGAAATGGGGTGTCGCCGGCCTGAAGATCGATTTCGTGGAGCGCGACGACCAGCGTGGTATTGAGTTCTACTATCGCGCGGCGAAGAAGGCGGCGGAGAATCACCTGATGCTTGATTTCCATGGTGCAACCAAGCCGTGGGGAATCAGCCGGACGTATCCAAACGTCCTCGGATACGAAGCTGTGTTGGGGATGGAGCAGTCGAGAGCAGGCGCCCGTGATAATCCGGGGCACCGCGTCACGATTCCGTTCACGCGAATGCTGGCCGGACCCATGGACTACACGCCGGGAGGATTCGACAACGTCACCGAGGCGGATTTCATCCCGCGCGCCCCACATCCGATGGTCATGGGAACCCGGGCCGCGCAACTGGCGATGTACGTTGCCTACGACGCGCCATTTCAAATGGTCTCCGACACGCCCAAAGCGTATCAGGACCAGCCGGCCTTCGAATTCATCGAACATGCCCCGACGAGCTGGGATGAAACCAGAGTGCTGGGCGGGCTTCCTGGTGAGTTCATCACCATGGCTCGCCGCCGCGGGAACGAGTGGTTCCTGGGCAGCATGACGAATTGGAGCCAGCGGAAGATCGAAGTCCCGCTCAACTTTCTCGGCCCAGGGAAGTATACTGCCGAGATTTACGCCGACGCACCGGACGCGGGTCAATACCCCAAGAGCGTGAGCATCACGAAGAAAACCGTGGATAGCGGAACTACTTTGCCTGCTGACTTGGCTCCGGGCGGTGGTTACGCCGTGCGATTCGTGCCAATCAAGTAGTCATCGATCACGAACGCCGTGGCGCTACAGCTCGGTGAGTGCCTCCATGGGGGAGGTCCGTGCCGCGCGTTGAGAAGGTACGAGGCAAGCAACGACAGACATCAGAGCCACGACGGCGGCGGTGCCGCCCAGGATCGGCATATTAGAAGGCCGCACGTGGAACAGAACGCTCCGCATAGCTTGGCCAGCGAACCAAGCCCCGAACACTCCAAGTACAATGCCTGTCGACAGCAAGCGCAAAGCAAGAGAGAGAAACTGGGTTCGGATCTGGCCCGGCCGTGCTCCCAGCGCGATGCGCACTCCGATTTCTCGGCGGCGTTGCGTGACGGCGTAGCTCAAAACACCGTAAGTGCCGATAACTGTCAGCAGCAAGGCTATCCCGGAGAAGAGGGCAGCGAGTAAAGCCGGTGAGCGGCGGGCGATCAGGCTATCGGCAATGCGGTCGTCCATCGAACGAAAATCATTCATCGATAGCTCGGGATCGATTCGGCGAACCAGGCTTTGCAGTGTTCGTCCCGCCACTTCCGCGCGGATGCCGGTGCGAACGACCAGGTAGAGGTTGTCGTCCGTACGAAAGACGTACGGATAATAGACCGCGCCCTGAGCTGATTCATCCGTAAGTCCGGCTTGCTTTACGCTTCCGACCACGCCGACTACCGTAAACGCCTCGGAATCGGGACCCGGTTCGGAGCCTTCGAAGAGCTGCCGGCCAACGGCGCTAGTGCCAGGCCAGTAATATCGTGCGAAGTCTTCGTCCACAACGCAGACCCGGCTGCTGCGGTGCGAATCGTCGGCGGTAAGAAATCGTCCTTCCCGCAAAGTGAAACGCATAGTGGCGAAGTAGTCGCCGTCAACGCCATAAGAGTAATGTCCTCGCGGAGATTCGCCAGGCCGGAGAACGTGACCCTTTACTGATGCAGCGCTCTTGCCGGTATTGCCGCTGAAAGGGACATTGTTGATGATGCCGGCGGCTGTCACTCCTGGTTGATGGGAGATTTCGTTCAGCAGCCTTTGGGTGAGTCCGATCCGAGCCAGCGCGTTTGGATATCGATTCCATGGCACGGAGACTTGGCCGGTGACAACCTGGTCCGGCCGGAAGCCGGGAGAGACAGCCATCGCTCGCTCTAGACTGAGCCCCAGCAGGCCCGATGCCGCCAGTAGAACCAAAGCTAAAGCGATCTGGGTGATGATGAAACCGTGACGGAGGCGCTGGGCAGCGCGGCTTGTTGTCGCTCCGCGAGTTTCGGATTGAATTGAATTCGTCAGATGGCTTCGGAGGTTGAACCAGGCGATTGGCACCGCAAGTACGACGCCGATGACAACCGCCGCCAGCAAACCGAACGAAGCCAATTTTGCACTGAAAGCGATCTGAGTTCCTAACGGCAGGCGATCGGCTCCCAGCATGGCTACGAGACGGATCCCGCCGGCACCGACAATCAAACCGAGTATTCCTCCAGCCAGGGTAAGCAGGGTCGTCTCGACGACTGCTTCACTGACGATGTAAGACCGGCTCGCACCCAGTGCTTGCCGGATAGCAGTTTGCTTGATTCGGCCATTGGCGCGGATTAAGAGCAAATTGATCAGGTTGACTGCGCCAATCAGCAGAAGGGCGAGCACGCCTGCTTGTAAGAGCACGAGCGTCGGACGGATCGCTGCCACATGGTCGGCATGCAGTGATACAACAAGCGACCGAAAACCGGCGTCGGCCATCATTTTGGCTTGAGGATCGTCCGCCTCCAGCGTTGTGTTCTGCGTGTCGATTTGAGCCTGCGCTTGCGCGATGGTCGCACCTGGCTTCAGCCGCGCGATCGTTTGGATGACGTTCCCTCCCGAGTGCCGCTGCGAAGGTGCGCGATCTTCCGGGCGCGATGCCAATGGCAAGTACAGCCGTGCTTCGGAGGAGAGAAATCGGAAGCCGGGAGGCAACACGCCAACTATGGTCCTTGGAAAACCACCGACACGAATCCGGTGTCCGAGCACGTGAGGGTCGGCGTTGAAGTGTTTCCGCCAATATTGATCGGTGAGAATGACGACATCGTCTGTTTCGTAGGTGGTTTCCTGGTCCGTAAAGCTGCGCCCGATCGCGGGACCGACGCCAAGCGTAGAGAAAAATCCCGGAGATACTTGGGTAATCGGTTCCCGTTCGGTTGAGCCTACCTCGCCGACCGTCGTGGTGCCGTACCGGTATATCGACAACGAACTGCAAGCAGGAATGCGACCGCGACGCTCGTAGTAGTTGGTCAGCGAGGAACCGTCACGCTCCACGCCCGCTTTGGGATAGGTATTGAAAATTGTTACAAGGCGGCCGGGATCGGGAAAGGGCAGCGGGCGCAGGAGAATCGCGTCGATCACGGCAAAAATGGTGACGTTCGAGCCCAGGCAAAGGGCGAGAGTCAAAAGAGCCGTGGTCGTGAAACCGGGCGTTTTTTGAAGCGAGCGAAAGGCGTAATGCAGTTCCCTCCCAAGCTCATCGAATAGGTGAAGTCCGCGCGCCTGCCGGCAGTCCGCCTTGACTGTGTTCATCCCGCCAAATTCGAGTCGCGCGCGACGGGCGGCTTCTTCCGGCGACATACCGGAGCGTATGAGGTCATCGGTGTATTGCTCGAGGTGAAATCGCAGTTCTTCTGGCATGCCGGTCTCGAAATCGCTGCGAGAAGCGAGCCCGCGGAATAGAGAGCGAATCCGCTGAAACATGTCACACCTCATCAGGGGTCGTGTTCAGGGCAGCGCCGATCGCGGACACCAGGCGGTTCCAACCGGCTGTTTCCTCGCGAAGGCGGCGGTGTCCCGCTGCGGTCAGCGTGTAGTATTTCGCGCGACGATTATTCTCGCTCTGAGCCCAGTCGGCGGCGATCAGTCCCCGGTGCTCCAAGCGGTAGAGCGCCGGATAGAGTGAGCCTTGTGGAATGTCCAGGGCGTCGCCCGAAATCTGGCGTATCCGCAGCAAAACCCCATATCCATGCAGCGGTTTCAGAGACACTGCTTTGAGGATCAGCATGTCAAGCGTACCCGGTAGCAGATCCGCTGTTTTGCCCAAAGGTAAGTTTCCTCCTAGCCCACCTAGGAGTGTAACGCAAGTTCTCCTAGTCTGGAGAGGGGAACGATTCAGGGAGCTCCGGCGAGAGGGCGCTCACTCTCTTTCGTTACTGACCGATAGCAGGAAGGAGGGCTTCGATGTCCGGAAGCGGCAGCTCTTGGCGGGCGTTGGGCCGGTCGGCAAGATGAAGGCCGTAGAGCTTCTGGTAAGTCGGGCTGCTATGCCAAAGCTCGTCGTGAGTTCCGATTGCCTCTATGCCGCCCTTTGCAAAGACCACGACCAGGTCGGCGCTGCGCACTGTCGAAAGCCGGTGCGCAATCACAAAGCACGTTCTGCCACGGATAACCTTCTCCATGGCTGCCTGAATCAGCCGCTCGTTTTCGTTATCGAGATGGCTGGTCGCTTCGTCGAGGATGAGAATCTTCGGATTCTTGAGTACCGCCCGCGCGATTCCGATGCGCTGGCGCTCGCCGCCTGACAGCTTCATGCCACGCTCGCCGACCTGTGTTTCATAGCCGCAATCGGCCCGCTCGATGAACTCGTGAGCATGAGCAGTGCGCGCCGCATGCTCAACATCGCTAACCGCCACGTGATCACGACCGTAGCCGATATTTTCGAAGATTGTCCTCGAGAATAATTCAACCTCTTGCGGGACAACGGCAATCTGCTCGCGAAGGCTTCGTTGAGTGATCTCGCGAATGTCCTGTCCATCGATCAGGATGGCACCCTCCTGCGGATCATAGAGCCGCTGGAGCAGGCCCATGAGCGTGCTCTTGCCGGAACCGCTGGGGCCGATCAAGGCGACTGTTAGGCCCAAAGGCACGCAGAAGCTGACGTTCTCGAGAGTCCATTGTTGGACGCCCGCATAACGAAACGATACGTTTCGGAACTCCACGCAATGCCGCGGTGAGGTAAGCGCTTTCGCTCCGGGCGCATCGCAAATTTCCCGCTGCTTATCCAAAATTTCAAACAGCTTCTCAGCACGCGACAAATTACGCCGCAGCTTGGGAAAAATAATCGAAAGTTGCGAGATTGGGGCGTAGACCATGTCCTGCATCGCCATGAACAAAACGTAATTACCGACCGTGCAGCGATGAGTAAGGACGAAGTAGCCGCCGACCGTAATGACGCCAACCCGGCCGGCGGTGGCGATGAAGCTTTGGATGTTCTCAACCAGCGCCCAAAGCCGCTCCGCGGCGTAGTGCTTGAAGCGGGCGAGATGCAGCAACTCACGCTGGATGGATGCCTCCTGAACTTCCCGATTGAATTTCTTCACCAGGCGCACGTTGCTGGCTATGTCGTAGGATTCCTTTGTCACGCGCTCGAAGGCTTTGCTCACCTGCTGCTCGGTCTCATGCATCCGCGGGCCGAAACGACTAATTGCAAGCACGTAGGCGGGAAGAGGAATAAATACGATTAATGCGATCAGCGGATTTTTGAGGAGAAGAGAAATGAGGACTCCCGTGACGATCAGCAGCGGGGGAACGAGATTCTGGCCGAGGATTTCGTTCAGGATAATGTAGACGGCTGTTGCCCCGCGGTCGAGCGCGCCGACGATCTCTCCTGTATTGACCTTGCCCTGAAACGCCGTGTCCAGAGTGAGGAAGTTCGCGAAAGCGGCGTTCTTCACTTCGTCCTCCGCCTGCGAAACGGTCAATACCAATCGATAGTTGTAAATCGAGCGGAGAATCCGCGTGGCGGCGGTGGCGATGAAAATCGCGACGGCCGCGATCACAAGCGTTTGCGCTGATCCGCTCTGCCGACCCGCCACCGAATGAAGAATGTTGTCGATGACGCTCTGGGTCAGGAATGGTACTGCGATATCGAGACCCGCCGCCATAAAGACGAGCGCAGCCAAGAACGCCACCGTACGGCGCCTTTTGGCCATTAGGCCTATTACTCTCCAGCCGAGCCATTCCCGCGACGGGGGTCGCTTGGCCGGAACCCCTGGAAACATTTTTAGAAAATGAAGTGGTTACGAGACTCTACAAACTCTCAATCGGCGGAGTTTGCGCTTCCGTCCAGTGCTGACGTTCAGAAAGAAGCCGAGGTTCCTGGAACGAGACGTCTCCAGGCTCGGGCAACGCGAATTTGCGAGGATTCTTATTTATACAACATGGCAACCGCGTTGTAAAATTTCGGCGGATTCGCTGGCCCCCGCCTGGTAGGCGTTCACCTGATCAGACGATTCAGCCGGTTCTGAAAATTCGAACCCAAGGCCGTGAGTACTGCAGTTCGTGTAGTTGTTTTGAGGAATGACCGATTCGCTAACGGCCTCGTCCAGCGCTTCCGATTCCCTCTTCTGACGGGCTTGCTGGAGCTCGTGCAATTCGGCGATGTCCTTTTCACGGCGGCGGGAGAGGCGCGCTTCCTGAAGCTGCAGGTTGCGAAGCTGCTTTTCATAAGTGAGGAAGGTTTCGAGTTCGATCATGCCGGGGCGGAGAGCTTCTTCATACTCATTGAAAGCGTCGGCGAACTGGAGGCGGCCCTTCGCGTAGATAGCCATTTCGAGCGCGGGGATGCGTAACAGGCGCCAAGCGGTGTCGGCAATAGATTGGACCAGATCGCGCTCGCGCTGGCCAACGGGCGAGAACTCTTTTTCATAGGCGGCAACGTGGCGCTGGTATTCGGCGGCGTCATCAGTGTGGAGCAGAACTGTGCGGCCCGTTAGCCCGGTCTTGACGGCGTTGAGAGATGATGTGGCTCGGCCCGTTTCGCTGGTCGGACCGGTGCTGAGCTGGGCATTGGCACGGTTGGCGAGTAGGCGGGCGGGGCAGAGGCTTCCGCTGCGTGCCGGTCGCGGTTCCGAATGAGCTTGACTCCCAGAAACGTGTCCGCTCCCTAGCGGTCGTGGTTCTGACCGGCGCGGCTCGGAATGGAGTTGCGTTGGGAAGCCGGGATAGGTCGCTTGCGCTCCCGGCTCGGCATCGAGAGTTGGGTTGGGGCAGAGCGATGCGGCGGCCCTTTCGGCTTTGCAGGCAAGTTTCTTTGCGCGGCGCTCCTGTGTACGGCGGATGGAACGAGCAGTCATGGCGGTCTCCTTACGCGACGAAAGTACACCGCGATGTTTTTTCGGAGACCATTGCGTGCCTGTAACACACTGTGGGCGGAGGAGAAGAAGGTTTTGAGGTGGTTGTGAACATGCCCGCAAGCATGGCCTATGCCGCACAATGGCTGTATGAAACGATACAGGATTTTAGAATAATGCTGCAGCGACTGATACTCGTCGGCAGCAACTGCCCTGAACCGATTATTCTTCGGCGATCCCGCAAAGCGCTCGTTCCACTGATCACCCTGGCCCTTGCTCTGTTGATGATTTCGCATCCAGTGCTTGGTCAAACGCTATCAACACTCGAGCCGCTACATTTTTTGGACGGCCCGGTTCAAGCCCTCAACCTCGAAGGGCTCAATTTTGCTGGCGGGAGCGTCGCCGAGACTTCGGAAGCTTCCGACGATCCTGGTGATCCTAATCAGCCAAAAGCACAGGGGCTGGCGCGCCGTGGCATTAAACGAGTTTTGCGAGACCAAAAGGAGCTTTACCGCGCCCCGTTTCAACGCTCTAGCTTTAAGTGGGACGCAATCGTGCTGGCAGGAACCGGGGCACTGTTGGCCACGGATCGCCGCATCGAGAGCCATCTTCCGGGTGGAAACGTCGATATCTATACAAATATTTCGAATGTCGCTCTAGGCGGCACTGCCGGCGCTCTCGCTCTGTTTTGGGGCTATGGGATAAAGACCCACAATGAGCATCTGAAAGAAATGGGATCACTAGAGGTCGAAGCCCTAGTGAACACTTTCCTGATTTATACGCCAATGCAATTCATCGCGGGACGTGACCGGCCAGGGGAGGGCAATGGTTATGGGGATTTCTGGAAGCACCACAACATAAACACTTCATTTCCTGCCGGTCATCCGATGTTCACCATCGTAATGGCCAGCGTGGTGGCCCATGAATATCCTAAGCCCTGGGTGGAGGCCCTGGCGTATGGGGCAGCCGCGGCGGTCATGGGCGGACGCCTTCTTGGTCGCGACCACTGGGCTTCGGACGTATTCGTGGGCTCAGCACTCGGCTACTTCATTGGCTCGCGCATCTTCCATTTACATTGCAATCCAAAGTTCAGTGAGGCTTGCCATTCCCATTAGCGAATGCCGTAATGGGCAGCCAATGCGGCCGGGGCTTGAAACAAGGTCCGGTAATGACTAGTCACAGTGCTTCGAGGCTCAATTTTGTTGTCCGGCGCGCCAGTTGAGAACCACGTTTAGGGACGATGTATCGCTGGCCGTCGCGGTGATGATCAGGAATCGTTTGCCATCGGGAGTGATGTCCCAACTCATCGGGCCTGTGCGAATTCCGGTATCCACCATCTCGGTCTGGAACAGAGGTTGGGGGATGCCGGCTCGGAAGACAGGGCTGGTGCTGACATCCACGGCCATCATTCTCGAATCCGGCGAAATGTAGAACAGCTCCTTGCCATCCGGCCGCCAACGGGGCTGTACGCCGCCGCCTCTGGACACTAACCATCTCCCGCCGCTTGAGGTGGGCGGGAACGGAATCACATAAATCTCGCTCAGACCAGATTCGTTCGAGGTGTAGGCGACCCAATGCCCGTCGGGCGAAAACTGCCCCTGGTCCTCATTACCCGAAGTCTGTGCCAATGCGAATGGATGTGGATCAGCTTCTATTGGAAACGCGAGCAAGTCCGCGCCGGTACCCGGATTAACTTGCGCATAAATGAGGAACCGTCCATCGGGCGACCAGCTCTTCGGAAAGGAGAGGCCGTTTGTCGGAAGCAGAAGCTCTTCGGCGCCCGCTCCGTTCGCGGGTTTCCGATAAATGCCAACGCGCACCCCACCTTTGTCGTACGCGACGTAGCGGCCATCAGGCGACCAGACAGGATTGAGCGCCTCGTCCGGCGCGAAAGTCAGCTGGGTGGCAACTCCGGTTGGGAATTCGAGCATCCAAATCTCCCCGTCAGGATCACCCGCGAGCTGCTTTCCATCCGGGGAAATCATCATTTGCCCGTTCGTCACCACCACACCACCCGCATCACCGGCCGCGCCCAAATTTCGGCCTTGCCGGTCCCGCCAAATATACTGCCAGGGGCTGCGCTGGCCGGAGACATACGCAAGCACTCCCTGTTTGGATGCCGCGGCCAACCACCGGGAGTTTGCCGCCGACGCAATTCCTTGCGAGACGGGGAACGCGTCGCCTGCGGCTTCGAGCCGCTTCATATCGAACGGCAATGCCATCAGGGTACCGGCGCGGGTGAATAAGACGGCGCCCACCCGGCCGCCGCGCGGCGGTTCTACGATTTCGGCATTGGAAACATCCGGCAGGATCCGCCGGGCCTCTGGCCCGTCCATGGAACTCAGCCACACTCCGGGTTCTGTCGAGCTCGCACGCGTGGCCACATAGTGGCGTCCGTCGGGCAGGAAAGAGGGATAGGTCTCGGTCACGGCTGGATGCCCCGGAAGATCCGATACCGCTCCACCCGCGTCAGAAACTCTCTGCACTCGCGTCAGGGCGCCCAACAAGATGTCGCCATTGCGATTCCAAGTCCCGCCCAAGACCGCCAGCGCATCGCACAGCGTTTGCACCGGCCCTCCCGAACGATGGATCTTCTTTAGCCTGGCGTCGGCAAAGAAAGCGATGGACTGACTGTCCGGGGACCAGAACGGATCCGCGGCGTCATCGGTCCCAGCCAGCGGGGCCGGTTCGAGCGCATCGAGTGTGCGAACCCAGATCTGCTGCTTTCCATCCTTGACCAGAACCATGGCGATAGCGCGCCCGTCCGGAGCAACCGCGAGCGATAGGACGTGCGATTTCTCCGGAAGCAGGACGTTCATCCGTACGAGTGGCGGCGAGGGGAGCTCGGCGCGAAAGTGTACCAAGGCAAGCGCCGCCAGTAGGAGCGTGGCGAGTACCAGGGCACCGGCGAGCAGGGCGTAGCGGGAGCGTGATGAAGTAGCCACGGGAGCCTGTGCGCTCGACTCCAGCTCCCATTTCAGGTCTCGCGCGGATTGCCAACGCTCGTCCGGATCAGTTTCGAGGCACCTCTTTAGCACGCGGTCGAGAGCCGGCGGGATATCGATTTTGGTAAACCCGGGGGGGTGGCCGGAACGCTTGCCGGTCAGCATCTCCGATAAGACCAGTCCCAGAGCATAGATATCCGACCGCGCGTCGGCCTCTTTTCCTTCCAATTGCTCGGGGGCAATATAGGCCGGGGTACCCATGACCCCGCTGGCCGCGCTGATGTCCGGATCTGTCGTGGATTTCGCCAGTCCGAAGTCCAGCACCTTTACGCCGGACTTCGTGAGCATGATATTGGCGGGCTTCAGATCCCGGTGAACGATACCGTTCGCGTGGGCCACCGCCAGTGCTTCCGCGATCTGCGAGCCGAATCGAATGGTCTGGGCGATCGACAGCTTGCCGCGCTTCAGGCGCGCCGCCAGCGTTTCGCCTTCAACCAGTTCCATCACCAGGTAGTTGGGACCTACGTCATGCAACGTGCAAACGTGGGGATGATTAATCGCGGCGATGGAGCGCGACTCGCGTTCGAAGCGGCTAACGAAAGTTTTGTTGGAGATCTTGATTGCAACCTTTCGGCCCAGGCGCGTGTCCGTGGCCCGGAACACTTGGCCCATGCCCCCCCGCCCGAGCGGGGCTTCTATTTGGTACGGTCCCAGCCGGGATCCGGGTGTTACTTGCGTGTCGGCGAGATCCGCGATCAAATCCGCGGCGCGCTGATCGAGCAGCTTGCTGCCGCTACCTGAGTCCTGCGCGAGAAGCTTTTCAACTTCGCCGCGAATCTCAGGGTCCGAGCCGGCAAGAGCTGATTCGCCGCGCTCACGCGCGGAGTGGTACAGGTCCTCGATTTGCCGCCACCGCTGGGGACTCAAGCATTACTCCACAAATACAAAAATAATAGTGTGGCGGCGATTGTACCGCAAATTTTACATCGGGGCGCCTCTGTTCGCGCCCTGTACTAGTACCCGAAGCTGAGGCTTGGGAGTCTCGGGCGGTATAGAATCGGTTGCAAACGAGCTTCTAAGCTAACCGCGCACAACTGGCGGAGTGCGCTTGGCCCGCGTGTGCGCTGTAACCTATGGACGACGAAACGTCGGAAACGACGCAGCTTCTTCGCGCCTGGGCCGATGGTGACCGAAGCGCGCTGGAGCGTCTGACACCGCGCGTCTATCGCACACTGCGGCGCATCGCTGGACACCAACTGCAGAACGAGCGCGCTGGGCAGACGTTGCAACCCACTGCTTTAGTCCACGAGGCCTACCTGGAGCTCATCGATATCACAAATGTGGACTGGCAGCACCGGGCCCATTTCTTTGCAGTGTCGGCGAGGATTATGCGGCACATTCTGCTCGACCGGGCGCGACGGCGTGTGGCAGCAAGGCGGGGCGGCAACGCGGAGCGCGTGAATCTTGATGAGCTGCCGGACCTCGCCGGAGGCCGGGCAAGCGAGCTGATCGCGCTTGACGAAGCACTCAACGCGCTGGCCAAGATCGACGCACGTAAGGCTCGCGTGGTTGAGTTGCGTTTTTTCGGCGGCCTCAGTGTGGACGAATCCGCTGCGGTGCTGGCAATCTCTCCGGAAACGGTCATGCGGGATTGGAAGTTCGCACGATCGTGGCTGCAAGCGGAACTCAGCAGGGATTAAGCAGCCCCCATCGAAAAAAATCTTCAGCTCGTGCCAGTTTTTTCCCTCGGTTTGCGCCTAGAGGCCGAAGGCGGTTAGAAGCCGCTTCCCTGTTCACACTGAAAAGGAGATTGATATGAAAACGAGCATGTTCCGGATTTGGACGATTGTTACGCTCGGTTTGGCGGCTTCCATGCTGCCCGCACAAGAGAGGCGCGGTCTGGAGGGCGTTTGGGAGGTGAGTGTCACTGTCACAGACTGTCACGGCACTACCGTCAGGACCGTTCGTTCCCTGCAGCTGTTTCATCGTGACGGCTCAGTTATTGAGACCAGTAACCTCGCATCGCGTGGGATCAGCGAAGGCGTTTGGAAGCCTGTAGGTGATCGGACGTATGACGCCTCTTATTGGTTTTTCCGGTATCCGCCGCCGCAGGGGCCGTTTGCCTCCTTTGCCACGATCAAGGATACGATCACGCTCGATTCCGACGATGATCACTTCACTTCATCCGGGACGGTAGTAGATCGCGAGCCAGATGGTACGACCTTGACGAGCTGCTTCACACATACCGCGAACCGGCTGACTGATTTGGACGAGGACAAGGACCATTCGCAATAGCGCAGGTAGATGTGTCTGGTTTCGTCGGGCCAGTGATAGGCACTGGCCCGTTTCTGCTGTACGTCTGCTCAGCGAAATGATGCTTACCCGGGAATTCCAGCGCGTGAGCCAGCGCCAGACTTATCGTGACTGCCGTGGCGAAGAGCCGCGTGTCGTATGGAGCATTTGGGACTCTCACTTTTGAGTTATCGCTCAGTCGTCCTGTGCGAACGCAAATAACCCGGATTGTGCAACCCGCTCCGAAAGTGCCGCTTGCTCTAGCGAGAGGTACGCCCCATCCGGCTGTGGATGCTTCCGTCGATACTCGCGGGCATGTTCTTCTGACCAGAAGAATACGGTTTGCTCTCAATAATCGTGAATAATATTTTGCCCGCAAAAGCTCTCCCATTGCATGTCTGGCTCAAAGAGTAAAGGTGAAGCATCCAGCGAGATGAGACGCCACCGCAACTCCTCATCGACTTCCATGGCCAACGGCTGTGAACAGTGATGGCATTGTGAGTCGATACGGACCCGCAGTTTCTGACCTCGTAGGCGTCCTTGCACGAAGGACGTAGCAAATGCGTCTTCCGCTCAAGCACCAAAGATGCTTTCGCCGGTCGAGAACTTAAGCCTATGCGGGGTTGTGGTGCACGTCACCGGAAAGGCCCAATTCACATTTCCGCTGCTATCGCGCACGAGAAAAAACAATCTCTTCTCCAGATCCGAGAGGAGTGTAGATACGTACGGCAGATCCATTCCTGCGACATTCGCGATGTGCCCTGGTGATAGCGGTTTGCGCTGCCTTGGCATATCGACAACGGCAAAGTTGCGGACTGTGTGGTGATCCTGGGTCATGAACGCAAGTCGCGACGCCATTCGGGCCGGTATACGCGCGATAGCCTGCAGAAAGTCATCGTCCGGCACGCTGCGGACTTCCGAGCCAGTCCCTACGAGTAGCGTTCCACTCATTTCGCCATTATGCCGCGGAGTTGGTGCTGCTTGGCTTCAGCCTGTGTGGTAATATGTGGCCTTACCACATGAGGACAGATGAGCCAATCCAAACTTGATCTTTTGCAAGGGACGCTCGATGTGATGGTCCTACAGACGCTCGAAGTATTGGGTCCGCTACACGGGTATGGCATTGCGCGCCGCATTGAACAGATAAGCGGCAATCAAGTCTTACTGAATCAGGGAACGATTTACGCCTCGCTCGTTCGACTGCAGCAGCGCGGGTGGATCGCCGCCAAGTGGGGCACTTCAGACAACAACCGCAGAGCGAAGTTCTACTCAATTACTAAGGCCGGCAAAAAGCAATTGGCCCAGGACACGGTCTACTGGCAACGGCTCTCAGGAGTCATGGGGCGGGTTCTCGCGATGCACGGCGAAGGAGGTGAACAGTGAGGCATTCCCTGCGGGAAGCGTTCAACCGAATTCGGTCTTTCTTTCGTAAAGATCCACTTGATCAGGAACTCAACCAAGAGATGGCCTCGCATCTGGAAATGGCCGTCGAAGAAAACATTAGCCGCGGTATCTCTGCAGAAGAAGCCCGGCGACAGGCGCTTGTCCGATTTGGTGGAATCCAGCGATCACTTGAGCTGCACCGCGAATCACGCGGATTGCCTTGGCTAGACGTCTTGACGCAGGATTTACGTTTCACCTTCCGCACATTGAAGCGCGATTACGGCTTCACAATGATCGCAGTGCTAATTCTGGCACTCGGCATAGGCGCCAATATCACCGTCTTCAGCGTGGTGAATACGATTTTGCTGCGACCGCTCCCGTTTCGCAATCCGCAACAACTAGTCCGGATCGTGGAGAAGGATCCCAAGGCAGGCGAGTCCAGCAAAACCTATACAGCAGACGCTACGCAAGATTTTCAGCAACGGAACCGCTGTTTTCAGTCGGTCAGCGGGTATTTCGCCTTTACTGGACCCGATAATTTTAAGCTCATTGGAAATGGCCAGCCAGTACCTGCCACGGGCATCCTCGTTGCGGAAGGCTTCTTTCAAACACTTGGCGTAGACCCTTCGCTTGGACGATCATTCAGGTCTGAGGAATTTGTGAAACACGCTAAACCGGTGGCGTTATTAAGCTATCCATTTTGGAAACGCCAGTTTGGGGGCGATCGCAGCATTGTTGGACGGGCAATTGACCTGAGCAATACTTCGGTGACAGTGATCGGAGTATTGCCGAACACATTCGATTTTGGCTCGGTCTTCTCGCCGGGAGCCAAGGTTGATCTCTTCGTGCCCTACATCATGGATGATTTCCGCGATGACGGAAATGACCTGGCATTGGTTGGCCGCTTGAAGGAAGGCGTGACCTTGGCGGAAGCACAGAGCGAGGCCGATCAACTCTTTCCGCAACTCTATTTCGACCATAAGCACCCTCAAATTGACGCTCAGACTGGAAAGGGGGTCTACACAGGCCAACTTACCCGATTGAAAGACTACATCGCTGGCAAGCTGCGGCGGTCGCTGATTGTGCTGTGGTGTGCGGTTGGGCTGATCCTGCTGATTGTCTGCGTGAATCTGTCAAACTTGCTGCTGGCCCGGTTGGCGGCACGCAGCAAAGAATTTGGGATGCGCAGCGCTTTGGGTGCAAGACGAGGCCGGATCGTGCGTCAACTGCTAACCGAAAGCATCGTACTTGCCGCTGCGGGAGCTGCGTTCGGGTTGGGACTTGCCTACGTCACGATCCGGTATCTCGCTCATCAGGGATCGATTGCTCTGCCGCTGCTCAGCATGGTGCGTGTAGACGGAACAGTACTGGGTTGGACGCTGTTGATCGCAGTAGCCGCCGCAGTTCTTTTCGGATCAGCGCCGGGAGGGCGCATGTCGAGTGGCAATCTGCAGGACCTGCTGAAAGACAGTGGCGGGCATGGAGCGAGTGATGGCAGAAAACATAGCCGCCTGCGCTCGACGCTGGTCGTAACGGAAATTGCGCTGGCCTGCGTGCTACTTGTCGGCGCCGGGCTGTTATTACGCAGTTTTCTTCGCGTCCTGGAACTTGACTTGGGCTTTGAGCCCAGTCACGCCGCAGCCATCAGTCTTGACTTTGATGATGGCGAAAAACCGGCTACGCGAGCTGCGAAGTGGCGGGAGATTGTCGAGCACATTTCGTCGATTCCTGGTGTCGAGACGGCTGGGATAGCCGATAACCTGCCCATGAGTCGCAATCGGAGTTGGGGAATCGCGGCGAAAGGCGAGCAGAAGCTCAACGATCGCGACTTTATTCCGGTCTTTGTCTACATTGTGTCCCCAGGTTATTTGAAAGCAATGGGAATGCGGCTGTTGGAAGGTCGCGATATCACTTGGCACGACATCCTCGACAACAGGAAGGTAGTGATCATTAATGAGACAGTCGCGCGAAGACTCTGGCCTGGGCGGAACCCTATTGGCCGTCCAGCTTTTGCAGGCGGAGCAGAGGCGGAGGTAATCGGTGTAATCGCCGATGTACGTGAAAGCGGCGCAGAAGACAATGCCGGAGCGCAAATGTACCTGCCCGCGACGAAACAGTTTGGGCCAGAGGGCGCGTACCTGGTATTGCGTTCGAAGCTGCCTTCTACGGCCCTGGCAAGGAGTGTGATGATGGCGCTCCGCCGGATCGACCCCGGTCAACCGGCGACAGAATTCAAATCAATTCAGGCGCTGGTGGATCGCGCCACGTCTCCTAGGCGCTTCTTTGTTCTGCTGGTCGGAATCTTTGCGGGTCTCGGACTGCTTCTGGCTGCGCTGGGAATTTATGGTGTTATCTCATATTCGGTTACGCGCCAGAGACCGGAGATCGGCGTACGCATGGCCCTTGGCGCCACGGAAGCGCGTGTGCAGCTCGATGTGATCTGGAGGACCATGCAACTCACATTGGTTGGCATCTCTGTCGGGTTTGTCGCATCATTGGCGGTCTCGCGCCTGATCGCCGCTCTTCTGTTTCGGACTGCTCCCGGTGATCCGCTTACCTTCGCTGGGATGATCGTTCTGCTGGGAACTGTTGCGCTGCTGGCAGGATATCTTCCAGCACGAAGAGCTTCAAAGATCGATCCGATGATTGCGCTGCGATCGAACTGAAAACCGAGTGGCACGCTCCAGACTCGTCGTTGACGAAAGCAGCGTTCTCAGAGATGATCCGCGCTCGCTCGGGTGGATTAAAGCGGAAGCTGACAGATCATATTTTGTCGTAGACGATGGTAACGGCGTGTGGCTGGCCTGTTTCGTGGATCGTTAGCGTTAGCGTCTTGCCATCGGATGAGACTTGGAACCTGGTGTGGTCCATCACCTGCCCTTTAATTTTGTCCGTGACCTCTAGCGTATTTGCGTCAATCCGCTTGCCGGAGGAAGTCGACCCTGCGGCTACGTCCGGGCCTTTCTCGGTGTAGTCTTTCCCGTCGAAGTTCATGCTCAGGGTGTCCTTATAAGCGGGAGTGTTGAACGTGAGGCCGTTAGCGCCGTAGGGCTCGATCTCCCACTCGTTCGGAGACTTGATCTTAACGTCCGTGCTCTCCCAGGTGCCAGCGAAACCAGAGCCTGTACCCACTCTTTTAGCGACGACTTCGAAATCGGAGCTCGTACCGTCGGGCTTTGTGTCCGTTCCCTTTATCGTTTGAACCTTTCCATCATCCGAGAGGATATGGTCCATTGAGCTAATAACTTTGCCGTCCTTCTTTATGACCATCTTCCAAGTGTTCGGGCCCTCTTTCGTTATGGACGTGGTCCTCCCGAAGTGAGTCGGCTGATCGGTGCCGTCCGCGGTAATGGTGTCCGATACGTTCCCGAAAGTGAATTTGTATTTGTCATCACCGAGGTCCGCAATCTTCATCTGTTCGCCAGCGATTTTGCTCTTCTCCTGATTGAGCTTCCATTTACCGCAGAAAGGATCGTCGGCGGCGCAGAGCGTTGCGGCCATCAACCATGTGAGCGCGAGTGCAGCGTTGATTCGTATAAGCATCTACATCCTCCCCAGGGGATTATAGATGAAAATATCAGTCCGTGAACTTACGCGTGATCTTGGCAGTCATGGTACTTTGCCAAGTGCCTTCACGCAGTTAATCCGGGGATTCGCGATTTGTTACTATCCTGTCGATGATTACGGGCCTCTCCTCCGCCCAGACGATTCCGGCAACCTGGTACACGGATCCGCAATTTCTCGTTAGCGAGAAGGAGAGAATCTTCTGGCACACTTGGCAGCCGGTGGGTCACGCCGCCAAGGTTGCATCACCGGGATCCTATTTAAGCGCCGAAGTCGTCGGCGAGCCCTGCGCGATAGTACGTGGAAACGACGGTATCTTACGCGCCTTTTCGAACGTGTGCCGCCACCGCGCATCAACTATTCTCGAGGGCAACGGCTGCGCAAAATCTCTGCGCTGCCCCTACCATGGGTGGACGTACTCACTCGATGGGGCGCTGATAGCCGCGCCTGAATTCGAAGGTCTCGAGAATTGGAATCGAGGCGAAGTACGGCTCCCCTCTATGGGTATTGAGGAATGGGGCCCTTTCGTATTTGTGAACATCGATTCACAAGCGGCTCCGCTGAGCGAAGTGCTGGCGGACATCCCGGACCAGATCGCCGCCATTGGATGCCCGGTCAATAAATTACATTTCTCGTACCGTCGCGAGTACCTGATTAGGTGCAACTGGAAGGTATACATTGACAACTATCTCGAGGGTTATCACCTGCCGGCGGCGCATCCCTCGCTGTTCCGTGAACTCGACTATAACCAATACCGAGTGGACACGTTCCGATACTATTCATCGCAGTATGCGCCGATCCGGCCCCGTCGCCCCGGCAGGGATGAGTCGCGACGATATACCTCGAGCAACGGGACGGACCGTGCATTGTACTTCTGGATATTCCCGAATTTCATGCTGAACGTCTATCCGGACAATCTCAGCAGCAACATCATTCTTCCCGTTGGTCACGATCAGACGCTGACCATCTTTGAGTGGTTCACTTACCCGAAAGCTGCGGAGGCCATGGACATCTCACCCGAAACCGTTGCATTTAGCGATGAGATCCAACAGGAAGACATTCGCATCTGTGAAAACGTACAGAAGGGCCTTGCTTCCCGCAGCTATGATCGAGGCCGGTATTCCGTCAAGCGCGAAAATGGGGTCTACCATTTCCACTGCCTGGTTGAGGAGTTCCTAAACGCAAAACAATTCCCCTTCCGAGAGGTATCGGTCCAAGCCCCCACATAAAGAGGGGCCGCCGATGAACGCCGATGAACGCGAATACTGTGACTCACTAACAGAACGCGTGCTCGGTGCCGTATTCGAGGTCTCCAATACACTTGGCGCTGGATTTCTTGAGAGAGTCTACGAGCGCGCTCTGCTTAGAGAACTCGGGCTTCGTGGCATCCGGGCTGAGGCCCAGGCCTCGTTCACAGTGACTTACAAGGGCCACTGTGTCGGCGAATATTTCGCCGATATCCTCGTTGAAGACGTTCTGGTGATCGAGCTGAAATGTGTAGAGCGCCTCGCCAGCGAACACACTGCGCAATGCCTCAATTATCTGAGGGCCTCGGATCGTACTCTCTGTCTTCTGATCAATTCCCAAAAGCCCAAAGTCGAATGGAAGCGTATCGTCCTTGGATTTTCAGATCTCCTGCCTCATCCGCGTTCATCAGCGTTGATCGGCGGCCATTAACTGACGCTGAGCGCGTTTCGATTCGTATCGCTTGAACACAAGCCAACCAACCAGTCCGAACAAAACACTCCCGCCCACAACTTTGGCCTCGAATGTTGCTACGGAGGCCGCCTCGGGCGGGGGGAACGCCGAAAATGCAATCGCCAGAACCGTTACTGCGAGTCCGGACACCGCCGCAATCCGGCTCGCAAATCGCAATCCGGTGCCAAAGATATACACGAACGGAATGAAAGTCACAATCACGGTCATGTCCACCATAATCTGGTAAGTGGCCCTGACAGTCTCACCGAGTTGGGCCATTACCAGAAAAAGCGTCGCAACCACCGCTTGTACAAACAGCGAAATGTAGGGAGTGCCCCAGCGCGGATGAGTGCGCCCAAACGCTGCGGGAAGATAGTTATCGAGCCCGATGGCATAGGGCAACCGAGTGTTTCCGGCGATCCAAGTGTCGACTTGGCCTGCGAGTGCGATCCCGATCATCACGGCGAGCAGAATGGCAGCTACCGGTGCGCCCAATCTCTCTGCGCCGGCGGTTCCGGCCTGTGCCAGACCGGTCATAGGGTTGATCTCCGCCGGCTTTAGCACGACCAGCACTGCCGCAGTTACACCTATATAAAAGACTGCGGTCACGATACCGCTGATAATGGCGGCTCGCGGGAGATCGCGACCCGGATTACGGATTTCGCCACTAACGATAGGCGCCAGCTCGAGTCCGACAAATGCGAATGCTATTTGAGACCAGAAGTTTACTGTTTCGAGACTCGCCTTCGGCAAGAGGACAAACTTTGTGGCGATGCCGGAGCGCAGGGCGCCAGCAACTGCTAGGCCAATAACCATCGCGCCGATTACGAACGTAGAACTTCCACCAAGCGCGGAAATCCACTTCGCCACCTTCATGCCGAAGAAATTGGCAAGAAAAGCGGCCCAAAGCACGGCGAGTGTGATCGGCAGTGCCAATGCACGGTCGTCAGCGAAGCGCTCGCCGGAGCTGCCGAATGCATAGGCCGTCATGCTGATGCCTGCCAACAGTAGGGATGGAAAATATAGAACGGTGGAGATGAAGTAAAACCAGCTACACAAGAATGCGTGTTGGTCACCAAAGGCGTGCTTTGTCCAGATATACATACCGCCTTCTTCCGGGAATCGCCGCGAGAGACTTGCAATTACCAGAGCGGAAGGCAGAAAAAACAGAACTGCGGCAATAATCCATAACACAAACGAGCCGGGTCCGGCGTGCGCCGCAGCCGCAACCCATCTGAGGCTCACGATGGCACAGATATTGAAAAAGACAAGATCTCTCAGTCGCAGTTCGCGACTCAGAGTTGCTGCATGTTCTTCGGCAGGGCCCATCGGCATCACACCCAAACGTCGCCTCGCAGTGAATGAAATTGGCGGCCTCTCTCAATCGCTTCGTTTCAGCTCCACGAACGTGACGGTTCGCTTTGTATCGAATCGGACCGCCCAACCCGCCGCCAGCTGAGCGGCACTGACTTCGCCCAAGCGCTGTCCGTCCAAAGCCGAAAGTGCATCATACGTCGCGCCCGCTGGCGCAACCGCTTTCACTTCAGCCGTCAATGCATTACTGCCGTTCCGGAACAAAACGATCAACCCATCGGATTCCCGGCTCAGTCGGGCAAAGCCATCCCAACGGCCCTCGCCCGGCTGCTGCCACGAGCCTTGCGGGAAGAAGGAATCGGACAGTGCCACGCGATTCCTGAATTCCTTGTACCACCGAATCCATTTCCCGTACTCGTTGCGCTCGGCCCCGCTTAGCTTTCTCAGGTCGCCCAGCAGTATAGGCCCCGACCCCATCGCCACACCGACGCGCTCTTCCATCGAGCCCGTTGCCGCCCGCAAGTTCCCTATCAGCATCGTCTCTACGGGGATCGATGGCGCGCGCTGGTACAGCAAGGTACGTGCCTGTACCGGACCCGCATCGCCCGCATCCGCATCGGACACATTGCTCAGCCAGTCCAGATCCGCGCAAGCAAGCAGCGCGGCGTCGATCAGGTGCTTTTCGCCCCACAACTCAAACGTATAATCCACCAGCACATCCGGATGTGCCTTGTGGAAGTGCTCACCGATATATTGCAGGCCCTCATAGATACGGTCCAGCGACTCGGCCCAACTTTTATGAAGATGTCCCGGCGCATTGCACCCAGGTTCCTCGCCATAAGCATTGAAGACAGTCGTCAGATCGATCTTCAGATAACGCGGATGATGGCGTTCTATAAGGTCATTCAGCCGACGCAAAGCGGCATCGCGATAGCCGCTTGCGAGACACATCACCGCTTGCGTACCCGAGGCTGTCTGTGTAAATTTTGGACGGCCCGCACTGTCGCGGCATACCCATTCTGGATGCCGCTGATACTCGTCTGTTTTCGTGCTAACCGCTGCAAGCGGCACCCACAGGCCGAGTCCGAGTCCATTTTCCGAGAGCAGTTTGGCCACGCTGTTCACGCCGCCCGGGAAATTTGTTCGGTTGTCTTCGTTCGATCCATACTCCTGTTGCCAGCCATCATCGATGGTGAAAATATCGATGCCCATCTGTGCTGCGATCGGGGTTAGTTGCCCGACGGTCGTTTGGTTGATACCCCGCAGAAAAGGTTCCCACGTGTTGTAGAGCCAAACAGGTCTGTACGCCTTGCGTCGGACGACCACATCGGACATGTAGCTCGGCACGGCCCATCTGGGATCTTCAAAGCCCTGACCATCCTGAAAGAACACAAGCGAACTCTTTGCCGATTCAAACGTCTCGCCTGGCTGCACGGTGCGCTCAAACGGGAAAAGGTCGGTGTCGTACATCACGTGGAGTTCCTCGCGCCATGCGTCACCGGTTTCAGTGCGCTTCAGATAACCCGGGGCCTCGTTGATAATCGCTACGCCTTCACCCGTACGTGAATTGCGAATAAACATTCCCGCATCAGACGCGCGGCCTGTGAAGAAGATCTCTCGCGGCGCGGCACCATAGCCGGCCGACAGTTGCAGCTCACCCGGAGATCCCGGGCCGAGGCTCAGCGCTTCGAAGCAAAGGTGAGTCAGCGTGATGGGGCTCGAGCTCTTGTTCGTAATCGCGATCCACTTGCGAATCGCCGGGTGTCGATCAAACACGGCGTAGTACACTGTCACATCCAACATGCCTTTCCGGTCGTGCAGTAGGATTCGCAGCGTTCGCCTTTCGCCAAGCGAAACGCTTTCGCTGTTGCCGAATGTGAATGACGCATGCCCGTCCAGGCGATTCCCGTTCACCGAAAAGGTGAACTCCGGGCCGAATTCATTCCTTTGCCGCCCGTATGCGCTGAAATCAGTGCCGCTCGACTTGCGTAGTAGCGACTCCGTCCGCAGCCCGTTTTCTTCCGAGAACGACACAGTCCTCTGCACAAAATCATTCCCGATGAGACATCTCTTTCCCTCCTGCTCAATCCGGGCATACGCCGAAGCGGCGGAAAGCACCTGTGAGGCCGCACACACGGCAATCAAAACGTGACAAACAGAACAGGAGCGCATTGATGTTCTGCTACTCTATCGCGATCGCCACTTCATGAAGTCCAGCGTTAATCTTCGGTACGTTATCTTCCTGGCAGCGACCGCCGCGCTCGGGGGCCTGCTCTTTGGCTTCGATATCGCCATAATCACCGGCGCGGGTCCGTTCCTGACGGAGCATTTCAAGCTAGGTGATCTAAGTCTGGGTTGGGCCTTCAGTTCGTTATTGTTCGGCTGCGCTCTTGGTTCAGCTATTGCCGGGCGGCTCACGGATTTCTATGGCCGCAAGAAGATACTTCTAATCGTCGCTGTCCTGTTTGCGATTACTTCGCTCGGAACCGGCGCCGCTCCGAGCTTCCGCTTCTTTGCGCTGGCTCGTTTCATAGGTGGACTCGCAGTCGGAGGTGCTTCAATTCTTTCGCCGATGTATGTCGCCGAAGTCTCGCCGGCTTCGCTGAGAGGACGCATGGGAGCGCTTTATCAGATGTCGATCGTTACCGGCATTCTCATCTCTTATACCGTCAACTATCTCCTGCGTGGCATTGGGCCGGTGAACTGGCGCTGGATGTTCATCACCGGCGTGATCCCTTCAGTGCTCTTTTTCGTGATGTTGCTGTCAGTGCCGGAGAGCCCTCGTTTCCTGTTTATGGCAGGCAAGGAGAAGCAAGCATTCGCGGTTCTCGAACGCATCGCCGGCCGGCAAACTGCGGAACTCGAAGTATCGGAAATCCGGGCCAGCCTGTCTGCCCAACGGAAGACCTGGCGCGACCTGCTCCGTCCGGGTATTCGCCGCGCGGTTCTGGTGGGCTTCTGCCTTGCCATCCTGGTTCACGTGTCCGGTATCAACACGATCATCGATTACGCTCCCGCCATCCTCAAATCCGCAGGTTGGAAGATCGACGCGGCGCTGTTTTCAACGTTCATCATCGGGCTTACGAACTTCGCCTTCACGCTCGTGTCCTTTTGGATGATTGACCGCTACGGGCGCAAGCCGCTATACATCGTCGGTTCGCTTGGGATGTGCGCCGCGCTTCTTCTACTTATGTCGGCGGTCTTGCTTTCTCGTTTCCAGAACTCTGTTGTGCTGATCTACATTCTGGCCTATCTAGCGTTCTTTTCCTCCTGCATCGGACCCGTTTTTTGGACGCTGGTAGCCGAGATATTCCCGAACGATTTGCGCGGCACCGCCATGGGAGTTCCTGTGCTGACGCAATGGATAGCAAACGCCGCCGTGGTTCTTCTCTTCCCGCTTGCCTTCAATCAAATCGGTAAAGCAATCACGTTTGGTTTTCTCGCAGCCATGTCGCTGCTGCAAGCCTTATTCGCTTGGTTCTTTGGACCGGAAACCAAGAACAAGCGGCTCGAAGAAATCGAGGAGCACTGGAAACAAGTCTCGGGTTCCCATTTCGTCGCCGCGCGCAAGTAGCACGGTGATGTCCCCTGGAGGATTCGCTCATTCGCTCTCTTTCGATGTCGTGACGTCGCGGATCAATACGACGTCCGACGTCGTGAGCGCGCGCGAGTAGAGCAATGCGCCCTGCGGCGACCGATCGAATGAAATAAATATAGCCGGAATCGAATGACGTGAGGGGCGTGGCGGACGGCCATCAAATGGCAGCATCCAGATATTCGTAACGGAGTGCCCACAATCGAGGGACGAGAGTGAGAAGTCAACCGGATTGACGGGCTGGCAGTTTGCGACGGGAGGATTCGAATCCGCCGGCCGAGGCAATTGCCGCGGATGTTCAAGCCTTCCTCTAAAACGGCACCCCTTCTGCGGGAAATTCTCCACAAATCGTCGCAGCTGCTCCAGTTCGGATCGGATCTCGGTCGCCCACAAGCCGACGTTACCAATTCGGCTAAGTGGGGTGCAAAATTTGCGTAAATCGAACGGGATTGAACATGATCTTCGCTGCCTGTTCGGATCGAGAGTGAATGATAATGCTCGTCTAAGTCATTGCACTGGTTGGAAGCGTTTGAAAATGTTGGAGGCGCGGGGCGGGATCGAACCGCCGAATAAAGGTTTTGCCGGGCTGTTGTAGCGCTGCGAATACGGTAGCCGTTACTTCGGATTGCGTGTGTGGCCCTTCGCTTTGTGCAAGTTTTGTGCAAGATCAGGAGTGATTGGGATTGCGAGCAGGGAACAGCGGTTAAGACCTTTTGGGCTTGTACGTAATAGAGGCGCACGGCTTGACTGCGGCAGAGAGGTTGGCGTACTATTTGAATGTGTACAGGACGAAAGCGACCGAATGCCCAGATTAGCAGTTGAAGACAATAGCCGTATGTCCCTGCGTATTCCTCCCGAAGAGAAGACAATTCTCTTGCGGGCGGCGGCACTGAAGCGGACAGATCTCACGGATTTCGTCCGCCAACACAGCCTGAAAGCCGCACGCGAAGTCATCCGGGAAGCAGAACGTCTGGAACTCTCCGAGCGAGACAGTCTGCGGGTTTTGGCATTGCTCGAGAACCCGCCGAAGCCGAACGCGAAGCTGCTTGCTGCAGCGAAATCGCTGCAGAAGCGCAAGTGAGCATCAGCCCGTGGCACGAGGAACCGGTCAGTAAAAGGCATAACCGAGACGTCTTCGATTGTGGCGAAGCAGCGCTGAATGAATTTCTGCAACGCTATGCTCGCAAAAGTCACGAGGTCGGCGGCGCCAAGACGTTCCTTGCAATCAGCGACGCCGATAACGAAACGATCCTCGGTTACTACAGCCTGAGCCCTGCTTCGGTCGCCTATGCCCGGACACCGGAGATTGTCCGTCGAGGTCTTGCTCGCTATGAAGTGCCAGCATTTCGACTCGCGCGTATGGCCGTGGATCGCAACGTGCAAGGGCAGGGTCTAGGCGGGCAGCTTTTGTTATCAGCCGGTAAACGATGTTTGCTGGCAGCTGCCGAAGTGGGTGGGTTCGCAATGCTCATCGATGCCAAGAATGCGAGAGTTGCCGCGTGGTATCAGAGTTACGGTGCTCTGCCGTTGCTGGACGCGCCGCTTTCACTGATGATCCCGCTGACGACCGTTGAAGCGGCCCTGAAAGCAGCGAAGAGATAGAGAATCCTTTCGTTGGCAGTTCGTCTAACGAAAGGATAAACCGTTTTCCTTTCGTTAATCGAAATATGGGTTTAACGCGCGGATGCAAACGACTCCCGCTGAGCTGGCATGTCACTTCGCAAAGCCACTTCGCCTTCTTGAACAGCGCCCCGCAAGGTTCGTCAACAATTCGATCACTACGTACTGCGATCACTCGTACACGACGATGTCCGTGGACGACCAAGCGGCAGGTTTTCGACCAACACATTACAGGAAGTGAACACAATGACAATGATTCGTCAGGCCGGTATTTCCCAAACTCTGCGAGCTAGGCTGCTAAGATACGCCTGTTTATCATCGATGGCCTGACGATTCCAAATAGGGAAGTTGGGTATCGTCGAGACTACCTTCGTTATTTGATCTGTTACGCCAAAGTGAGGCCTTGCTGCCTGGCACTTCACAAGCAAAAAAAGTGATTGCGAATATACACCCGCTTTTTTCGAGTAAGGCTTATTCCCGAGTGCCTGGTTAACTGTTTTTTCCAAAAGTGCAAGATTCCCGAGCTTCTGCCCCAGGCCAGGCTCAAGGTCTTTCCTCCCGAACTCGGCGATCGCCTCGTCGCATGGGTTCTCGGGAAGAATATGCTCGATATCGTTCTTACCTTCGATGTAATTCGATAGGCGACCCTGGCCTCCGGTGCCCCCGTAGGCACATACGTCGATGTGTTGGGTTAGCTTTGCCAAAAGATATCGCAGTCTGAATCCTCTCAGATCCCAACTTCGTAGCGACAGCATCGTGCGATCAAACTGAATAGATAAGCGCCGCTTAGCTGTCACGAAAAACTCTTCGCGAAAGATGTTGAATTCCTTCTCGTCCGAGACGTGACGAAGTTTTCGCGCACCCTCCGCAATCGACCGTTCATACTCATTCGTGAATGTATTCGTTACAAGATAAACGAACATTAGCTGTTCCACCTCGCGTGCTAGTCGACTGAACAAATCGGCGTCCAGGTGTCTTCCGGCGAGCAGAAGAATGTAGTGCTGACGAATCGCGCTACCGCCAAGATGGCGCGTATTCACGATACCCTCCTCCGTGCCTCCAGCTCTATTCTTGCCGGCCACGAAATTCGCGTGCGCGGTCGCGCCGTCCAGCAACGACTGTGCGAACCCGAGGGGGGCGCGCGTGTGGTGGGTTAGGCTATCGTTCTTCAAGAACCAATCGTAGATGGCATCTTCACGCAGTTTCGCATCGACATCATCGGAGCGGCTTCTCGCCCGCTCGATAGATAGTATCCGTAAGTGATTTCCAAGTGCTCTTGAGCTTCCCAAAATCATCACTCGACGCACTCATGAATAGGAGATTCTTAAGTAGATCCATCGCACCGAGGCCTACTCCTCGATCGTTGATCGTCTCGAAAATCTTGAGCGCTTTTGCAACGCTCGCCGTTTGAATACGCATCAGTTTGACTTTGTTTGTAAAATATCCATAGAAGCGGCGAACTTCATTCACGTCACCTTTGAGATCGGCTGAAAGGAATTCTCGGACCGCGCGATAGGCGTTGTAAACGTTTGCGATCGATCGAGTTCCCTGCGTCGGTGCGTTCTTCCAATTACCGCTCGCGTAATTAGCCAAGACGCCGCGACTGTCCTCGTATTGGAGATCGAGTCGAACACTGTGAACAGTCTTTCCCTGCCAGTCGGTGCTGCTTGCGTAGATCTGGTTTGGTAGATCGTCCGGCTTATTCGCGCCTGCCTCATCCAAGAAATCGCGGATTGCACACAGGATCAGAAAAGCGGTGGTCGTGCGTTGTTGCCCGTCAATAAGATCGAACACGTCATCAATGCCTGGGCAGACTACGATGCTGCCAATAAAATACTCGGGAGCACTGTCCTTCGTCGCAGCGTTGAATTCGCGCTGAATGTCTTTAAGAAACTGCTCGACTTCGTCGCCTCTTTCCCCTTTTGGATCGGTTTCCCCCCAAACGTACTCTCGCTGATAGTCAGGAACACGATAGAAATCCTGGAAGACGCGCTTCAGCGTCATGTCATCTGACTGAATTGACTGTTCGGCCACGGCTTAATGCACCCAGAGATCACATTCTACGGTTGAAGCGCTCGTTGTCTTCTTCTGTCCAGGCGTTTCTTGCCGGATGGTCTCTGCCGATTCCGGTTTGCCCTGGGCACGCGATTAGAGCGCATTTACTTTTCTAGATCGTAGATCCACACAAAATACGCCTTGCTGCGGATGTGCGCCGCAACACCGTCACACAAAGAAGGTAGCAATTTGTGTTTAGACGTTGTCGAAGACGAACGGCATCATCGTCAGCGCGAATTCGTCAGGAAATTCGTTGCGGAGCAAAAGCCGGGCCAAAACGCGGCACAGCGGTAGCCATCTGTTGACCTGTTGAACCTGCTCCATGTTGTCGAGCGTCATTGTCACTTCACCAGTATCGAGCAATGCATGCGCGATTCCGACCCGCAGTGGCGTCAAGTGCTTTTCGCGAACCCACCCGATCTTTCTTCCTGCAGCTTCAATGGGAATCATCTGCTCCAACGCGAACGTGTCCCACTGCGTCCTCCACGGGTAGACATCTCTCAAAAGCGAGATCAGTTGTTCATGCGTTGCCGGAATAATCTCGCGAAATTGGCGAACCGGTTGTCCGGCATTCTTGGCTGCTTCATTCGTCCGAGCGCGTCGGCGCGGAATGCTTTCAAGGATCTTGTAGAAACAAAGAAATCGATAAAAGCCGCTGTTCGTGTTCATGCCTTCTCGGTAAATACTGGCGTACTGGCAAAAATTCGCCGTCAGTGGTGGCGTCAGTCCGCCCGGAAAGGTCATGTCGAACTGTGGTGTGCGTACTCGGAGGGAGCTGGCATTTGTCTCCAAATTCGTTGCCTGGATGGTTTCGACATGCACAGGAATGTCGAGGTGTAGGGACCAGCTGCTCAAAAACGGCGCTAGCTGTTCGTATGCTTTTTTTCCCGCATCCGCGAAATTCAGAGCATCCACAGTTTCGACAACGATCTTTCCGAGATAACCGCGATCATTTGGCAGCCCTACGAACTTCAACGTGCTCGTAGCACTGTTCGCTTGCAAGAGAACGCTCACGGCGTCATTCGGACCTCGTTCCTGAACCGGCTTCGCAATGAGGACATGAGAATCCCCGACAATTCCATCAATGAACGAATGCTGGCGTTCTCCGGATATCGAATATCCGGGACGGGAGAGCAGAAGTTGAACCCTGTATTTGCCCGGCGTTCCCTTGGTTTCTTCCGGTGTGGGAATGGGTTCCTGTCCCAGAAATCGGGGCACGACCACCAGATTATGTTCTTCGCCCGGAACACCCCAGGGCTTATTTTTTGCGGTCGCTATAGGCTGGGTTTGATTGGGCGTGACCACACGGTAGTGGGCAATGCTGTTCTGAAAGCCGTCCGTTCGAAGAACGTGGGGCTCCCTTCTGGAGCCGGACTCCTATCGATCACACCATGACAATTCTTCGCCTTGCGCCCGCTGCCGCACCAGCATTTCTTGCTCTTCCCGGGTTGAAAATTTCGTGGATGGGTCAAGCCTCGATGATTCCTGAATTTGAGTGAGGATTGTTACCTACTTTCAATTTAGGATGGATTTGTTTTATCGGCCGTCCACAAGCCCGGCTGTTTTGCCGAGTGCCGGGTTCCTAAATCGGGTATCGGATGTTTTTCGGCTCAGCCGGTCGCTGAGCCGATGTACAGCGGTCGGGCGTGCATTTTTGAAGTTCGAAGGTCGGATCCCCAAGAAAACACGCTTGCCACGCGGTCAACTCGTGTGCAAATTTTGTGCAAGATCGACCAGGAAAACGCGGGATCTTCGCATTCCGGGTCGGTGCGAGAGTGACCCTGCGGGAGCATTAATCCCTTACGATGCTGCTACTTAGGAAGGATTTTGTTGGAGGCGCGGGGCGGGATCGAACCGCCGAATAAAGGTTTTGCAGACCTCT
>JAFATG010000048.1 GCA_019244055.1 Acidobacteriaceae bacterium | reverse complement strand
ATCGCCAGCACATCTCTCGAAGCCGACGCATGGCACGATCTTACGGACCTGCTCTCGACTTTTGTTGCATCGATTGCAGTCCTTCTAACGCTTACCAACCCCCGCCGCTTCGGTGCCGCCGATCGCCTTGGCAGCATGATCATCGGCCTCGTCATCCTCTTTCTCTCTATTCGGGTGGTTCGCCGCACTATCGACCAGCTAGTCGATACCATGCCCAACGCCACGAAAATGGTCGAAATCCGCAAGGCTGCTCTGAGCGTTCCGGGGGCTCTTGGAATTGAGAAGTGTTTTGCCCGTCGCACCGGCCTGAAGTACCACGTCGATCTTCATTTGGAGGTCGATCCAGGATTGACAGTGCGAGAGTCGCACGAGATCGCCACGCGTGTTCGCTTTGCGGTCACGGCAAATGTCCGCTGGGTCGCGGACGTTTTGGTTCACGTCGAGCCATCGCCGTTTCCGGTAACCGCTGCTCGGGCGGGCGCCGCCGAAATCGCTCATGGAAAATAAAGAGATCGCGCGGCTGCTGCATGAGACCGCAGACCTCATGGAAGTAGCGGGAGAAGACGCGTTCCGCATTCGCAGTTATCGCAATGCGGCCTCTGTCATCGCCAGTTACCCGGAGCGCGTAGCCGATATTGTTTGCAATCCGGAGCGCAAGGTCACCGAGATTCCCGGAATCGGCAAGGGCCTTTCGCTTGTGCTCGCCGAGATTTGCCAGCGGGGCTCCTTCGAACGCCGAGACGAGATGCTGGCCCGCTATCCGGCATCCGCTCTGGAGCTGCTGAAGATTCAGGGGCTGGGGCCAAAAAGCATCGCACTGCTGTACGAGCATTACAACGTCAGGACCGTCGATGACCTCGAGCGCATCTGCCGGGAGCAGAAACTTCGCAGCCTTCCGCGCATGGGGGCCAAGCTGGAAGAGAAGGTACTGCGCTCGATTGAAGCATATCGGCGCAGCGCGGGGCGTTTTCTCCTTAGCTTCGGGCGGCGGACGGCGGACGAGCTTTCCGCCGAATTCGCGGCGCTCCCAGGCATCGAAAAAGTGGAAGCAGCGGGTAGTCTGCGGCGCGGGCGCGAAACGGTAGGCGATCTGGACATTCTGGTCACCGGCCCAGGAGCCGCGGAGGCGCTGAACCATCTCGTCACGCACCCGAAAGCGCAGGAGGTGCTAGGTCAAGGCGGGAACAAGGCGAGCGTCAGCTTTGGTCTGGAACGGCTGCAAGTGGATGTGCGCGCACTTCCCCATGAGAGCTTCGGCGCGGCCATGCAGTACTTCACGGGCAGCAAAGAGCATAACGTGGTCCTTCGGACAAACGCCATCAAGCAAGGTCTCACGCTGAACGAATACGGCCTCTTCACGCTCGAGGAAAACCAGCGGGCAGCCGGTGAGAGCGAGGAGGATATTTATCAACGGCTCGGCTACGCCTGGATTCCGCCCGAGCTCCGCGAAAACTGCGGAGAACTCGAGGCTGCTCAGGAAGGGACTCTCCCGAAGCTGGTAGAACTCAGCCAAATCCGTGGTGACCTGCACATGCACACCACGGAGACCGACGGCCGCGCCACTCTTCGCGAGATGGCGGAGGCCGCCGCCGCTCTTGGCTACGAGTACATCGCCATCACCGACCATTCGAAAGCTCTGGCCATGTCCAACGGGCTCGACGAAGAGCGGGTTGTGGGTTTTGCCGCGCAGGTGCGCGAACTGAATCGCGATGGCCTCCCGCTCCGGGTTTTTTCTGGACTCGAATGCGACATTCTGCGCGACGGGGCAATGGACATCTCCGAGGACGCGCTGGCGGAGCTCGATCTAGTGATTGGCAGTGTCCACAGTTACTTCAATCTTGAGGCGGCCGAGATGACGGATCGCTTTCTGCGAGCGCTCGAATCACCATCGCTGCGGATCATCGGACACATGACGGGGCGCATTCTCCTGCAAAGGGAGCCTTATCCGTTCGATTTCGATCGCGTCGCGGCCAAAGCAGCGCAGCGTGGCGTCTGGCTCGAAATCAACGCCAGCCCGGAACGCCTCGATCTGCCGAGCCAGTTTGTTCGGTCTGCTAAACGCCGAGGCTGTCGCTTCAGCATCTCGACCGACGCGCACCGGCCCTCGCATCTGCACAACATGCGATACGGAGTGATAACCGCTCGCCGCGGCTGGCTAGAAGCGGCGGATGTTATGAACGCTCAGAATCTTTCCGGGTTTGAAGCTGCCCTGCGCCTGGCAAGGACGGCCCGAGTAGCTTAGCGCGCCGGAAAGAACGCGTCTCGTTGATGCAAAATAGCTGGAGGATTGGAAAAAATGACGGAAATTACATCAAAACGAACCTGGCTCCAATCAATCCCCGCTCGGCGTACATACGCGCGAGCGGCGCGAACGATGTGTTTCTGCTTCTCGTGATCGATGGCGCGATCAGGATTCCCAAACTCCGCCGATGATCGCGATTTCACCTCGACGAACACCACAATGTCTCCCTGGCGTGCCACGATATCGACTTCGGAATCTTCACCCGGCTTGTAGTTACGGGCGACAACCGCCAATCCCAGTTTCTGAAGATAGCGGTGGGCCAGATCCTCGCCACGCCGCCCGAGAGCCGCGTCCGGGTTCATCGTCGCGCGCTGCCGGAATTGCCGCGCGGTGTCGCTTAACTTCCAGAGGAGCTGGCTTGGCTGAATCCTCCAACCGCGCTGTCCTTCACTGCTTCCACTCGCCACTCGATAGCTTTGCCTCGTATGAGATAGCAAAGGTAGAACTCCCAGAACCGACGGAACCGATGCACGTGGTTGACCAAAAATTCGAACCCGAGATATCTCCAGAGAGCAAGTAGGCGGACACGCGTCGAAATCTCACGAAAACGCGCTTTCGAATAGTAGCCGAATCCGCCGTTATCTTCGCCAAAATAGCGCAGGGAGAAACTGTTCAGGTGCCACCGGTGTGTAGGGTCGCAGAACGAGCTGTAGTCGGTGTAGTGCGGCGTGATGATGAACGCCTGACCGCCTGGGGCGAGCAGGCGATGGAACTCTTCCATCAGGCGAATCACATCAGTCACATGCTCAATTACGTGAATGGCGCGAATTTCCCGGAACGAGTTGTCCCGCAGAGGGAACGGAAACTGATCCAAGTCCGCGATCACATCCGCGCGCGTATTGAGGTTCCGATCAAGGCCGATGGAACCCGGGTACTTGTTGATGCCGCAGCCAACGTCGAGTACCGGCAGCGACTTTAGGCTTCCAGAGCCTCCAAGCATCGCTCCAGTGTATCCATGGCGAAGTCCGCTTGATCGTGGTTGATCACCAGTGGCGGGCACAGGCGAATGCTGTTCGGTCCGGCTCCGAGAACCAGCAATCCGCGTTCAAACGCCATAGTTTCGAGGCGGTTGCGAAAGTCTGGCGCCCGCTCCTTCGTCTGCTGATCTTCGACTAGCTCAAAGCCGATCATGAGCCCGAGCCCACGCACATCGCCCACGTGCCGGAACCTGCTCGGCCAAGTCCGCATCCGCTCCAGCATGTAGGCGCCCACTTCAGCGGCATTGTTAATAAGATTTTGCTCGAGGAGTTCGATGGTGGTGAGGGAGGCCGCAATCGACACGGGGTTCCCGCCGAAGGTGGAAGCATGAGCACCGGGAGGCCAGTTCATCACGTCTGCCCGCGCAACCGTCGCCGCGAGCGGCATCCCGCTGGCAATTCCTTTCGCGAGCGCCACAATATCGGGAGTGACATCGAAGTGCTCAGAAGCGAACATGTGGCCCGTGCGGCCCATCCCGCTCTGCACTTCATCATGGATGAGCAGAATGCCGTGTTTGTCTGCTATTCGCCGCAGCTCCTGATGAAACTTCGCCGGCGGGACCAGATAACCGCCTTCGCCCTGAACCGGCTCGACCACGATCGCCGCCACCTCTTCGGCGGGAAGAATGGTCTGGAACAGCCGGTCCTCGAGGACCTTGACACATTCGACATCGCAGGTAGAAGGCTCTTTCCCATACGGGCAACGGTAGCAGTACGCATACGGAATATGCGTTACCGGAAGCGGTGGATGAAACCCGCGCCGCTGCACAACCTTGCTCCCGGTCAGCGAGAGCGCGCCCATAGTCCGGCCATGAAAACCACCGAGAAAAGCAATAAACTTGTCGCGTCCCGTGTGATAGCGCGCCAGCTTGATGGCCGCCTCGATCGCCTCCGCTCCCGAATTCCCGAAATAGACGCGGTGCGGGAACTCTCCGGGAGCGAGAGCGGCAAGTTTCTCGGCTAGCTTCACCATTCCTTCGTAGTAGAAATCGGTTCCCGACATATGCAGGAACTCAGCGGCCTGTTTCTGGATCGCCTGGACAACTTTGGGATGCGAGTGGCCGGTCGCGACCACCGCGATTCCGGCGGCGAAATCAAGAAATTGGTTGCCATCGACATCCTCGACCACCGCCCCTTCGCCGCGCTTTATGACGAGCGGATAGCAGCGCGTATACGACGGGGAGACAACAGCGTGATCGCGTTCAATAATCGCCTTTGCCTTGGGACCAGGCAGGGGCGTAATAAGATTCGGCAGCAGGGAAGCCGTCTGCGTCAGCATGATTCAGAACCTCGGTTGAAATTTGAAAACAGACAGGGAGGGCCGCGCGTAACGCGCAGTTAGTCTGAGCCGAAGAGGGACGGACGCAGGGTGGCGGGAATCGCCATACTTCTACTCTAATTCAGAAGTGGGTAGAGTGGCGATAAGTCTCTAAGAGAACGATGCGCTGTCGTCTCTGATCCCAATCTCATGCGAGCGCCCGGGTTCTACACGATTCCAATGAAAAAACACTTTGGAATCCTCGAACAAACGAGTTCCCAAAAGCGTATATAACGATGTATATCGCATATAAACAATCTATGTCCGATACCACCAGTTCTCCTGTTGCAGTAATCCATGACCTGCTCGCCAGAAAGCGCTACTCGGTCACTGAGTCGGGTGAAGGCGTGCTGAGGATTCAGGATCTTGAAAGCGGAATCTCGCTGCGCGCTGTACTCGAAGGAGAAATCCTATTTCTCTCGCTCGTCTGCATGGTCGTGCCGCGCTCGAAGCTCACACCAAATCTGCTGTACAAAATGCTCGCCGCCGCCAACGGTATTTCTACCTCACATTTTCAGCTTTATGAGGCCGGCAACGACCAGGTCGCCGTAACGCTGAATAATTTCTGCAAGCTGCAGGAGCTGGGCCCTGACGACGAGGACGATATCCTCTCCTGTGTCAGCTTCCTGCTGGCCGATGTCGTCCACGCAAAGGAGCTGATTGGCGCGGACTTGCAGACCGCCTAAATCGACTCTGGAAAGGCATAACAATGGGCTTCTTTTCTGACATTTTCAATCGAGCCGGGCGTGTGGCGCGAGGCCAGGCGAATAAAGGGATGGACGTCATCGAGGATGCCGCGTTTGAATCAACAGTGCGGCAAACCGTGGCCGATATGAAAACAGAGCTGAACAACGTGGTGCGGTCTTCCGCAACTGCGATGAGCAACTATAATTCTCTTGACGCGGAGTACCAGAAGTACGTCCGGCAGTCGCAGGAATGGAAGGCGCGTGCGGGGCAGGCTCTGGATGCCGGCAACGAAGACCTCGCTAAAAAGGCGCTGGCCAAAAAGGCCGAGTCCGACAAACAGATCACCTCGTTGCAGGCTGCCGTCGAAGCGGCGCGAAACGCCAGTGAGTCGCTGAAGGCACAAGTAGTCGATTTAAAACATAAGATTGAAGAGGGCGAGCGAACTGCCACTACGCTGGTAGCGCGCAAGAATGCAGCCATGGCTCAGAGAAAGGTCTCTGAAGCTATGGCGGGTGTTGGTAAGGCGGACAATGCGTTTGCAGTGCTCTCGAATTTCGAAAAGTCGGTCGCTAAGGAAGAGGCAACTGCGAAGGCGTTTAACGAGCTTGCCGCGGCCGGCAAGGACTCTAATCTAGAAGCTGAGTTTGCTCAACTTGAAGGACACACGGTGGACGCCGAACTGCAGGCGCTCAAGCGGGAACGGTTGGGCAGGGTTGAGTTGCCGAAAGAATTGCCGCCGCCATCTGGTAGCTGAGCTGGATGTTTTTCGATCGAAAATCAAAACCTGACTCGCCTCAGGAGGATTTGGCGAACCTCAAAATTACTGAGGCTCGCGTCGGCGATACTCTCTCGGTGCCGGGCGCGGCCCTTGATTTCTCCGACATCGATTTCACAGTAGACAGGCTGGACGCATACGAGGCCGGCAATCGCCGCTGGATAGAACTGAGCGGGATGTGGCGAGATCGTCGTGTCTACCTTGAAGTGCACAACGAGGACGTTACAACTGTCCTTGGCAATTTCGACGCGCGCAGAATCACCCTTGACGAACTCGGGTTGAGCGAAGACGACCTCGCTCGAATCGATGAACGTCAGAATCCAGCGGACTTCTTCGATTGGGACGGCAAGTTCTGGCTTTATCGGTTCAGTCGCGAGATCGGCATGTTTCGTGCTCGCGATACGCTGGGCAGCGGCTTCTATTGTTGGCAGTTTCAGGAACAGGATGCCAAGCGATTTCTGAGTGTTCGGAAATCGGAGGGCCAGCCGTTTACGGCTTCACTCTGGGTGAATCTCGAGCCTGCGGATATCACTGTTTTTCGGAGTACGTAATGAAATCATCGAAGCCGAGTCTGCTGATTGCCGCCCTCGTGCTTCTCACGTCCTGCAGTCGGCTTCCGATTGCGCTGCACGAGGATATCACAAATGAGAACGACCGCCTTCAGGCCGCCGAGCGCCAACTTGAGCGTTCGCAAGAGGCTTTCGACAGCGATCTCTCGCAAGGTCCTGATCTGTTTCAGGGTGCCCACGCGCCGGCGGAATGGAAAGCGAGACTTCGCTCGGATCGAGAAAAGCTGGATTCCGCGAAGAAGATTCAGGCTGAACTCATCGAACTTGCACGTCGTGATCGGGCCAGCTCGCAATCCCTTGCGCGGGAACTACTCACACGCGAACGCCAATTGCTCGAAACGGTCAGCACCGATTCCCAGGCCGTGGTCGCGGTGGCGGGTAATTGGCTTGATTTCCGTCGCGATTTGCCCTCGCATTTGGATAACCTGCGGCGCGATTACGAGAAGGTCTGTGACTTCGACCTGGCGCCTATTGCGAAAGACGTAGAACAGGCCGATGACGATTGGCCGGCGAAAAAGAGTGCCCTGGATGAGCGTCTCGCAGCTTTGCGCGACATACCGAAGCAAGCCGAAACACAATGGCAGGCGACCGAAGCTATACGAGAGGCTGCCTCCAGCGGAAAGGCAGATGGGAGTCAGATCGCAACCCTGATTGAAACTGACGAAGACCTGGCAAACGATGGAACCAAAATGGCTTCGCAGGCCGGCGAACTGCAAAGTCTCTCCGGACAGCTCTACTATTCGTGGGACAAGATTGTTACCGACCTTGACGATTCGCACTACGGCCGCGATCAGGTTTTTCGAGAGCGGATCAAGACTGTTCGCACGCATTTCATCGACGTAGCTTCGAAACAGGTCGAGACCACGACCGACGAACACTGGGTGAATGTCTCCGAACCTCAATTTCGAGCTATTCAAGACGACGTGGGTATGGCCATTGCGCACAAGGACGCTGGGCTCTTCGATTCAGAAGCGCAGACCACACCGCAACCGGCCGGATTTGCCTACATCGCTCCGGAATCACAAGGGTCGAATCAGTACGGTTATTGGGATCACTCGAGCGGCCACAGCGTTTGGACTTGGCTGCCGGAGTACCTGATCCTTCGCGAGTTACTGTGGCATCACGATTATCGGCCCATACTCGCAGACGAATACCGAGCCTACCGCACCGCCCAGAGTACAGGTAAAACCTACTATGGCCAGGAAAACCCAGCCGCTCCGCCCAAGTATGGCACTCACGGAACCTTCACGCAGACACACTATGCCGACAGCCGGTATGTGCAGCGAGGTGGGTTTAGCGGTTCCGCCTATGCATCTCACTCCGGGAGCATTTGGAGCACTGCCCGCACGGAACCCCGTAACCAGCCCGGAGTGAATAATGAGGGTGCTGGCCGGCGATTCGGCTCCGGAGCGCATCCCTCATCCGGACACCATTTCGGTCGGTCCGGCGGTTTTCGAAGCCCGGGCCGCAGGTTTGGCGGGAGGCGATAACGCTTGCGAACCGGGTCCGAGTAGAAATGGTTTATACACGACATTCGGCCGTTGCTTAACAGGCGCAATTTGGGTCGCTCCGCCCCGCTACAATAAGGCGATGCCGGAGGATAAACCATCCCCGTCCACCTTCGAGGCGAGCTTGCAGGAGCTCGAGCGAATCGTCAAAGAGCTCGAGCGCGGCGACCTGCCTCTCGAACAGAGCCTCATTCTGTTCGAGAGCGGCATGCGTTTGAGCGCTGAATGCAAGCGGCAGCTCGAGGAGGCAGAATCACGTGTGGAGATCCTAACAAAAAGGGGATCGGAGATGGTGCCGGTTCCGTTTAATCCCGAGAAAGCGGGGAAATGATCAAGGCGCAACAGATCAGTTTGCAGGAATACCTGGCTGAGCAGGTTCAGAGCGTCGAAGCTGTTCTCGACGAATGGGTTCCGCAGGAGAACGTCGAGCCCTCCTCGATTCACAAAGCGATGCGCTACAGCCTATTTGCTGGAGGTAAGCGCATCCGTCCGGTGCTAGCAATTGCCGCTGCGCGGGCCGTTTCCGATTCTCCCGATGGTATCGAGCACGCCACCGCAACGCTCGAGCTAATCCACACCTACTCGCTGATTCATGACGATCTTCCCGCTCTCGACAACGACGATCTGCGGCGCGGTCGGCCCACCTGTCACAAGATCTTCGGCGAAGCTATGGCCATTTTGGCGGGAGACGCGCTGTTGACCCTCGCATTTGAGGTGCTGAGCCGGCTGAAGCAGATTAATGCGGAACGCAAGATTCGCCTCGTCGAAGAACTCTCCCGAGCAGCTGGGACGGTGGGTGGAATGATCGGCGGCCAGGTGAACGATCTCGAAGGTGAGCGGAAGCGGCCGACAGCCCTTCTTCTCGAATCCATTCATCGCGCAAAGACCGGAGCCCTGCTTCGTGCGAGTGTCCGAATGGGCGCCATTTATGCGGGCGCAACCAAAGAGCAGTTGGCCGCTCTTTCGGAATACGGCGAGCACGTGGGCCTGGCCTTCCAGATCATCGATGACGTTTTGGATGTCGAAGAACCTTCTGAATCTTTGGGCAAGACCGCCGGTAAAGATGAAGCGCAGCAGAAGATCACATTCCCGGCGGTTTATGGTCTGGAGCGGTCGCGCGAAATGGCCGAAGAAGAGCGGCTGGCATCGCACGTCGCCCTGCGAATGTTCGATGACCGTGCGGAGCGGCTGCGGCAGATTGCCGATTTTATCGTCCAACGCAAGGCGTGAGCGGGCATTCGAGCGCGGAAAACAGGCGGCTGGATCTCGCACTCGTGGACCGGCGGCTTGTTGAATCGCGCGAGAAGGCACAAGCGCTAATCCTTGCCGGCAAGGTGAAGGTCAATGGGCAGAGAGCGGATAAGCCCGGCCGGAGCGTTTCCGGCGACGCACGGATTGAACTCGAGCAGCCCTTGCAGTACGTCAGTCGCGGCGGCATAAAGCTGGAAGCGGCGCTCCGGGCGTTTGCCATTCCCGTCGAGAATCGCGTCTGTATCGACATCGGCGCGTCTAGTGGCGGCTTCACAGATTGTCTCCTGCAACACGGGGCGGCGCGCGTGCATGCAGTGGATACCGGCGCCGGACAGATCGACTGGAAACTGCGCACCGATGCGCGCGTGATCCTCCACGAGCGCGTGAATGCGCGACACCTCCAATTTCAAGAGATCGGTGAATTGGCCGATCTGATCGTCTGTGACGTGAGCTTCATCTCCGTCACGCTGCTGATTTCCGCACTGGTCCCATTGCTCAAGCCCGAAGGCAACTGGATAATTCTCGTGAAACCGCAGTTCGAGGTGGGCCGGGAGCTGGTGGGCAAAGGCGGAATCGTACGGGACCCCGCGGCCCAGGAGATTGCTTGCACGAAGATTTCGGCAGCGATGCAGGAAGCGGGCTTCTGGACGAAGATAATTGAGAGCCCGATTCTGGGCGCCCAAGGTAACCGCGAATTCCTGTTACACGCCCGGCGAAAGTATAGTCTAGAGTAGCTCTGGGTTCGGATATCGGATGCGGAAAATCACAACCGTTGGCATCATTTCGAAACCGAAAATGGCGCAAGCCGCCGATATCGTTCACGGGTTGCTCGCGTGGTTTAAGGAACGCGGCATTCACTATCGCGTCGATCACCAGACCGCCGAATACGCGCATATCGATGAATTCTTCACGCGCGAAGAACTTCCCGAAACAACCGATCTGGTCATCGTACTCGGCGGCGATGGGACTCTGCTCTCGGCCGCGCGCGTTGTCGCTGGACGCGATATACCCCTGTTCGCCGTCAACCTCGGGCACCTTGGATTCCTGACGGCTATACCCGTTGAGGATCTCTACCCGGAACTGGAGCGCGCGTTGCGCGGCGAACACCGCATCGCGCGGCGGCGCATGGTGGATTGCGAGCTGCTACGGGACGGAAAAACGATGGGCACGTATTCGGCATTGAACGATGTCGTGATTACCAAATCCGAACTGGCGCGCATGATCGACCTGGACACGCATGTCGATAATCACTTCGTCGCGGCGTACAAGGCGGACGGACTGATCATTTCGACCCCGACGGGATCGACTGCGTATTCGCTTTCTGCCGGAGGTCCCGTTATCTTCCCCTCCGTTGCCGCACTTTGCATCACCCCGATTTGTCCGCATATGCTGACGAACCGTCCGGTAATCGTGCCCGACACCAGCGTGATTAAAATCCTGAATCATGGTGAGGCCGGAACATACCTTACGATTGACGGGCAAGTTGGGGAGCCATTGTGCAAAGGCGATCGCATCATATGCCGAGCGTCACCTAAGGCCATTCAGTTGATTCGTCCGCCCAAAATGCTTTTCTTCGATGTGCTGCGCGAAAAACTGAAATGGGGAGAGCGTTGAGAAGAATCTCGCTGACGGCGTGGATCTTCCTCTCGCTTGTCGTCGGAATCCTGCTGGGGGTCTTCTTTCCGAATTTCGCGAAAAGCCTCGCCCCGATCAGCAACATTTTTCTGCGTCTGATCAAGTC
>JAFATG010000356.1 GCA_019244055.1 Acidobacteriaceae bacterium | reverse complement strand
AGTTGACATAGAAATTTACAAGTCCGACGACCCTCTCGGAACTGCTACTCTCAAGGGTTTACAACGCCTCCGTCGAGTTGTATCGAATGAACCTCGTCTTTAGAGTTTTGTTTCTTTTTGCGCTTGCGTGTGGCAGTCCATTGCTGGCCCAAACCGCTCCAACCGTGAATCAACGCCTCGATACTCTCGATGCCGCAACAAAATCGGCCCAGCTCTCCGGCGACAACGCCTGGATGCTCACCAGCGCCGCGCTGGTGTTAATGATGACGGGACCCGGCCTCGCGCTTTTCTATGGCGGTCTCGTCCGGCGAAAGAATGTGCTGAGCACCATGATGCACAGCTTTGTTCTGATGGCTGTCGTGACGGTGCTCTGGGCCATCTATGGCTACAGCCTTGCCTTCGGAAGCGGGAACACGTTCATCGGTGGTTTCCAATATGTCTTTCTTAACGGTGTTGGCAGCGCGCCCAATCCCGATTACGGAGCAACCGTTCCGCACGAGACGTACATGATTTATCAGCTCATGTTTGCTATCATCACGCCGGCTCTGATTTCGGGCGCTTTTGCCGAGCGCATCAAGTTCAGTGCCATGCTCGTGTTCACCATTCTCTGGTCGACTATCGTCTATTTCCCGATGGCGCACATGGTCTGGGGCAAGGGCGGCCTGCTGAATGCGTTTCTAGGTGGCAAGATTCCGTGCTTCGATTTCGCCGGCGGAACCGTCGTTCACATCACGTCGGGAGTGAGCGCTCTCGTTTGCGCTCTCTATCTCGGCCGCCGCATCGGATTCCCGCGCGAATCGATGAAACCGCACAACCTCGTTCTCAGCGTGGTCGGCGCTTGTCTGCTGTGGGTCGGTTGGTTTGGGTTCAATGCGGGAAGCGCTGTTGCAGCTTCCGGTCTCGCCACTAGCGCTTTCGTCGCGACTCACTTTGCCACTGCCGCTGCGGCCCTCGGCTGGATGTTCGCGGAATGGTTTAAACACGGCAAGCCGAGCATGCTCGGCGGAATTTCGGGAGCAGTTGCCGGATTGGTCGCCATTACTCCCGCCTCTGGTTTCGTCAAGCCATTCCCCGCCTTGCTGATCGGTTTCTTGGCTGGCGCCTTGTGCTTTTTGATGGTCACCGCCGTGAAGAACAGGTTCGGCTATGACGACACGCTCGACGCTTTCGGCGTACACGGCGCGGGCGGAACCCTGGGCGCGCTATTAACCGGGGTCTTCGCGACGAACGCAATCAATGATGGCTTGAAGGATGCGGCCGGAAAGCCTCTGCCGCTTGGACTGGTGGATGGAAACGCCCGCCAGGTTCTGAATCAAGGAATCGGCGTCGCCATCGCATGGGGGCTCGCTCTCGTCGGCACCTTCGTCATTCTGAAGATCGTGGATGTCACCATAGGCGTCCGCGCCTCCGCCGAACAGGAGGTCGAGGGCCTCGATCTTGCGATGCACGGAGAGGAGGGCTACAACCTGGAAGCATGATGCTTTCGGTATAGGATCAGGCGATGAAGAAAGTCGAAGCTATTATCCAGCCCCATAAGTTGGACGACGTCAAAGAAGCCCTCAAGAATATCGGAGTGGACGGTATTACCATCACCGAAGTACGCGGCCACGGCCGTCAGAAAGGCCATCGCGAAGTCTATCGCGGCATGGAGTATGAGGTCGATTTTCTGCCCAAGATGAAGATCGAAACCATCATTCCGGATGGCCGCCTCGATGAAGTCAGTCAGGTCATCTGTTCCGCGGCTCGCACCGGCAAGATCGGTGATGGCAAGATTTTCATATACGAAGTTCTAGAAGCGATCCGCATCCGCAACGGCGATACGGGCGAAGCCGCATTGTAGTGACCTCGCATAGAAATGGTTCTGTCGTGGTGGTTTTCTAGTGGTCGCCCCGTGCCTTGAATCCAGGACCTCGGTAGTGGACGCTCTCGTCCTCGAAACCGCCGGCCGGGTTCTCCTGAATCGCGTGGATTTTCCGGTCACCATAGCGGCCGTTGGTGGCTACGGCCGTCGCGAGTTGTTCCCCCACTCCGATATCGATCTCCTGATCCTGGTCGAAGACGAGCCGCAACTTCTGCGAGTCAAAGACCCTGTCTCCGAATTCATCCGCGAGCTTTGGGACGCACAACTGAAGGTCAGCCAGTCCGTGAGGCCGCTCGCGGAATGCTGCCGCCTGAACGATCAAAACATTGAGCTCCACATCAGCCTGCTCGACCTTCGTTTCCTGTGCGGCGACCGCGTGCTGTTCGACAAACTGCAGCCGCATCTCGCGGACTTCTACAAGCACAACGCCGCACGGCTTATGCGCCGTCTGTGCGAGATGACACGCCAGCGCCATTACAAGTTCCAGGGCACCGTTTATCATCTAGAACCGAACGTCAAAGAAGGGCCCGGAGGTATCAGAGACATCCAGCTGCTCCACTGGCTCTCGGCGCTCGCTCCCAATCGCGAGCCCCTTACCTTGGCGCTCGAGGAAACTGCCGACCCCAAACGCTTCCTCTATTCAGTCCGTACCTTCCTGCACGAGGCGAGCGGCCGCGACAATAATTTGCTGTCGTTTGAAATGCAGGATCAGGCGGCCCGATCTCTTGCCGAGCTGCCGGTACCGCCGGAACAGTGGATGCGCGAGTACTACCGTCACGCTCGCTGCGTCTTCCAGCGCAGTCTGCGCGCGGTCGAATTTGCTGAATCTCAAGATTCGTCGCTGATGCGCCAGTTTCGCGACTGGCGCTCCCGGCTCTCAACCGCTGATTTCACGATCTCGCACGAGCGCATTTTTCTTCGTAACCCGGCTGGCACTCTGAGCTCGGTCGATTCGGTTTTCGGGCTGTTCGTTTTCGTTGCCCGTCACGGCATTCTGTTGTCCTGGGACGCTCAGCGTAAGGTTCAGGCTGCGATCCCTCAGCTCGAGGCGGCTCTGCGCGCCGCGCCTCCGCGGTACACACTCTGGCGCGAACTGATGTCGCAACCGCACGCCGCGGCCGGACTACGCCAGATGCAGGAAACCGGTTTTCTTGCGATCGCTCTTCCGTGTTGGCATGCGATTGAAAGCTTGGTCGTGCGCGATTTCTACCATCGCTATACCGTCGACGAACATTCGCTCGTCGCCATCGAAGCAATCGATAGTCTCTATGACGCTAAATCGGGCGCTCCACCGCGCTTCTGCCAGCTCGCCTCGGAATGTGAAACGGGCTGGCTGCTTCGCCTCGCTCTGCTGCTCCATGATGTCGGCAAGGGCATCACGCCTGGAGATCATATTCGAGGTTCGCTTGAGGCAGCGGACGAGTTCCTGCCTTGGCTTTCCATGCCGGCGGAAGACCGCGAGACCATTCATTTCCTCATCGAACATCATCTCGATCTGTCATCCGTGATGAATGGCCGCGATCTCAACGATCCGGCGACCGCCCGCTTCCTCACGGGCCGCCTTGGAACGCAAGAGAACCTGAAAGCTCTTGTGCTCTTCACCTACGCCGATATTTCCGCAGTAAATCCGACCGCGCTGACCCCCTGGCGTGCCGAGCAGCTCTGGCGCGTGTACACCCTTACCGAAGAGCAGTTAACCCGTGAGCTTACATCAGAACGCATTCAGAGTGCCGCCGCCATTGAGGGCTGGGTGCGGCCTGGCTTCGCCGCCAACTCCTCCCAGCTGGATCGCTTCCTCGAAGGCTTTCCTACCCGCTATCTGCGCATTCACACTCGCGAGCAGATCGAACATCATTTCGAGTTGGAGCAACGACGCAGGCGCGACGGCGTGGCGGTGGAGATCACTCGAGAGCCCGGCGCCTACCGTCTTTGCGTTGTCGCCGCCGATCAACCAGGCCTGTTCGCTTCCATCTGTGGAGCTCTCGCCAGCTACGGAATGGACATCCTGAAGGCCGAAGCCTCTTCGAACTCGAGCGGCTGCATTCTGGATGAGATTCGCTTCGCCGATCCTATACGTACCCTGGAGTTGAACTCCGGTGAAACCGCGCGGCTCGAATGGACCATTGAATGCGTGCTGAAAGGCGTAATTCAGGTTCCCGATCTCCTCAAGCGGCGGCGCGCCGCGTCACGCCCCAAAGCTGCCCCGAAGATTACGCCGCGCATTCGTTTCGATAACAGCGCTTCCGATTCTTCCACGCTGATCGAGTTCGTCGCGGAGGACCGCCCTGGGCTCCTCTATGATTTAGCTTCGGCGCTCAGCCACGCGGAGTGCAATATCGAGTTGGTGCTGGTGGATACCGAAGCTCACAAGGCGATCGATGTCTTCTATGTGACATGCCATGGCGATAAGCTGGACGTGGCAACGCGCGATGAGCTTTTCAAAGCTCTCGAGTTCGCGGCCGCCCCTACCGTCTAACCAGCATGATTCCCGACTATTTTCGCCTGGATGGAAAGGTTACCCTTATCACAGGAGGCGCCAGCGGCATAGGCGAAGCTACTGCGCGCCTGTTTTCGGAAGCAGGAGCCCGCGTTCTCATCATCGATATCGATCTCGCACGTGCCCGCCAAGTGGCCGGGGAGCTTAGCCAGGCCGAGGCCTTCAAGTGCGATATCACCGATGAACAGGAGGTCGCTAGGCTTTTCTCGCGTATAGACCGCCTGGACATCCTATTTAACTGCGCGGGCATCGGTCTGGTCGGAAGCGTGGAAGAAACGGAATTGTCTGATTTTCAACGGCTGTTTCGCGTCAATGTGGATGGCGCTTATCTCATGACGAAAGTGGCCCTTCCGTTGCTCAAAACTAATCGGGGCTCGGTTTTGAATATGGGGTCCGTAGCGGGTCTGGTGGGCGTCAAACGACGGTTCGCCTACTGCGCGACGAAAGGCGCCATAATCGCTATGACCCGTCAGCTAGCCGTGGACTATCCCACCGAAATCCGAGCGAACTGCATCGCTCCGGGGACGGTTGATACTCCGTTCGTCGAGGGCTATTTGGAGAAGTACCATCGGCACGAGAAAGAGAAAGTACGTTTAGAACTAAACGAAAGGCAGCCTCTGGGGCGGCTCGGACGGCCGGACGAAATTGCGAAATTAGCCCTATATATTTGTTCGCCAGCTGCCGATTTTATGAATGGGTCCGTAATACCCATGGACGGAGGGTGGACTGCGGCGTAGTAAAAGAAACTTTTATTTAAGTGTCGAAGAATCTTCTAATTGACGAAAGACGAAGAAGTACTTAGGATATAAGTAATCGTAATTGCGAGATGCCTTACCGTCATCATCATCGGGTAGTGTTGCTATCGGCTCTGCTGGCGCTGTCTAGCTTTCTTGCCTCGGCCGCGGCAACGAGCGGCGCCAATCCGGCCGTGAGACGGCATGCTCGCGTACGGCATCGTGTCCGTCCCGTCGCGCACGCCGCAGTTCCCCATCCCGGGACAGCGGCAGTCGTCACCACCACTGTTCACCGCCGGACGCGAAGACGCGTCGTTTTCAACCCCTGGACTGAGCCGACCTACGCCGATTCAACTGTTGGCGACAGTGTAGACGGTGAGGATCTGGTTGTTCGCCGGGCTGCGGTGGATGCTCTGGGCCCTTACAATGGCGCGGTTGTGATTGCAGATCCGCAGACCGGACGTATCCTGAGCATCGTTAATCAGAAGCTTGCGCTGAAGGGCGCCTACCAACCCTGCTCGACGATCAAGATGGTCGTCTCCATGGCCTCTTTGAGCGAAGGAATTGTGAACGCGGGAAGCTCGGTTCGCATTACGCGCCGTTCCGCAATCGATATTACCAAGGCCCTTGCCTACTCCAATAATTTGTTCTTCGCCAAATTGGGTGAGGAACTCGGCTTTGAGCGTGTCGAGAAGTACGCAAGGCTCTTTGGGCTCGGCGAAAAAGCAGGACTCGATATAGCCGGTGAGGAAGCCGGCTATCTCACAGATGAACCGCCTCAGACAGGAGTCGGCATGATGACGAGTTTCGGCGACGGTATCCGTATTACGCCGCTCGAGCTAACCAGCATTGTGAGCACGTTGGCAAACGGCGGGACGATGTATTACTTGCAATATCCTCGGAGCGAGGACGATGTCCAGAAGTTCGTACCGAGAATCAAACGCGAACTCGATATCGCCAATTTCCTTCCGGCTGTCAAGCCCGGGATGATCGGTGCCGTCGAATACGGAACGGCCAGGCGTGCCAACTATGATCCGAACGATCCGATCCTGGGTAAAACCGGAACCTGCACCGATACAGCGCAGCCCGGAGTTCATCTGGGTTGGTTCGGTTCTTTTAACGACGTCGGGAACAAGAAGCTAGCCATAGTCGTCCTCCTCACCGGCGGTCGCGGGATCAGTGGCCCGATTGCATCCGGTATTGGCGGCGCGGTCTATCGCAATCTCGCTGCCCAGCAGTACTTCGGACCTCAACAGCAGCCGATTGCAAGTAGTCTGGTTTCGCTGCACGATTAAGCGCTAATCCGGGACGTTAGGTGACCCCCTGCTGACGCCTACAACGTACCGCTCCGCTCTCCTCCTCTTATTCGTCTCCCTTACCTGTCTCGGCTCTTGGGCCAATACCTTTAAAGTGACCCGAGGCCGCTGGCGTTACGAGCTCTACTATGTCGATTTTTCGATAGGTGCTCTCGTGCTGGCCGTGGTTGCCGCGTACACGCTCGGAACATTGGGTAGCGAGGTTGGATTTGCAGACCGCATGCTTGTAGCAGGGAAGATGTCGCAGGTTTGGGCCTTCGCCGGCGGAATGATTTTCAATCTCGGCAACATGCTGCTGGTTGCGGCGATATCGCTCATCGGGATGTCGGCGGCATTCCCACTCGCTATCGGAACGGCGCTCATCATCACTTCCCTTTTTCATTTCCAGGTGTCAAATCTGTTCTTTATGGCAACCGCGATCCTGCTTCTTCTGGTTGCGCTCACCTTCAATGGCTCGGCCTGCCGGCTGCGCAATCTCGGGCTCGCCAAACCGCCCAACGGCAGAAGTAAAAGCAAAGCTCCGGCGAAGGCGTCGAAATTGACCAAGGGCATCGCCGTCTCGATCTTGAGTGGAGTGGCACTGGGACTCTTTTATCCAGTGCTGAATCGAGGCCTTACAGGTGACCTTGGATTGGGACCGTACGCCGGCATTCTGGTTTTCTGTGTCGGGCTATTCTTCTCGACGCTTGTGTTCTTTCTGTATTTCTTAAATGTGGTGATCGAAGGCAGTCCCATCACTGTTACCGGCTATTTCCGGGGACGCTTCGCCCAGCACGCCTGGGGCGTGCTGGGCGGCGTCATTTCCGCAGCTGGCCTGCTTTGTGCGGCTTTGGCGATTTCCGCCCCAGCCGAGGTCGGACCAAGCCAAGCGGTCGCGTTCATCGTTCCGTTGGCCTCAGTGCTGCTGGCTTTCGTCTGGGGAGTGGGGGTCTGGCGGGAATTCGGCGCGGCGCCCCGGAGCGCAAAGGGATTACTGGGTGCAAGTGCCGTTTGCTTTGCTTGTGGCCTGGCCGTGTTGGGCATCGGTATCGGCCGCTAACCTCGTGCGCGACAATTAAAGCGATGTCGCTCCGCGACCATATACAGACCATCAAACGGGAGGATCCCGCTGCCAAGGGCAGCCTGGAGATCCTGCTTTGGTATCCGGGTCTTCATGCCGTCCTGTTTCACCGAATCGCGCACTTTTTCTATCGTCACCGTTTCTATCTCATTGCTCGCGGCATCTCCCACATCGCACGGCTCCTCACCGGAATCGAAATTCATCCCGGCGCACGGATCGGGAGACGCCTGTTTATCGATCACGGGC
>JAFATG010000189.1 GCA_019244055.1 Acidobacteriaceae bacterium | reverse complement strand
CAGCCCAATCACAAATTCGCACGGGCCGAATAGAAGGTGTTTCGCTGATCCAGCGGAGCACAGCTTCGAATTGTTGCGGCGCATCTTTGTTCCATGCTCCCAACCCCGCGGCCTTCTCCATGTCGTCGCCATATACCGCAATCAGAGCACTGTCGGACGAATCCCAATCCAGCGTCGTAAGCCAGCGGCAATGCTCACGCAACTCGTGAAACTGGCTCTCGCTAGTCGGTGGAATATTCAGGCGCAGATGCGAAGCAATCGGTAGCGCGATCAGGCCGTGACCGTCTTGAACGGTGCACGCTTGATATAGCTCCGGGTCCCTGCGTGGCTTGGAGTCGTAAGTTTTCCGCGGCGAACAGGAGCCGTTTACCGACAGCAGCACCCGATCATCAATAAGAGTGTATTGATAGCCGTGATTAAGCAGCCGCGAATCTTTCAGGACGGGCGCCATGCGCGGCGTATCCCAAACGCGCTCTGGCGGCCAGAAAACCTTCACTAATTCGGGATCGATCCCCAGATGGAGCTTGTACAGGAGCAGTTCTTCATTCAGCTGTTTCAAGTTATGTTCGTAACCGAAGAACCGCATGACATTTTGCCCATAGCAACTTCCGACGAGACCAATGAGGCCGGCCTCAAATAGCTCCCGAACCCAGAAAAGGAAATCCGGCTGGTGCCAGGCGATGGCCTCGAGCAGTGTCCCGCTCAGATGAAGGTTGATAGGGATGTTGTAACGGCGGTGGAGCTCGAGCACCCAAGCGAAGCCAGATTTGCTCCCGATCGAGCCCACGGCTGCGCGCAACCCGTGTCGGTTATCGTAACCCTCTGTGATCAGGTACTGGTTCGCGTGATGCACGAAGGCGAAGGCAATAGCCATTTCTTCAGATCGCAATACTGCTGTTGACCGAAGCTTCCTATTGTGCTTCGCGATCCAGCTTTGCAGCCATAGACCGCTGCAGAAGGTGAACTGAAACTACAAGCCATCTGTGGTCGCTAGCGTCCACAAGCACGCCCCGAACACCCCGCAGTGGACCGGATTCAATACAAAACTCCTGTCCGAGCGGAACATAAGACCAGGGGCAGGGCGTCAACCCTGATGCGGCTACACGCCGAACTGCACCTACTTCCTCGTCCGAGATGGGCTGACGACCACTGCCCACGATTGAGCAGACGCCAGGAGTAGTCATTAGAGGCAACGTGTTCGACAGCTCCGCGCGGCAAAAGACATAACCCGGGAATAGCGGCAGCTGGAATTTCTTGTATCTGTGGCACTTGGTGTACGTTGGCAAAAAGGCTTCATAGCCCTTGTACTTAAACGCCGCTGCTACATTCTTTTCATGCCTTGGTTTAACATAGACGGCAAACCATGGCGCACTACTTACATCCGAAGTACACATTGGGTTAAAACAGGTGGGGAACGGAACGCCTCCGAGGATAGCTCCGCCATGTCAGGGCAGAACTGCTTGCTACTAATTAGGAGTACTAGCCATCAGAAACTCCATACCAATTATGGATATAACTGATGAATAGCCTTCTTAAATCCGAAATGGCTTCCATTCTGGATCCAAATTGAAAACGTGTCAAGCGCCTTTCATTACGTTTCAATCAGGTTAAGTACTAACGGCGAGGTACTAGACTACAGCCATCGCGCTATACCAGATTCAGCATTCTATAAATTGTGCGGATCAGGTTCCGCTTCAGAGAGTAAACATTAAAAACCGTAATTTTCGTATTAGGAAGCCCGATCCTGAGTTGTGTTGCAAACTCCGCGGACGCGTATGGCCCGGATATTCGAAGCCGATTGAATTGACAGCCGGTTTATGACTTGAGTGTTGGGTTGAGAGAATCGGAAGCAGATGCCGAGAATGCTCGATCCTTTTCAGTTCTTATTGGTGTCGATTGCCGGTTGGATGAATCGGCACCAGCAGCAAGTGATCGAGTATTTGCAAGAGGAGAACCGAGTTCTGCGCGAGCAACTCGGAAATCGTCGAGTACTTTTCAATGATGACCAGCGCCGACGCTTAGCGGGTCGCGCCAGAGGATTGAGCCGCAAAGCTGCTGGAAGAGATCGCCACTCTGGTCACAGCGAATACCTTGTTAGCCTGGCATCGGAAGCTGATCGCCCAGAAGTACGATGGCCATGAGAAACGCGGACCTGGCCGCCCGCGAACTGGCAAATCACTCGAGGCGCTGGTGGTGCGTATGGCGGAAGAGAACCGCTCTTGGGGCTATCGTCGCATCCAAGGCGCCCTGGCAAACCTGGGACATAAGTTAGCGCGCAGCACCATTGCGGACATGCTTCGCCGCCAGGGGATTGAACCAGCACCAGAGCGAAGCCGCAAAACCACTTGGAAAAAGTTCCTCTCACAACACTGGGAGCTGCTTGTGGCCGCGGATTTCTTCACGGTCGAGGTCTGGACTGACCTGCCCGCCGAAACTGTACCAGTCATAACTAGGAATCCGGTTCTCATTTAGCTCTTCGGAGCTTTCCTTCGCCATTCATGTCAGT
>JAFATG010000178.1 GCA_019244055.1 Acidobacteriaceae bacterium | reverse complement strand
GAGGCCACTACCTCAGCTTCGCCGCTATAGGCACGTAGGACGTCCGTATCCGAATCCAGACGGAACACACCATGTTTGGGGAAGCGAATCTGATTTTGCTTATACACCAAGGTGACGGCCGTATCTGCGGGCGCATCGATAGAATCTAGAATCACGGAACCTTGCAGGACTTCGACACGCGTGTCTGTGAGAGCGCTCGAGATCATCCGGATAGCGCTGTTCTCATCCATGCGGAGGAAAACATTCGGAGTAAGGAGCACTTCCGCGCGCCCCCTGTCGGTGCGGAGAGTGGAACCTTCCTTCATGCTCGGAAACGTGCCAGCTTTACGATCCAGCGCCTGGCCGTCCAGCGAAACGGCGCCTTCCAAAAAATGCACAACCCCGGAGCGAGCGGAGACAACTTCCTGAGAAAAGGCCGCCGCGGATAGGCCAAGAATACCGAGCGAAGTGAACACCAGGCGGGTACAGCGCATAACAACCCCTTGTCCAAAGAGTGTATCGCTAAACAGGCCAGGGTGTGTGAAGCCCCTGCGAGGTTTTTGGGACCCGGTGAACCCGGTCAGCAATGCCAACTAGGGTTCCAGATATTCGTCGGCGTGAAGGCGCTCGGCGATTTCTTTTTCCGTAATGGCGCCCTCTTTAATGACGCGCCAGACAGGTTCTGTAATATCGACCGTTGTGGAGCCCGCGCCCACACATGGGCCGCCGTCCAGCACTAAATCGACCCTGCCATCCATGGCCGCAAACAGTTCGATTCCGCTGCAGAGCGTCGGCTCACCCGAAAGGTTCGCGCTCGTCGCGATTAGGGCGTGACCGATCTTGTCGATGATGGCGTTGAGCACCTTCGAGCGCGTATGCCGCATGGCGAGGCGGCCGGTGTTTCCCGTCACTTTCAGCGGAACTTTAGCGTTCGCCGGCACAATGATCGTCAGAGGACCCGGCCAGAAGTGCCTGGCCAAGATATAGAACCGGCTCGTCAGCTCCTTGGCGAGATCTTCCGCCATGAGCGTATCCGATACGGCGAGCGGCAACGAGCGGATGGGTTCCCTACCCTTTGATTTAAACACCTTCGCCACCGCCAGCAAGTTGAACGGATCTGCGACTAAGACGTAAAGTGCATCAGTGGGAACACCCAGGGTGCGGCCGCGATCGATTTCCTTTACCGCGCGGTCGATCGCAGACGGGTCGGGATTCTCTGCATCGATTTCAATGAGATCGGTTGCCACGGAAACGTGAGACCCAGGCGAGCGTCGGGGCAACGCCTGATAATGAAGTAAGTTTAACGTTCACCGAGAGCGTCGGCAACCTGGATCGCCATGTCGTAACGTCCGAACGGAGCGCTCAACTGCGCGCCCTGCACCATGGATCTGAGGCGTTCCGCCATCTCCTGGGCGATGGAAATGCCTTCGGCACGCGCTTTCTCCGCGCTATCGGCCCGTTGCATGCGGTCCATGTACTCGCGCGGTACAGGCACTCGTAGCTCGTTCACCATGAACTCGGCATTCCGGAAGCTTGTGAGCGGCCAGATGCCCGCGACAATCGGCAGCCCGTACTGACTCGTTTTTTTAAGGAACTGTTCCACCAGATCCAAATCGAACACCGGCTGGGTGACCACGTATTCGGCGCCTGCTTCCACTTTCCAAGCAAAGCGCCGCAGTTCTTCATCAAGGTTGAGAGCGCCGGGATTCGCGCCCACGCCGATCAGCAGCGCCGTTTGGGATCCGATGGGATTGCCGCCGATATCGAGCCCCTGATTCAGATTGTTGACGATGTTTGTGAGCCCGATCGAATCTACATCAAAGACCGCAGTAGCGTCGGGATACGTTCCCATGCGCGGTGGATCTCCGGTAATGCAGATCAGGTTCCGCACGCCCACAGTGTGCGCACCGAGCAGCTCCGATTGAATGCTGAGGATGTTGCGGTCGCGGCAGCAGAAGTGAAGAACGGATTCGATCCCGGCCTGTTGCTGAATGAGCTGACAGGTCACCTGAGCGCTCAACCGCGCACTGGCACGAGGGCCGTCGGGAACGTTAATGCAATCAATGCCGCGTTCTTTGCACAGCCGTGCCCCGGCGATTTCTTTGGATGAATCTGGCCCGCGCGGTGGCAGGATTTCAACAAAGCAGACGAACTTGCCCGCCGCTAGCTTGGCGCCCAACTTGGATTTTTCGGCCACGGGAATCGGATTGAGCCGTTTGACTTCGGGTTTACCGTCGCCGCCGAGAACGGTCGCCGTCCGGTACTGGACCGGCTGCAACGAGCGCACGTCTCCACAGATCTGCCGGATGTGCTCCGGCGTTGTACCGCAACAGCCCCCGATGACGCGCACGCCGGTTTGTAGAAAGCGGCGCGCATACTGGGCCATGTATTCGGGAGAGCACAGATAGATATTGCGCCCTTCCACCGTCGCGGGAAGGCCGGCGTTCGGCATCGCGCTGAGCGGCTTACCCGTGAGCAAGGTCATCTTTTCGATAGTCTCGAGGACGACGCGAGGACCAGCGGAGCAGTTTACTCCGACTACATCAACAGGCCAGTCGTTCAGGCTGCGGGTAAAGGTTTCGGTGCTGGTTCCGTCGCGCAGAGTCCCATCATCATTGACCGTTACTTGCGCGATGATGGCCATGTTAGGGCCTGCCGCCTCACGCGCGGCGTAAATGGCTTCCCGCAGCTCGTTCAATTCGTAGAAGGTCTCGATGACTAAGAGGTCGACGCCTGCTTCTACGAGCGCTTCGGCCTGTTCGCGAAAGACCGTCCTGGCCTCGGCGAACGACATGGGCCCGAGGGGCTCGATTTGCGTGCCAAGAGGACCGATCGCGCCGGCCACAAACGCGCGCTCGCCAGCCGCTTCGCGGGCCAGCCGCACACCGGCTTCATTGATCGCGCGCAATTTTTCCGCGAATCCGAAGCTTGCCAGCCGCAGGCGGTTGCTGCCGAAAGTATTCGTCTCGAGCAGTTCCGCGCCTGCTCGAACATACTCCTGATGAATTTCTTTCACGAGGAGAGGCGATGAAAGATTTAGCTCATCGAAGCAGCGGTTGATGAAAATGCCCTTGGCATAAAGCATCGTTCCCATCGCACCATCCGCGACGATGATCTTCGACTGCAGTTTGTTGAGGAATTCGGCTGCTCGATTCGCTGTGACTGGCTCAGTGACGGTCATGTGTTCCGCGGCCCGGAAAATGGCGAGTTTCACCGATTGTAACGCGCAGGGTAACGTCGTCACCGGGCTGAACGGATAGCCGGTCTGCAGCGCGCCCCTGGTTCATTCCGATCTCGAGGTAGCCGGAACTGCCGAAATACGCGAAGCAAAGACCCGGAGGAGCATCGCCAAAGGTGCGCCGGAACTCAGAAATAACGGCACGCCCGCATTCGATTGACAGCTCATGTATCTCTATAAGTTCACTTCGTAAGTTGGTGATAATGTTGCCGAACCTGTCCACACTGAATATCTTGCCAGCCCAACCGTGTTCCGTCCTGGCGGGTTTCAAATTGGGGAGGGTCATGACGTTGGAGAGCCGGGGCCCGGCATTCTCGGCAGGCAGACCAATCGCAATTGCAGCGGCAGCCGGCGCGAAGATATCGCGGCCATGAAATGTTTCGGAGGCGTTCGGGAGGCGCCAGGCGGGGTTCGCGATTTCCCAGGTCTCCGCGTTTTCCGGCAACACGAGCGACAATACACCGTTATCAGGAGCTATGAAGTAATGATCGCGGGTTCGGGCCAGAATCGGCCTTCTGGCTGTCCCGACACCGGGATCTACCACCACGACATGAACGGTTGCGGATGGAAAAAATGGTGCGGATTGGGCGATCGTGTAAGCGCCTTCCAGGATTGAGAAGGGAGCGATCTCATGCGAGATATCGACAATGCGGGCATCGGGACAGCGGCTCAAAATGATACCCTTCATGGTTCCGGCGTAGTGATCCATCAGGCCGAAATCGGTGGTCAAAGTGATTACAGGCGCGCCCGAGGTAGATAACATGCGCTGGTAAAATTGTAGTTAACCCGTTACGACTCCGTTGCTTTATTTCGATCACAACGCTACCACTCCCGTCGCGCCTGAAGTCGCAGAGGCGATGACGGCCGCGGTCCGCGATGTGTTCGGAAATCCTTCCAGCACCCACAGGCACGGGCAGCACGCACGACAGCAATTGGAAGATGCCCGGCGCCGCATCGCCGCCGCGTTGCAGATCGCGCCCAGCGAATTCGTATTCACGAGCGGTGGAACGGAATCGAACAACCTGGCGATTCTGGGCCTGCTGCGCAACCTGCCGAGCGAGCGCAAGCATGCGATCACGACAGAGATTGAGCACCCATCGGTACTCGAGACACTTCGGCAACTCGAGCGCGAAGGCGTTGAGGTTACTTACGCGCGCGTCGAGAGCAATGGCCGGGTCGAGCCGCAAGAGATCGCTCGCCAATTGCGGCCGGAAACAGTTCTAGTTTCCGTGATGCACGCGAATAACGAGACCGGGGTCATTCAGCCGATTGAAGAGATAGCAGCGATCGTACGGTCGCGGCGCGAGGCGGGTCAAACCATCTGGTTGCACTCGGACGGCGTGCAAGCGATGGGCAAAATACCCGTTAACTTCGACATGTTGGGGGTGGATTTTTACGCGATCAGCGCGCACAAGGTTTACGCTCCGAAGGGGACCGGCGGCCTGTTCGTTCGCAAGGGCTTGCCTATCCGCAGCACGCTCTACGGCGGGCGGCATGAGCGTGAACGGCGGCCTGGAACGGAAAACGTTCCGGGAACGATAGCGTTTGCGACCGCCCTAGAATTGTGCGCTGCGGATGAGCCGCAGCGTCTCGCTCGCCTGCGCGACCATTTCGAAGCCAGAGTTCTCGCCGAATTGCCGGCCGTGGAAATAAATGGAGGAGCTGCAACCCGCCTTCCGAATACGAGCAATCTCGTATTCCACAATGTGTCCGGTGAAGCGCTTCTGATTGCTCTGGACATTCAGGGTATTGCCGTGTCCACCGGTTCGGCGTGCAGCAGCGGTTCGATTGAACCCTCTCACGTACTGCTCTCCATGGGACGGACCCGGCAGGAAGCGAAATCGAGCGTCCGCTTTTCCTTGGGGCGGCACAACACGGCCGAGGACGTCGAGCGAGTGGCGGACGCTGTGATCGCCAGCGCCCGACAGCTTCGAAGGTCGCGCCAGCCCGAGGCCCAGCTTGTCTAGCCCAGACGAACGCATCGCTGTCGCGATGTCAGGCGGCGTAGACAGCTCCGTAGTCGCGGGTCTGCTGCAGCGCCACGGACATTCCGTGATTGGACTGACCATGCAACTCTGGAATCAGCGCCGGTTACCCGAGCTGGTGCCCGATTCGGGTGTGACCGGCCGGTGCTGCTCGTTGGACGATGTGTACGATGCGCGCGCCGTCGCCGGGGTTCTCGGCATTCCGTATTACGTCGTGAACTTTGAAGAGCGTTTTGAAGAGCAGGTCGTGAAGCCGTTTGTGGCCGATTATCTGGCAGGACGGACTCCGATACCCTGCACGCAATGCAATAACTTCATAAAATTCGACCAGTTTTTAGAGATGGCTGATGACGTGGGGGCGGAAAAGATTGCTACTGGCCACTACGCGCGCCTCAACTGGAATCCCGACAGCGGCCGTTACGAGATGCGTTCGAGCATCGACACCGCAAAAGACCAGACATATTTTTTGTTTGGGCTTACACAAGCACAGCTCGCCCGGACGCTCTTCCCGCTCGGCGGCATGATCAAAACTCAGGTGCGGGAGTTGGCGAAGGAACTCGGCCTGCCGGTTGCGGAGAAGAGCGACAGCCAGGAGATCTGTTTTGTCCCGAACGGCGATTACGCGGCATTCATCGAAGCGTATTTCAGGGAGAAGCAAATCGAACCCGCTCAGAGCGAAGGAGAAATAGTGGATACCGCCGGGCGCGTGGTCGGCCGCCATGCAGGCACACATCATTTCACGGTGGGACAGCGCCGAGGCCTGCGAGTGGCCGCGGGCGAGCCGCTCTACGTGATTGCGACGGACCCCGCCAACCAGCGCGTAATTATCGGCCGCAACGAAGATCTGCTGCGCTCGTCTTTGTTTGCCCGCGAAGTAAGTTGGCTTTCAATTGATCCAATTAGCGAACCGCGGCGTGCTCGGGTCAAGATCCGAAATAAGCACGTCGCCGCCGACGCTACGCTCGTTCCGACCGATGATAGCGGACGTGTCCAAGTGTTTTTCGATCAGGCGCAGCGGGCCGTAACTCCCGGGCAAGCCGCCGTGTTCTACGACAATGATCTTGTACTCGGCGGCGGCTGGATTGAATAATCCTGGGTTGAACATTCAAAGTTGAGCAAAGGCAAGAGCGGGCTGAAGATTCGCGCCGAATACGCCATCGCCGCCCTGCTGATGTTCGGCCTGCGTAGATTGCCCCTGCGCGGAGCGAACGCACTCGCTCGGTCTGCGACGCTGACTCTCGACCTCCTTGTGCCGAGGTTGCGACGCGTCGCCCGCATCAATCTGGCGTTCGCTTTCCCGGAGTTGAGCGCGCAAGAGCGAGATGGCATTGTCGACGGCGTTTTTCAGAACATCGCGCGGCTCCTGGTGGCATTCGCGCGCTTTCCGGATCTGAACGCGACGAACATTGCGGATTGGATTTCCTACGAAGGGCTCGAGCATTATTCGAAGGCGAAGGAGGCTGGCTGTGGAGTCCTGGTACTCACGGGCCATCTCGGAAATTGGGAGCTTAGCGCTTTCGCTCATGCACTGATGACCGAACCGATGAATGTGATGGTCCGCCCGCTTGATAATCCAAAGATTGACGCGTTGGTGGAGAAGCGGCGCACGCTCTCAGGAAACTGCCTTATCTATAAACGCGACGCGGCCCGCTCCGTTATCAAGGCGCTACGAAGTAACCAGGCGGTCGGCATTCTGGCTGACCAGAATACCAACGGGGCCGAAGGAGTCTTCGTGAACTTCTTCGGAAAACCCGCTTGTGCGGGGTCGGCCTTCGTCCGCCTGGCGTATCACACGGGCGCCGCAATTGTTCCGGGCTTTGCGCTATGGAACCGAGCGACACAGCGCTACGTGCTGCGGTTCTATCCGCGGATTGAACTAACCGGCGACGAGAGCGCGGATACGCAACGGATCCATTCGATGCTCGAGTGCATCATTCGCGAGAATCCGGATCAATGGATGTGGATTCACCGGCGCTGGAAGACTCAGCCGCCGGGGGAAGCGGAGGTGTATTAATCTGCGATGCTTCTCTTATGGTTACCGACGCCTGGCAACTGGCCGTTGATCCAGCCCCAACACCGCCGTTACTGCGGGCACGAGGGATTCCGGCAAGGTAATAGGAGCGCGATAGCTCAAATAACGATCGCCGCGTGCATCCTGCTCCCATCCGATCTCGATTCCGAACGCTCGATCTAGTTTCTCGACAGTTCCGCGAATGCGAATGGTTCGGCTCGGAGCGTCTACGCTCAGGATTTCCATGCCTGAGTCGCGAACGAAAGTTTCAACCGCGGCCACGTCATTGGGATCAGCCGATAGTGCCGCTTCGGCTGCTTCCCTCGATTCGGGGCGGTACGTCCCGGAGAGAATCGCCTCGCCGATATCAGCGGCGGACGCCGGCCGGCGCAGCAAAATGCTCGCTGTAAGCTCTTCGTTCGGATCAGCAGGGCCGAGCCATTTGCCTCCGGGACGCAGCTTTGGCGCGGATCCCGGCAACTCGGCCCGCTGCTTGTTCACAGATCCCTCCGGCCTAAGAGCCGCTTGATCCACCACCCGACGCACTCTGAAGTGCATTCAGAAGCGCCGTGCCGCTCGGGCTGCCCAATCCCGAGCAAGGGTCCCAGCCGGGGCCGGCAGTGTAATAACCGAGTCCCGCATCGTCGTTATTGCCGCTCGTGATATCGTGAAAGCCCGATTCACCCAACGGATAAATCTTGGGATTCAAAAAGCCAACCGGAGTTCCGAGTTGCTGATTGAACAAAGCTACCAGCGCGGCCCAAAGCGGCGCCACCGCACTGGTACCGCCAACAATCTCGCTCTGGCCGTTCACTAGAATTTGGTAGCCAGTGACTGGGTCGGCATTACCTGCCACGTCAGGCGTGCCCCGGCCCGCAAATCCGGTGTTCGGATTCGCCGGAACTCCAGCTGAGGACTGATAGCTCGGCAGAGCAAAGACCTTGCTCACGCCTCCACCGGTCGCACCCTCGTTGTTCGCGCTTTCGTTCCAGACCACTTCAGAACTGATGGTGCTTCCCGAAGCTTCCAGCGTTGTGCCACCGCACGCCAAAGAATACGGGCTGCAGGCGGGGAAATCGGTGTGTAGCGCACCGTCTCCGACCCCATCATCCGATCCGTTATCCCCGGAAGCCACAGTTACCGTGACGCCCAAGGCCGCGGCGTCCTGCAAGGCCGAGTTCATCGCAGTCTGAGACTGCTGTGTCCAGCTATCTTCGGGGCCGCCCCAGCTTATCGAGATCACGGAAGGCTTGCGAGCCGTATCATGCGCAGCGTCGGTGATCGCATCGACGAATCCCTGATCAGTATTTGGCGCGAAGTACACCGCGATATTGGATCCATACGCGATCGACCCGATTACTTCGATGTCGAGCATGACTTCGGCATCCGCGCTTGACCCGGGCGAGTTCGTGCCTCCATCGACGGATACTGCCGTTACCGTTGGCTGCTGCGGGAGATTCAAGCCGCTGAAGTACGTGTTCAGATCGGACGTACTATAGCCGCCGCCCAATTCGATAATCGCCACAGTCTGCCCACTGCCCGTGAGCCCCGTTGGGTAGTTGTAGAAAGCGGCCACTTGCGGCGGGGTGTAATTGGCGGGTTGGGCCGCAGCCGCACGGGGGGAGATTCTGCGGAAGTGAGCGCGTGCGATGGGACGATTATCGAGCCCAAGTACCGCAACCACGGCGTCCTTCATTTCGATAGGTATGCTGATCGAGCCTGTCCGCGCTCGAAACTGCTGTCCGGTGAGATCGCTCTTATAACGGATGAAACTCGTTTGGAAGGCCCTCTCCATGTCGGCGGCCGTTCCCGACAAGATCACGCGGCGCTTGGGAGCGCTTGCCTCCACCACGGTCAGGTGATAGGCGTGAGCGAATTGTTCCACAAGGTGAATGTCAGCATTGCTAGCACCATACTCCTGACCGAAGCGCTCACGGCTCAGAAATGTTTGTGATCCATTAGCCGGAATCGGGGGCTCGGGTCCTTTGCGCCGTAGAAAAACAGTTACACTCACGCGTTCGCTGCTTTGGATCGGGCCTACCTGCTGCGCCTGCGTGGGAGGAATCGCCTCACTGCCGGGGAGCGTTGTTCGTGCATCGAAAGTCGGCAATTTTCTCTCTCCTTTGTCCCGCGCCGTAGAGGCGCGGATCAGAAAATATTGCTTCTGAAATGCAGGACTAGTGTAGCGTCCGGAAGGTGTCGGCTTAAAGTGCGTCTATTTGAAGGTGATGGTGCTCTCGCCGCTGTACTTGTGGTAATCGCGGAAATCGATTGTGTTCTTCGTACAAATGGGCGATCCGCGTTCGCATCCAAGATTCTCGGCGTGGACCGGAAGCAGGAACTTGTTGGTTCCGAGCGATACCTCTTCGTAGTCGACAGCGGATTGAATGTTGTCCTCGGGAAAGTCCTTCGGGATGTTGTCGGCTTGCATTTCAATGCGGCGCACCTGTGCGGTGGCGCGATCCACCCAAACGCTACCGCTATAAGCGGGTCGCAAAGTTTGGCCGCCGATGTTGATGGTCCAATTCGAATTTTGCAAGGGGACTTTGAAGTCGTAGATGGCCGCAGGCTGGCCGGAAATTGTGCTGGATTGGAAAAATTTGAATTCGGCGCGATTCTGCTCGAACAAACCACCCAGAATTGAGGCGAATTCCCCAGTAGAAGTGGACCCGCCGAGCTCGAGCATACTCTTGTTGGTCCGCTTACCTCCGACAGTAATTTCCTTGTAAGTTTCCTTGCGGTCCTCATAGAGGACTTTCGCGGTGATGACGTCGATCGGCTGCCAGCCCTCTGACCTGGAACGTTCGGCGTAACGCGTTGTCATTTGGGAGCAGACAAAATTGGGCAAGCCTTCGGTGAATGTCATAGCCCACGTACGGGTGCGCTCGATGAGATCTTGAGAAGCCGAGGCCTTGGTTTTTACGGGAGCCGCTTCGCCGTCGATCACGAAACCATCGTTAGTTGAGGATTTAGGTTTATCGCTGGATTGGGGAGCGCTGGAAGATTGAGATGGCGGTTGGCTCGGGGGCCGGTTGCTGGCGGTCTCCGTTGCTGAATCATCCGAATCGGTCTGGGTGGCCCCAGGCTTGCCGTGCTTGAGAACCGGCCTGTTGGGTACATCGACAGGATCTTTGAGAATGGTGGGCCTGGTCATCTCCTCATCACTGGCCTGCTGAGCGGAAGAGGCCTTCTGAGGCCGTTCGCCGGGCGGGGCGTCCTGAGGAGCATCTTTGAGCAGATCCACGGTCGCGGCCGTGAGATTGGCCTGATCGTCTTCGAGTGCCTCGACGTGAACGGTCGTGCGTGGGATGATTTTGCTTGCGTCGATGTCGCTTCCGGAACGGGTGAACTTAGTTTTAGGTGTTACCGCCATGGAGAGCTGTCGGCCGTCCTTGGTAGCAACGACGAGCGTTTTGCCATCGTTCGAAACAGTCTGACCCTCGGCCGTGATGCTAGGCTGATTGGCCTTGTTGTCGCCTTGGTCCTTCTTCTTGTGGCCGCGAGAGGGAATGGAAATTCCGCCTCCCGGGTAACCGCCAGGAGAGCCAGGGTACTGGCCTGGAGGATATTGACCCGGTGGATACTGTCCCGGATATTGCGCGTAAAGCGGTCCCGCCAGAAACATCAACGGAAGGAAATACTTGAACACAACTTTGCGATTAGACGTACGGCAGTAACAGACACGTTTCCGCCCCGTTTCGGGTGACTACCACTTAAGAAGAACGAGTTCGGAGCAGAATCCCGGTCCCATTGCAGCCAGAATACCCCAGCTTCCTTCTGGGGGACGGTGATTCTGCATGATTTCTTCGAGCACAAAGAGAACCGAGGCCGAAGACAGATTGCCGGTCTTGCGCAGACAGTCCCAGGACGCCTTGAGGGCGCCATTGCGCAATTCGAGAGCTTTTTCAGTGGCTTCCAATACCTTGGGGCCACCCGTGTGAATCACCCAGCTTGCGATATTGCTTCGGGTTAGGCCGTGGTCAGCGAGGAAGCCGTCTACATCACGGCCCAAATTTCTAAGAACGACTTCCGGAACATCACGCGATAGAACGATTTTGAAGCCCTTTTCCGATATGTCCCAGCCCATCACGTATTCAGTTTCGGGATAGAAGGCCGAGCGAGTCGCGACGATCTCCGGACCGCCTGGAGCTTTACAGTTCTCCCCGCAAACGACCACGGCTGCCGCGCCATCACCGAATAGTCCGGTGCTGATCAGATTCGCAGCCGAGAGGTCATCCTGCTGCACGGTGAGTGAGCAGAGCTCGACAGAAAGGAGCAGGCAGGCTTCATTCGGGAACGCCTTCACATAATCAGCGGCGCGCGCCAGGCCGGCGGCCCCGGCAACGCAACCCAAGCCGAAGATGGGAATTCGTTTCATGCGCGGACTCAATCCCATTCGATTGATGAGCCGGCCTTCGATCGAAGGGCTTGCCACTCCAGTGATGGAGACGAAGAAAAAAGCGCCGATGTCAGCTGGGCGCACTTGCGCTTGCTCGATCGCATGGCAGACGGCCTCTTGGCCTAAGTCAAGGCACGCCTCAATCCATCGATTGTTGGCCTCACCCCAGGTGGCGAACGGATAGCACTCCATCGGATACGCGAGATACCTGCCATCCACTTGCGTGGAGGCATGCAAGCGTTCGAGCACGTCAAAACGATTGAGGCGGCTACCCCAGTGCTTGCGGAAAGCTTCGATGAGGACCTTCTGTGGATAGTAGTGCGCGGGAAGCGCGGTAGCCGCGCTGGCGATTCTCATGTATGGCGGTATCAGTGTATCTTACGTGGTGCTGGGAACGTCTACGGCTCTCGGGAGCCGCGTGACAGCAGCCCCAGAAACAAACCGTTGCCAACGATTAAAATTGGAGTCTCACGCGAGCTGTTATGTACTCAAGGAAGCAACCGGGGAACGAGCTTCGTACATTGGGCATCGCAGCCGCTGATACCGTCATGTGCGCGCGGTTGGAGAAGTTGCAGGTGGGCCCGATCAGATTCATCTTGCGCTCACGGACGCTCTCACACCAGAAGGCACTCTGATTATGTATGCGAGTTGTCCGCACTATTACGACGAAGTCGGGCGCGGAGACCTCACCCACGCACAAGAGCAGGAGATTGTCGAGAAGCTTCCTGCATTCGATCCGCTAACCGCAAGGTCCGCTCGCGACAATGGGATACTCGTGGAGTTCCTTCGCACCTATCCAGGCTCACGCGTTAGTTGCCACGTTGCCCGGCTCCGATTACGACGCTATGACCTTCCTCCATTATGTGGAGCACGTCGCCGAGATTCCCGACAAACGAATTGCGCGATTCCGGGTGCCCATTCAGGAAGGTGGTCACCTTGTGTGGCGGGACATGGAGGAATTTGACACCTCGAGCACCGGCGTCCACAGGAATTGGCCCGACCGCTTCTTTGCCAAGATAGTGGATTTAAAAGAGACGGGGAATCCGGGACGGCGGGTCGGAGATGCAATATCTTACGTCCTGAAAGCCCGTGGTCTGATGGACTTTGCTTTGCCTCTGATGCATGCGGTCGCGATCGATCCCCGAGCGGCGGACCACTTGAGTGAAAGGGAAGTGGCGGCTGGTTAGGCTGTATTGGAGCGGCGAGCAATCGCGTCTCCGCGTCGGCTGTTTCACCGTGCCCTGAGCAGTGATATGCTCGACCTGTTCAGATTGGTGCAACTGCAGGAGATCGCTATGAAATTCAGCGTCGTCGGATGTATCAGTATTCTTCTCGGTTTCCTAACTACAGCGGTGCCGGCAGCAATGTCTCAGGAAGCCAATGCGGTTTCTACGCTCAAAGTGCACATCACCTATTCAGGTTCCGGGACCGCCGACGAAAAGCACAAAATTTATGTCGTTTTGTGGGACACGCCGGCGTTTGTGTCGGGCGGAGCGATGCCAGTCGAGATTCTGCCCTTGGCATCCAAGGATGGAATGGTGACCTTTTCCGATGTGAAGAAATCCCCGGCCTATGTGAGCGCTGCCTTCGATCCCAAGGGCGACTGGGACGCTAAATCAGGACCACCACCCGATGGATCGTCATTGGGACTCTATAGCAAAACGCCGGGCAAACCTGAACCGATCGATATCCAACCTGGCAAGACAGCCAGCATTGAGTTTTCCTTTGACGACAGCGTCAAAATGCAGTCCGGGAGACCGACGAGGTAGTCCGCGCAGTCCTTGAGCTTTCGCTCAACTGACCGGAGATAAGCACGACACCGGTTTATACGATGCCTCAATGCCGCGCATCCGGCTGATTCACTGGAAAGCAGCAGAAGCGGTGCGTTACCTGGAGCGCCTTCGCTCGGCGGATTATCAAACCGACTATAGCGAGCAATTTGAACCAGGTCTGTTGCCCGAATGGCGTCAGTCTCCTCCGAATGCGTTCGTGATCGATCTGTCGCGATTGCCCTCTCACGGGCGCGAGATCGCGATCATGCTTCGCCAATCTCCCGCCACAAGAAATGTCCCGTTGGTGTTTTGCGAGGGAGAGCCGGAGAAAGTCGAGAGGACCAAGACGGATTTGCCCGATGCGGCCTACTGCACATTTCGGGGCCTGCTTCCGACGCTTAAGAAGGCTCTCGCGCGTCGAGTGGAAACCGTCGTGATTCCAACCGCGATGATGGATCGCTACGCGACACGAACGGCTGCACAGAAGCTCGGGATCAAAGCGGGCTCTTCCGTTCTGCTCGTGGATCCGCCGCAAGATTATCTCAGAGTCTTGGGCGAACTGCCGCCTGAGGTCGAGTTCATTGAGGAAGACACCAGTAGAGCGCCGGTGACTCTCTGCTTTGTTCATTCGGCAGCGGAGCTACCGGAAATGCTGTCGCGAGTTCGTGCTGGGGTGGCCCAGAGCCGGTTATGGATTCTCTGGAAGAAAGGCAAAACCGGCCCGGGAGATGTTTCCGAGCGGCTGGTTCGCGAAAATGCCTTGGAGCTCGGCCTGGTTGACTATAAGGTGTGCAGCGTCAACGCCGTCTGGACAGGCATGTTGTTCGCGCTGAAGGGCTCTTCGAGGTCCCGTGCGTAAAGTCTGTGCTATTGCCTTTCAAACACCTCTACCAGGGCGAGAGGTTTACCCTCATTGTCTACGCCTTTGATCGTCCCCGTGATCGTGTTCCCGTCATCACTGAGAACAACATGGTTCATTCGGAGCGTCTTGCCATCGTGACTGGCTGTGATGTTTCTGGTCCTTTCGTCGATTTTCTTCGTTTCTTCAGTGATTCCGGCTGGAGGCGCTCCTTCGATATACGTGTTTGGCCCACCGGCCATAGGGACAATGTACTTCGCGGAAATGGGTGTCCCGTCGTTTGTAGCTCCTTTGATGTTAACCTCGACGTTTTGATCTCCCACGTCTCGTACGGTGATTGTCAATTCTTTTGCTGCTTTGGGGCTAGCAGACAGCTTTGACTTCGCCGTCTCTAACTTCCATGTTCCGACCCACGGATTTTCCGCTGCAAAGAGCACAACGCCGGACATGAGCCCGATCGCGAGTTTTAGCAATTTAGACATTTCGTTGTCTCTCCTTCGGGGCACAATCATATCCGTATTCCCGTGGGAACGCAAGCGGCTGTCGACTATGAGCGTGCAGCGCCAGTGCAGTCTGGACAGGCATGTTGTTCGCACGCAAGAGCACTTCAAGGTCCTGTGCGTAAAGCCCGTAGCCCTGGCATCCGATAAGTCTTGTGATGAGGGCGCGATGGGTCATCTGGCTGCGGTGTGCGGTTGCATACATCTCGGTGACACAGTTGTGTCACGCGCAATGGTATACCTTCCGCGATTACGTCGATGGTCTCGGGAACCTGGGTGTGGATTGCCTCTTGCAGGATCGTGCCGGATTTATCTGGGTGGGTACCGAAAGCGGCTTATTTCGTTACGACGGTGCGCGATATACGGAATTCGGCCGCAGCGATGGTCTGCCGGGTATTTGGGTTAAAGCGCTTAGAGAGGACAGCTCCGGCCGATTGTGGGTGGGTACTACGGATGGTCTGGCCTACAGTGCTGGGGACGGGCGCTTTCGGACAGTGCGGTTACGTGGACAGGATCTGCGTATCGGTTACAACTCCACGCTATCTACATCTCCAGACGGGAAGATCTACGCAGTCACTCAACTGGGGCTAGTCGCGATCTGCTCAAGGGATGGCGGTCGGTCGTGGGAAGCCAATGAATTTCTCACGTCGCGTGTCGCGAAACAGCACGGAAACGGGGGCGTCAAGAGCGTTCTAGCCGCCGCGGATGGATCGGTGCTCTTCGGCTGCGGCACCGGTATTTGCAAGGCGATGGGAGGGTATGTCGCCGCATGGGGGAAAAGTGACGGGCTGCCGGAAGACGCCTGGGGTTCTTTGTTGTTGCGAGCGAGTGGTGAGCTCTGGGCGCGCGGCTCAAGCCACATCGCGGTTCTTCCGCCCGGTCAGAGGCGGTTTGAGTCGCGAGACTTCGCTGCCGCCAATCGGGATGAGGTGTTCCTGCCCATGGCTGAGGATCACGAGGGAAGGGTCCTTGCGGGCGCCGAATCAGCGGTCGGCCGCTTCGAACACGGGCAATGGTCCACCATCTCGGACAGGAACGGGTTTAGTGAAGGTATCGTCAGCTCGGTTCTAATCGATCACGACGGATCGGCTTGGTTCGGCCTTCTAGGGCATGGGATAAGAAAGTGGCTTGGGTACGGCGAGTGGGAACACTGGACCAAGGCGCAGGGGTTGGGTGCGAATGAAGTCTGGGCTTTCCTGAGAGACTCGCACGGCCGTATGTGGGTTGGCGATGAGCAACTCGACCTCCGAGAGGCACGGGAATCGAACTTTCATAGGTGGCGGGCCCCCGGGGTCAACGCTAGCGTTTACCGTTCCCTAGCCGAATCCAAAGACGGATATATATGGGCCGGTACTCTCTCCGGGCACCTTGTCCAAATTGATGTGAAGACACTCAAGGGCCGGCAGAGCAGATTCAGCTCGATTGCTAGGATCTTAGTGGATTCACAAGACCGGGTGTGGCTAGCCACGGCAACAGGCCTTCTGGTTGCCCAAGCCGGTCGTACGCGCAAGTTTTGTTCCGCGCCGGGCGACCCGTTCCGAAAAATCAACGTAGAGGATGTCGCAGAGGATCGAACAGGAGGGATCTGGGCGATTTCAGATCAAGATCTCCTCCGATTCAACGGTGCTGAATGGACACGGGTCGATATTTCCCGCGCAAAGCTCGGCCACCATCTGTCGGACATGAATTTTGACGGCGCCGGGCGCCTCTGGATCGATTCGACGAATGAAGGCGCAGCGCGTCTCGGTTTTTCAGGCACTAAACTGGTCAGTTTTGAGCGGCCTCGCCTTTCGTCTGATCAGATTCTCTTTTTCGGACCGGACCGCCGAAGCCGTGTTTGGATCGGAGAAGACCACGGCGTTGAAATGTTCGATGGCCATGGCTGGCGCCGCTATACCCTGGACAACGGCCTGATCTGGAATGATTGCGACGCCAAGGCGTTTCTCGAGGACACTGACGACTCCATTTGGCTTGGAACGAGCGGCGGCGCCTCGCATTTTACGCCCAAGACGTATGCTGAACCGGCAGCCCCGGCCAAACCCATTTTGCTTGGAGCGCATTTCGGCACGGAAAGCCTGCTCAGCGGAAGAACAATGGCGCACTGGGCAAACGAGCCATTCATTGTTGATCTCACCTCGTTGAGTCTTCGCAACGAAAAGAGCATTCGATTTCGCTACCGGCTTCTCGGGCTCGAACCGGAATGGGTAGAGACCTCGGCTCGCGAGATCCGTTATCCGCGGCTATCGCCTGGCTCCTACCGCTTCGAAGTCTTGACGGTTGATAGCGATACCGGCAAGAGTTCAGAAATCGCAACGCTTGTATTCACCATTCAGCCGCCCTGGTGGGCTACGAAGAGCTTCGATTGCGGTGTGGTGGTGATCGTCATCCTGCTCGGCATAATCATCTGGCGCTCCCGTGTAAGCCTCCTTGTGGACCGCCAGCGAGAGCTCGAGCACGTTGTGGCGCAGCGGACGGAAGAGCTCGATAAGAAATTGATCATTGAAGAAAATCTTAAAGCGGACGCGGAGCGCGCGAATCGGGCAAAGAGTGAGTTTCTTGCGATCATGAGCCACGAGATCCGAACCCCCATGAACGGGGTGATCGGCATGACTGGCCTGTTGCTCGATACCGCTCTTAGCCCTGAACAATACGAGTACGTCAAGGCAATTCGCGATTCGGGATCTTCGCTGGTCTCGATTATTAACGAAATTCTCGACTTTTCGAAGATTGAAGCGGGCAAACTCGCGCTGGAAATGACTGATTTCGAGCTTCAGCAGGTCGTCAGAGACGCGGCGGCGCTTGTCACAGAAACTGCCCACCGCAAGAACTTGAGGCTGATGTTGAAATTTGAAAAGAATCTGCCCGCCTGGATCAACGGCGACCCCGTTCGTGTGCGCCAGGTTCTATTGAATTTTCTATCGAACGCTGTAAAGTTCACGTCCAAGGGCAGCATTACGGTTCATGTCTCTCGTGATCAACAGTCGCCTGACGAATCAGCGAACGAGCCGGTCCAACTTCGTTTTTCGGTAATTGATACGGGTATCGGCATCTCTGCCGAAGCACAGGAGCAGCTTTTCCAGAGTTTCACTCAAGCCGAGGCTTCCATCACTCGTCGCTTTGGCGGGACAGGGCTGGGCCTTGCAATTTCGAAGCGTCTTTCCGAGATGATGGGCGGCACTATTGGCGTTCAAAGCGAACTGGGTCTCGGTAGCACGTTTTGGTTCACCATCACCGCTCGGGAAGTGCAACCTCCAGTTTCGGCGGTATCCGACGATGGATCCAACACGGCCCTGAGGCGTCGAGGGCGCGTTCTGATTGCCGAAGACAATCCAATCAATCAAAAAGTGGCGATCAAGGTGTTAACAAACCTAGGCTACTCGACGGACCTCGCGAACAATGGCGCCGAGGCGCTCGATCGCATTCGAACCGGCGAGTACGACGTGATTCTTATGGATTGCCAGATGCCCGTTCTCGATGGCTTTGAAGCGACGCGCGCGATTCGGCAGCTTTCTACCCCGTTGAGCAACATTCCTATCATCGCCGTTACCGCGAATGCGCTCGAAGGCGAACGCGAGAGATGCCTCGCAGCCGGGATGGACGACTATGTCGCTAAGCCCATCACGAAGGAGCGGCTAGATGAAGCTATCCAGCGCTGGTTGCCATCGATTGAAGAAGCCGAACCGTTCGAGGTCATATCGGTTTAGCGGACTTGTCGCCACCTGAGAAGTCGCGGAATAACGCTCCACGTATCTGACGTGGCCGCATTCGTTCTGACTCCAGAAGAAACTCTACATTGGCTGGCACTTCGGATGGTTCCCGGCCTGGGTACGACCGGCGCACTCAAAACTCTCCAAAGGCTGGAATCGCCGCAGAACATATTCAGGTCGTCTGCATCGGAGCTGGAAGCCGCGGGTCTGAGTCCGGCGCAGGCTCGCAACATTGCAAGCGGCTGTTCGTTCGAGGATGCGGCCGATCAGCAGGAACGGCTTCGAAATGCCGGAGCTCAGCTTATCTCGCTTCATGATCGCCGCTATCCCCAGCACCTCCGCGAAATCTTTGATCCGCCGCTAGTTCTTTTCGCACTCGGCAACGTGGAGCTGATGAAATCTCATGCAATTGCCATTGTCGGCACTCGTCGGCCAACTCCCTATGGGATCGCAGCGGCTGAACGCCTCAGCGGCGACCTTGCCAAGTCCGGGCTGACTATTATCAGCGGCATGGCCCGGGGGATCGATACGGCCGCCCATCAGGCGGCTTTGCACACAGGTGGGAAGACAATCGCCGTACTCGGCTGCGGAGTAGACGTGCTCTACCCGGCGAATAGTCGTAAGCTTTATGATGATATCGCCCGATCGGGCGTTCTGCTGTCCGAATTTCCGATGGGTGCTCCCGCGTTCCCTCAGAATTTTCCGATCCGGAATCGAATTGTGAGCGGTTTGGCATTGGGGGTTCTGATCGTAGAAGGAGCCCAGCATAGCGGATCAGCGATTACCGCTAAATTGGCCATGGACCAAGGGAGGGAGGTGTTCGCCGTTCCCGGAAATATCACCTCAAAAATGAGCTGGGGGCCGAATCTTCTCATCAAAGATGGAGGGGCAAAACTGGTCCAGGAGTGGAGTGACGTCACCAACGAGCTACCGGCTGCGGTCCGCCGTGAGCTCGTGGCTCGGGCGCAGGGGATCCTACCTGAGATGGCGAGCGGCGAAGCTGCCACTGTGGAAGCGGTGGAGGAACCGCTCAAGAAGCTCGGCAGAAAACTGCTAAATCGCTTGCAAGTCGATGTCCCTCAACAGCTTGATGCCCTTCTTGAAACTTTCGAGGGGGTTTCTTCATCTGAGTTGATCAGCGCGCTCTTCGATCTCGAGATGACCGGTCTTGTCCGGCAGCTTCCCGGGAAGAACTTCGTGAAGGTGTGGTAAAAGAGTAGCGTTCTCACGCCCGAGTAGGGTTACCACTTAACCGTCTTAATTTTTTGTAAGGTAAACAACGTAGTCATGAACAAATCGCTCGTCATCGTGGAATCTCCAACGAAGGCGAAGACAATCGGAAAGTACTTAGGTAAGCAGTATATTGTCAAGGCCTCGTTAGGTCACGTCAAGGACCTTCCTAAGAAGGATCTGGCGGTCGACGTGGAGCGGGACTTCACTCCCAAATATGAGGTGATCGAAGGCAAGAAGAAGCTGATCGCCGAGCTCAAGCAAGCGGCAAAAGCAGTGGACTCTGTCTATCTGGCCGCCGACCCCGATCGTGAAGGCGAAGCGATCTGCTGGCATTTAAAAGAAGAACTCGAGCCGAAAAAGGCTGGAAAACCGGCAATCTTGCGGGTCATGTTTAACGAGATCACGGCCAATGCGATCAAGAAAGCCTTCGAAAAACCGCTGGCCGTGAACATTAACCTTGTGGAAGCTCAGCAGGCGCGGCGCGTTCTCGACCGGCTGGTCGGCTACAAGATCTCTCCGCTGTTGTGGGACAAGGTTCGGCGAGGCCTCTCCGCAGGCCGCGTGCAGACGGTGGCCCTGCGCCTCATCGTCGAGCGCGAGCGTGAAATCCGTGCGTTCCAAAAACAGGAATACTGGACCATTGATGTCTCGCTCAACGCCAAGAAGCCGCCGGTACTGACTGCGCGCCTGAATAAACGAAACGACGAAACTCCCGAGATTGGGAATGCAGAGGCCGCAAAGAGTATCGTCGACGACCTGGCCGCGGCTAGATACACGGTCAAATCAGTTGGGCTTCGCGAGAAGCGCCGCAATCCTGTCGCGCCATTTATTACGTCGACACTCCAACAGGAATCCTCGCGCAAACTGCGCTTCAGTGTAAAGCGCACCATGATGCTTGCACAGGCGTTGTATGAAGGCAAAGAGATCGGCAAAGAAGGTTCCATCGGTCTGATCACCTATATGCGAACCGACTCGACCCGCGTTTCGGAAGACGCCTTGGCCGAGGTCCGCGGGTTCGTTTCCGAACGTTTTGGGCCGGACTATCTGCCCGGATCTCCCAACATGTATAAGACGAAAAAAGACGCGCAGGACGCGCACGAAGCAATTCGGCCCACCTCAGTTCTTCGCACGCCCGAATCGGTAGAGAAGTATCTCGCGGAAGACGAAATGAAGCTGTACCGGTTGATCTGGATGCGGTTTATCGCGTCACAGATGAATCCGGCTGTACTCGATCAAACCACGATTGATATCAGCGCAGTTGGTAAGAGCAATACGAATTATCTGTTCCGGGCGACAGGCAGTGTTCTGAAGTTCGATGGATTCCTCAAGATCTACGAAGAGGGTAAGGATCAAAAGGACGAAGACGACGAGGATCTCAAGCACAAGCTGCCGGCCGTCACTGAAGGCGAGACGCTACGATTCAAATCAATTAATCCGGAGCAGCATTTCACTGAACCGCCTCCACGCTATAACGAGGCAACGCTCGTGAAGAAGCTCGAGGCAGACGGCGTGGGACGCCCGTCCACCTACGCGTCCATTCTTTCAACGATTCAGGATCGCGAGTACGTCAAGAAGGAAACCGGCAAATTCGTTCCCACTGAGCTGGGCATGGTAGTAACAGATCTGTTGCTCGAGAGTTTCAATGACCTCTTCGACGTGAAGTACACCGCCCGAATGGAAGAGGAACTGGATGAGATCGAAGACGGGAAGCTGGAATGGCGGTCCGCCATGGCCGAGTTTTACGACCGGTTTCAGCGCGACCTCGATTATGCCGCGCGGCACATGACCGATATCAAGCGTATGGAGAAGCCGACCGATCTTGTCTGCGAAAAATGTGGCAAGCCCATGGTCATCAAATGGGGTAAGCACGGCAGTTTCATTGCTTGCACTGGTTATCCGGAATGCACAAACACGCGGGAACTAACGGTCGATTTGCCGGACGTTGATAGTGCGGATTTGACTGAGCAGGACGAAGGGGAGTACTGCGAGAATTGCGGCCGGCCGATGGTTCTGAAGAAGGGCCGATTTGGCCAATTCTATGCATGTTCCGGTTATCCGGATTGCAAAACTACCAAACAAATCGGTGGTGAGCAGCGCAAGGATGTTCCGCTCGAGGAGAAATGTCCGCAGTGCGGGAACAATTTAGTGCAGAAGTACGGACGATACGGTGAATTCGTGGCGTGCAGTAACTATCCGACATGCAAATACGTAAAGCAAAAGACGATCGGTGTTCCCTGCCCCAACTGCTCGGAAGGCGAGATCGTGGAACGCCGCTCGAAGCGGGGAAAGACTTTCTACGGCTGTAGTCGTTACCCACAATGCGACTTCGTCGCCTGGGGCAAGCCAATTCCCGAGAAGTGTCCGCAATGCGGAAGCAGTTACCTGATCGAGAAGTATCTCAAAACAGGTCC
>JAFATG010000093.1 GCA_019244055.1 Acidobacteriaceae bacterium | reverse complement strand
GAGTTCGGCAACTGAAGGGCAACGAAAACATAGCCCTGATCCTCCTCAGGAAGGAAGGATGCCGGAAGCTTTCTCCCAATGAGAACAGCGAAAGCAGCAGCGGCAGCGAGCAGGAGCAAGCTGAAAGCCGCCTTTCTGATCAGGGCGCCAGACGCGCGGACGTAGCCTTCCGTCGCATGACCAAACATGCGGTTGAACCAATCGAAGAACAGTCGCAGGGGCCCACGGGATTTCTTCCTGGGTCTGAGCAGCATGGCAGCCAAAGCCGGGCTTAGGGAGAGAGCATTGAAAGCCGAAAAGATGACCGAGATAGCGATCGTCACGGCGAACTGCTGGTAAAGACGGCCGGTGATTCCAGGAATGAAGACCGTGGGAACGAATACCGCGGTCAGGATGAGAGCCGTTGCGATTACAGGGCCGGAGACTTCCTTCATCGCCTGCAGAGTGGCGTCGTGGGGATTCATCCCTTCCTCGATATGGCGTTCCACAGCTTCAACAACCACGATGGCGTCATCGACGACCAGACCTATGGCGAGCACGAGTCCGAACAGAGAGAGCGTGTTGATGGAAAAGCCGAGCATCGGGAAAACGACAAACGTTCCGACCAAGGAGACAGGAACGGCGGCGAGAGGAATGATGGTGGCGCGCCACCCTTGCAGGAAGATGTAGACGACGAGGATGACAAGTCCAAGAGCTTTGAGAAGCGTGTAGAGGATTTCACGCATACCGGCAGTGACGGCCCGAGTAGTGTTGAGGCTGACCTGATACGCGAGGTCTTGCGGGAACCTGGTTGCGAGCTTAGTAATGGCTTTGCGGACGTTATCAGCAGCGTCTACGGCATTCGATCCAGGCAACTGATAGATCGCGAGAATCGCGGATGGCTCGCCGTTGTAGCGGCCCGTCAAATTGTAAGTTTGGGATCCCATCTCGAGGCGCGCGACATCCCTTAACCGGAGATTCGATCCGTCAGGATTGGCGCGCAAGATGATTTCGCCGAACTGTTCCGGGGTGGTCAGGCGTCCTTGGGCTTGAACGCTATAAGTGAACTGCTGACCATTGGGAACGGGTTCGCCGCCGATCTGCCCGGCCGGGTTCACCGTGTTCTGTGCCTGTAGCGCGGCGATGATCTGCGGGACGGTCACCTGTAGTTTCGCGAGCTTGTCCGGATTCACCCAGCAGCGCATCGCGTACTGGCCGGCGCCAAACACCTGAACGCGCGCGATGCCAGGCGTGCGCGTCAACTGATCGACGAGATTGATGTATCCATAATTGGCGAGGAAGATAGCGTCATACGATCCGTGCGGCGAATACAGAGCAATGAGCATCAGGGGCGAAGAGAGCGATTTGATCACGGTGAGCCCTGCTGTGTTCACCTGAGCCGGCAACTGAGCCTGTGCTTGCGAGGTACGCAATTGCGTCAGCACCTGATCGATATTGGAGTCGGTGCTGACGTCGAAATCGACCGTGATCTGCGTCACCCCATTGCTTCCATTGATCGAGTACATGTAGTTCATGTTGTCGACGCCGCTGATCTGCTCTTCAAGCGGGGTCGCGACCGATTGTTCGAGCGTTTGGGCGTTGGCGCCGGGATAGGCTGCCTGCACGAGGATTTCTGGTGGAACGATGGCGGGGAACTGCGCAATGGGAAGGCGCAGCATCGAAATGAGGCCGACCAGAACCATCAGAATCGCGATCACGATGGCAACGATCGGGCGATTGACGAAGAATCGCGACATGCTATTTCGCCTCTCCTTGGGACGGATAGGGAGTAACTACGTTGAGCTTGTCGAGCTTTGGCGTGACCGTTTCGCCGTCTCTGACCTTTGCGGTCCCTAGAGAGACCACGCGATCGCCCGGATTGACGCCGCTCAGGATGACCCAATTCTCACCAACCCGTTCCCCGACCTGAACCGTTCGAATATTGATTTTGTTTCCGGCGCCAAGGAGCGCGATTTGATGCCGGCCCTGCAACTCCGAGACAGCGCGCTGCGGGACTAGCAGCGCGTTCTGCTGAAGGGAGGTGAGCGCGGTAATGCGGCCGAATTGGCCGGGGCGCAGAATATTGCCCGGGTTAGGGAAGGCTCCGACAATGCGAATCGTACCGGTTTGGGCGTCGACGCTGCGGTCAGCGAACAGAATGCGACCCGAGTGCGGGTACACGCTGCCGTTAGCGAGAGTGAGCTGCAGCGGAACAGGCTTTTTTGAGCGTAGAAGATCGGTGCCAGCGCTGCCCGTCTTGATCCTATCCGCGAGAGCCAAGTACTCCTGCTCGCTGATCGAAAAATACACTTTGATCGGATTGACCTGGGAGACGGTGGTGAGAACGCTGCTCTGGCTTACCAGATTACCGAACTGGGTACTTGCAATGCCAGCGATGCCATCCACCAACGAGCGAACCTTCGTGAAGCCCAGATTCAGCTCCGCGGCGGCAACATTCGCCTTGGCGGCCTCAATTGCAGCCTGACCCGACTTGATGAGAGCCTCATTCTGGCGCTGGCCCTGGATATCGTTGTCCAACTGGCTCTGAGCGATGGCGTGCGCCTGGGCGAGCGGAGTATCACGCTTCACGTTGATCTCCGAGAGACCGAGTTGCGCCTGCGCTTGCCCCAGTTGGCCCTTTGCCTGTGCAAGCTGACCTTCGGCCTGCTCGAGTGCTGCCTGAAACGGCCGTGGATCGATTTCAAACAGCACGTCGCCTTTGTGAACGAACGATCCTTCCCGGTAGTTTTGGCGAATGAGATAACCACTAACCTGCGGCTGAATGTTCGCGGTCACAAATCCTTCAAGCGAAGCGACCCAATTACCGTAAATCGGCACGGTCTCTTGCTGAACCGTGGAAACTCCGACATCCGGCGGAGGCGGAGGAGCAGATGGCGGGGGATCCTTTGCGCAGCTCGACAGAATCATGAGCAGGGCGGCGCAGAGCGAAAGCCAGCCCAGAGCAGATTTCCTTGATATTAGTGCGGGTCGAGTCACGTTCTTTTAGACCTATTAAAAGCGACCGGCAACACCGGGTTTATGCGTTGGAGCGGATTCGGGGGAGCCGAACCGGGGTGTCAGATGAAATGTCAAATAGCAGCGCAAGACAATCTTGAACTCCTGAACCAGCGATTCGCGGGTGGCAGCATCGGATTCCGCGTAAAGCTCGTTCATGCCCTTGATCAACTGTAGGGTAACCGCGGCAGCGCGAAGAGCCCTGGCCTTCGATAGGGAGGGCTTCTGAAGCAGAAAGATCCGGGCAAGGAGCTCGCGAAGGACTTTTCGAATCGATGGATTACGGGTAGCACGAGGCGCGTCGAGCAGAGCAAGGAACGCGGGATGCTCGGTCACGAAATCCACGGCTGTATGAATGAGCTGCGCCACGAGTTGCTCAATAGTCAAAGATGCAGCCTGATTCTCCAGCGATTCCCAGGCGGTATGAAATTCCTTTCCATATTGAGCGCGGAGAGCCTGCGTGAGGGATTCCTTATTGGGGAAGAATTGATAGAGCGAACCGATGCAGGCACCGGCACGGCACGCGATCTCATTCATGGTCGCGGCTTCATAGCCGACATCCGCGATCACGGCTGCGGCTGCGTCCAGCAAGGCAGCGACACGGCGCTCCCCGCGCTGCTGCCGGGGCACACGGCGCGGCGCAGCGGAATGTGAGCGCATTCTCACATTTTACAGAGAGGCGGGGAGACAGGCGGGGCTCAAGACCCCGCGGGGACTAAAGTCCGCCCCCGAAAACGCATCACGCGGCTTTGTTGCGCTCCTCCTCTTCTACTTGCCGCCAGTATTCATCGAACAGATGGGGTTTTAAGTCGAGAGCGCGCATCTCGATCTGGTCGATTGAAAATTCGAACCCAAATTGGCCTAAGTCGAAGTCACCATTGCGCTCTTCCTCGACGGCTTCGATATAGAGGCGGGCAGCTTTGTTCAGTCGCGCTTTGGCTTGCTGAGCGCGTTCGTCCTGCAGCTCTTCGAGCGTTTCGGTGTCGCGTTCGCGCTGACGGCGGAGACGCGATTCCTGGATACTCAGGTTGCTCAGGTCTTTGCGATAGGCGAGGAAGACTTTGGCTTCGATGAGGTGCTTGCGGACGGCTTCATCTTCGTTGGCGAACTCGGAGGCAAATTCGAGGCGGCCAAGAGCGTAGATGCCCATTTCGAGACCGGGAATTCGCAACAGACGCCATTCGGTATCGGCGAGCGATTGGACGAGATTGTGCTCTTGATCGCCGACGGGATTCCAACGAGCGAAGAAACCATCGACGTGGCTCTGATACGCTTCGGCGTCATCACTGGGAAGCAGGACGGTGCGGCTAGTGAGACCCGTTTTGACTGCGTTGAGAGAGGATTTGGCCTTACCTGACTCAGTTTTGGCGCCGGTCGAGAGTTTGGCGTTTTCGCGATTCGCTTTGATCTGGGCCTCAGTTGCCATGGGCGTACGCTCCTGAAATAGAAATGGCTCCCTGAGCGGATGCGCTCGGCGAGCCTGGTTGACAGTAGCATGATGAGGGACGAAAACGGATCGGGCGAGTGAAGAAACTACAGCTAAGTCTGGTCAGCAGAGAGGAATAACGATATTTTTATGACTTGTGACTAGAAAGCGGGTCATGCGCGACTCGCAAGTTTACAAGGGCCACGGCTCTTGACGCGCGTTGGTTTGTGTTCGCTAACGTAATTGTCGAAGGCAGGGCATTCAGAATTGATGAGCCATCCTTTGCATGCTTCAATCTTTGGATAGGTAAACCCTGATTCCATAACAACAGCGCTCTTAGACTTGTAGCAGCGAACGAAGGCTCGGGAGAAAGGAGCTGAAGATGCTGATTATTGGTTGTGATTATCACCCGAGCGTGCAGCAAATCGCAACGGTGGATACGGAAACAGGAGACTACGCGGAGCACAGGTTAAAGCACAGTGATGGGGAAGCGGAGAGGTTCTATCGCGATTTGAAGTTAAGAGCAGTGAAGGTAAGAATGGGGCTGGAAGCCACCGGCCATAGGCGATGGTTCGAACGATTGCTGATGGAACTGGGTTTCGAGGTGTGGATTGGAGATGCCGCCCAGATCGCAGCCATGCGTGTGCGGAAGCAGAAGACGGATCGGCAAGACGCCCAGTTTCTGCTCAAGCTGCTGATGGAAGGTCGCTTTCCCAGAGTGTGGATGGCGAGTTTGGAGGATCGCGATCTGCAGCAATTACTTTGGCATCGTCATCGACTGGTGCAGATGCGTACGCTGGTTCTTGAATCAACTGCAGGCGATAGCGATGAATGAAGGAATACAAAGAAAAGGCGGACTGCGGAGCCAGCAGGGTCGAAAGCGGTTGGAGCAATTAGTACTCGGGTCTTGGACCACACGACGACGAGAGGATTTGCTGGTTCTACTGGATCAATTGAATAAAAACATAGACGAGCTCAGTACGGCCGTGCAGCAGGAAGCGGAGAAGCGGCCTGAAACCCGGCTTCTGAT
>JAFATG010000060.1 GCA_019244055.1 Acidobacteriaceae bacterium | reverse complement strand
TGCGCTCGGTGGCCAACATCTATCACGCCTTTGGAGTTCAGTCCTTCATGGACGAGCTGGCGCATACTGCCGAGAAAGATCCGATTGAATACTGGTTGGCGGCGCTCGGTGCGCCCCGCAAACTCGACTTCGAAGGCCAGAACGCGAAGTACTCCAATTACGGGAAACCGTTGTCGGTTTATCCGATCGATACGGGCCGCCTCCGGCGAGTAGTAGAGACCGTCGCTGATCGATCCGGATGGGCCAACCGGAAATCTGCTCCCGGACACGGCTGGGGTTTCGCCGCTCATCGCTGTTTCCTCACCTATGTTGCGACAGTCGTTGAAGTGGAAATGGATTCACAAGGCAAGCTTCGAATCCCGCAGGTCCACATGGCTCTTGATTGCGGCGGCGCAATCAATCCGGATCGTGTCAAGGCTCAATTCGAAGGGGCAGCCGTGTTTGGAACCAGCGTCGCCCTTATGGGTGAAATCACCGCCGCGGATGGGCGCGTCAAGCAGGGCAATTTCAATGATTATCCGGTTGCCCGTATCAATGAAGCGCCTTACCAGACTCACGTCCACATCGTTGAAGCGGAAGGTCTGCCGACCGGTGCCGGGGAGCCCGGCGTACCGCCTATGGCTCCCGCCATCTGCAACGCCTTGTTCGCCGCGACTGGCAAACGCGTCCGGGAACTGCCGCTGAAGAAGCAGAAGCTTGCTTAGAGCTACATGAAACAGGTCAAGATCCGGCACGCTCCTACTTCTGAGCATGTCCGCCGAGCAAGACGGCTCCGACGTAATCGCGCCTGAGCTAACCGAAAGACAACAGCAGGAAGCCCAGGACCGAACCTCCGTCAGCGCGGTCGTCGTCCATGAGGCCATTCGCTATGACGGCGAGGAAGAACTCATGCGCCCCGTCTCGGCGCTCGCGTGGTCCGGGCTTGCCGCGGGAATGTCGATGGGTTTCTCGCTAGTGGCAATGGCGCTCTTCAAGGCCTACCTGCCCGATCAGCCCTTGGTGAAGCTCATCGTGAGCCTCGGGTACCCAGCCGGCTTTCTCATCGTCATCATCGGCCGGCAGCAACTGTTTACCGAAAACACCCTCACCGCCATCATTCCGCTCCTGGCGCGGCGAAATGCTTCTACCCTCCTCCTGGTGGCAAGGCTCTGGACCGTCGTGCTGATTGCGAATATGGCCGGCGCGCATCTGTTCGCCTGGGTTGTCGCGAACACGCCCATGTTTAAACCACAGATCCAGCACGCCATGCTCACGCTCAGCCTCCAAGCGCTGGACGTGACCTTCGGAGAGGCTGTACTCCGGGGTATCTTCGCCGGTTGGTTGATCGCGATGGTCGTCTGGATGCTCGCTGCAGTCGACACCGGACGTGTGGCGATCATCGTGATCCTCACCTATCTCGTCGGCCTCGCCAACTTCACCCACATAATTGCCGGAGCGGTTGAGGTTCTCTTCTCGGTGATGGTCGGAGCGAAGAGCTGGGGGGCGGTTGCTTGGGGTTATTTGCTCCCCACGCTGATCGGGAACAGCATTGGAGGTGTTTCGCTGACCGCCGCGATCAATCACGCGCAGGTCGTGGCGGGTATGGCCTCGCGGAAGCAGAACGAAGAAGAAAAGCAGCGGAAGCTACCGGGCCGCTGATCGCGCGGAGCTTACGAGCAGCGTTCGGTCACCAGCTCGACGATGGCCTGCAGCGCTCTCTGTGCCGGGCTCTCCTCGAAACTGCCGATAATCCTCCTCGCCTTCTCTGTAAAGCCATGTGCGCGATCGTAGGCGCGTGCTACCGAGCCGTAACGCTCTAAAATTTGCAGAATATGGGGGAACGGTACGTCTTCGTAGCTGCCATCCGAAATTACCGTTTCTACAGCCGCCCGCTCCTCGCCGTTTGCCTGCGCCAGCGCATAAATCATCGGCAGCGTAACTTTACCTTCCCGCAGGTCGTTTCCAGCGGGTTTTCCTAGGATTTTTTCGGTGGATGTGAAGTCGAGAATGTCATCCACAAGCTGGAAGGCCATCCCCAGGTTCCAGGCGAATTCACGGAGGCGGGATTCCGCCGTTTCATCAGCGCCTCCGGCCGTAGCGCCAAGCGACGCGCACGCCGAAAACAAGCTCGCTGTCTTCCGGTCAACCAGCTCCATATAGTCTGCTTCGCTGATGTCTATCCGATGCAGCCGCTCCAACTGCAGTAACTCACCTTCGACCATCATTTGCGTCAATGAAATCAACACATCGAGAACATGGAAGTTCCGTTCGCGCAGCGCGACCTGAAACGCTTGCATGTACAACCAGTCGCCGGCCAAGACCGAAACATGATTCCCCCAAATAACGTTCGTAGACGGGCGCCCGCGCCTGCTCTTGGCAACGTCAATTACATCGTCATGAACCAGCGTCGCCGTATGGATCATCTCCACGACGGCTGCCAGCCGACGCGCGCACTCTGTCGATGGCCCGAACAGCCGTGTGCACAGAAGCAGGAGAGCCGGCCGCAGTCGTTTCCCACCCCCCGCTTGCAGATATTGGTTGATCGCCGTGATTGCATCTACGGACGCAACCGACTCCACGCTGATCTCTTGTTCCACCTGTTGCAGATCCGCGCTCACCAACTCGAAAGCGTCCCGCGCAGTGACCGACTGGCGAATCTTGCTGAACATAACTGGTCCGTCGAACGGCTTCCTCAGTGTAGCTGGTGAGAGTGAATCTTCCCGATAGCAAAGACGTGTTCAAAATTTGCGGTCGTTTGAGCGGCGAGTTCGTTGAAAGCAGCGCCTCGTATTTCCGCGATCACGCGTGCCGTATGGGCCACAAAGGCGGGTTCGTTCCGTTTTCCACGGTGCGGCACAGGTGCCAAGTAGGGCGCATCGGTCTCAATCAGGAGCCGGTCCTGCGGAGTGATCCGCGATGCTTCGCGAATCTCCGCCGCTTTCGGAAAGGTCGTGACGCCGCCGAATGCCAGATGAAATCCGAGGTCTATGCATTCGAGCGCCTGTTCTCTATTTCCGGTAAAGCAGTGCATCACGCAAGGCAAACCCGTCGGGGCCCAATGCGCGCGCAAGGCCTCCATTGTGTCGGTCCAGGCATCGCGCGTATGAATTACAACCGGCAGGCGGTTTTCGGCCGCAATTTTGAGCTGCCGAATAAACACTGGAAGCTGTGTCTCTTTAGGTACGCCCCAGTGATAATCCAAACCGATTTCACCGACTGCCCTGACCTTGGGATGACAGAGAAGCCGTTCCAGATCTTTGAAAGTCTCATTGTGCGCCTTCGCCGAATCGTTCGGATGCACACCGGCCGTTGCGTACATGAACGGATATTGATCAGCCAGCCGGGCAGCGCATTCCAGATAGGGCGGCCCTTTGCCGGTACCGATCGTCAGCATGTACCTAAGCCCGGCCTCACGCGCCCGGTCGATCACAGCATCCCGATCGCCCTCAAACTGCGCGTCATCGAGATGGCAATGCGAATCGGCAAGCTCCACGGCGCATCATTTCAGGCGCGAGCCAACCGGGATGTCCTCGTGGAATCCCGCGAGAACCGGCAGCCCATTGTCCGTGCTCGCCGCGACAATCATCCCCTCGGAGGTCAGGCCTTTCAATTTGCGGGGCTGCAGGTTGGCAACGATGACGACTTTGCGTCCAATAAGATGCTCGGGCTTGTACGCCAGCGCTATTCCCGCAACAATGGTGCGCGGCTGCGGCTCTCCGATATCGACCTTGAGACGAAGCAGCTTCTCCGCGCCCTTTACCTGCTCGGCGGATTTCACTTCGCCCACGCGCAGATCGATTTTCGAGAAGTCTTCAATCGAGACGAGATTTTGGGAGGTCTCCGTTCCTTCGACCTTCTTGCCAAGCAGCGCCGCCTGCCGGCTCTTTTCCACTTCTTCGAGATCTTGCATTTTCTGAATAGCGGATTTATCGATGCGCGGAAAAACTGCTGCTATTTTCCTGATCTGTTGCCCAGCTTTGAGCCCACCCCAGGCCAGTGCATCGGTTCGTACTGCGGCGGCCGGTTCCGTAAAACCGAGCTGTTTCCAGATTGCCTCGGCCGACTGCGGCAGAACCGGTGCGGCCAATGCGCATACGATCCGCAAGGCTTCGGCCGTCGAGTAGAGCGTCTCGTCCAGCCGATCTGCCGCGTTCTCATCCTTGATCAGCTTCCACGGTGCCCGCTCCACAATGAACTTGTCGACTGAGGAAATCAGGTTCCAGATCTGTTCGAGAGCCCGGGAAAACTCAAAATTCTCGTAGGCCTGAATCGCCGCCGCAGTTGCATTGCGTGCGGCACTGGCGATTGCGTCGTCGCCTCTCGATTGCGGAATCACGCCGCCGCGATACTGCTGAATCATGTTCAACGTGCGGCTCGCCAGATTGCCGAGACCGTTTGCCAGGTCCGAGTTGTATCGGCCCACCAACGCGTCGTAGCTAAAACTGCCATCTTGCCCGAATACGATTTCGCGGAGCAGAAAATAGCGCAGCGCGTCCACGCCCATCGCTTGCGAAATGGGTCCGGGCCGCACGATATTGCCGCGCGACTTGCTCATCTTGTCGTTCTCAAACAGCAGCCAGCCGTGAGCAAAAACCTTCTTGGGCAATGGCCAGCCCGCCGCCATCAGAAAGGCCGGCCAATAGACCGCGTGAAAGCGCAGAATCTCTTTTCCGATCAGGTGCAGATCCGCCGGCCAGCAGTCCATGCCTTCCACCGCGCTGATATAGGTCGTGAGTGCGTCGAACCAGACGTAGAAGACGTGGGTGGGGTCGGCCTCGACCGGGATGCCCCACTTAATGCTCGTCCGGGTGATCGAGAGATCCTCGAGACCTTGTCGCACAAATGCCAGGACTTCGTTGCGCCGGATCTCCGGCTGGATGAAATCCGGATTCGCTTCGTAGAACTCGAGCAGCCGGTCCGTGAACGCGGACAGCTTAAAGAAGTAGTTCTCTTCTGTGACTTCTTCGTACGGCTTGCCCGTCTCCGGATCGACATCTCCCGGTTTGGCGTCGTTTACGAACGACTCGCTGACCACTGCATACAGGCCCGTGTAGCTGCCCTTGTAAATGTAGCCGTTCTCTTTGCACGCGTTGAAGAGCGCGTTCACGAGCCGGGCGTGATTCAGCGCAGTGGTGCGCTGGAATCGATCGATCTGCAGATGAAGCCGGCCCCACTCATTACGGAACTCGTCCGAGATAACATCAACGAACTCGGCCGGTGTCTTACCCTGTGCGCTCGCCGCACGTTCAACTTTTGTTCCGTGCTCGTCCGTTCCGGTTGTGAGCACTACGTCATAGCCTTGCATCCGCTTAAACCGCGCGATCGTTTCAGCGGCGATCGTCGTATACGCATGTCCAATGTGCGGAGCAGCGTTGACGTAATAGATAGGTGTCGTCAGGTAATACTTGCCTGTTCTCATCTTTCGATTTATGACCGGCTCTTCCGAAACGCCGACTCGGCTTCAGCGATTACAGTTCGCAGCGGTATGCCTTTCGCCCAGGCGATTCTGCGGCAGTCCTCATACTCCGGAGCGAACGCGCCGGTAGGTGAATGTTTGATTCGAACCCTGCCGTACGAGGTCTCCACTTCGGCAATGCTGCGTTCCTGTACGCGCCGCTCTGCCTGGTACATTCGCAAGCCGAGTGTTGTGGTCTCGGCGAATAGAACCGCAACGAGAGGTTCCACCGTCTCGGGGCGTGCGAGTACGGTTAGCAAGGTGCCTGGCCGGTTCTTCTTCATTTGGATCGGCGTCAGCGTGACATCAAGCGCGCCCGACTCAAACAGTCGCTCCATGGCGTACCCAAGAATTTGCGGCGTCGAATCGTCGATGTTCGCCTCAATTACGGAGACGCTGGTGGCTTCGGAAACGCTTGTCTTCTCCCCGATCAGCACTCGCAGCACGTTGGCGTGGGAGGCAAAGTCCTTTTCACCCGCGCCGAATCCCTGGGCCGCAACTCGGAGCGGCGGAAGCGGGCCAAAGTCGACCGCGAGCGCCGAAAGGAATGCTGCACCCGTCGGGGTAGTCAGTTCTGCCTCTGGCCCGGCGGAATACACGGGCCGGTCCTTCAATAGTTCCGCTGTGGCAGGCGCTGGAACGGGAAGAACGCCGTGCTCAGTATTCACGGTTCCGCTACCCAGATTCACTCGCGACGCCCGCACTTCATCTATGCCGAGCAGATCAAGCGCAGCGCACGCCCCGACAATATCGCAGATAGAATCCACCGCGCCCACTTCGTGGAAGTGCACTTTCTCGAGCGCTACGTCATGCGACTTGGCTTCGGCTTCACCCAGCTTCCGAAACACCGCCAGCGCGTTTTGTTGTACGCGATCCGGAAACTCACCGGCAAGAATGATCCTTTCAATGTGTGGAAGATGCCGATGCCTCTTCTGTTCGCTGTACTTGACTGAAAACTTCGAGGCCCCTATACCTTTCCGTTTCGTCTTCTCGATCTGGAACGATGCGCCCAGATTGAGACTCCGCAATGATTCTTCCAGCGCGCTCCAATCAGCGCCCGCATCAACCAGCGCGCCCACAATCATATCGCCGCTGATTCCGGAGAATGCGTCGAAGTAGCAGATTTTCATGCACGAAGGACGTAAGTCCCAGTTTACAGGGAGGAAGCACTCACGCCGTTACGAGACAGCAGATCGCGCGCGTGTTTCACGTCCTCGAGCGCCTGATCCGTGGAAGAGGCGAGCGCTGTCAAGTGTCCCATCTTTCGTCCCGGACGCGCGACTGATTTTCCATACAGATGCAATTTGATGTCCGGTATGCCTGCGGCCGCATTCCAGTCTGGATCGCCTCTGTTCCAGATGTCACCCAGGAGATTCGCCATCGCTGCGGGTGTTAATTGCTGCGTCGATCCCAGCGGCAGGGCGCAAACGGCGCGCAGTTGCTGTTCGAACTGGCTGGTCACGTTGGCATCAAAGCTGAAGTGTCCCGAATTATGGGGGCGCGGAGCCAGTTCATTGATCAGCAGGCCACCGTGTTTGCGGACGAAGAACTCCACGCAGAGCACGCCGACAACGCCGAGTTTCTCCAGCACCTCGCGCGCGATCTCGACGGCGTCGGCCGCAATTGCCCGCGGAACCCTGGCAGGCGCAATGGAGATATCGAGAATGCTGTTTTGATGTTGATTCTCAATTGCGCCATAGTGAACGAAGTCAGCCCTCACACTGCGCGCCGCCACGACGGAGATTTCACAATCGAAATCGACGAAGCCCTCGAGCACCGCCTCGCGTTCTCCGACCGCTTGCCACGCCGCTTCAAAGTCGGCCTCTGTGCGGATCCGGTATTGACCCTTTCCGTCGTAGCCGAAATCGGCGGTCTTCAGGATCGCTGGCAACCCGATTTCTTGCGCGGCGCTTCTCAAACTTTCGAGCGAAACCACTCGCCGGAACTCAGTCACCGGTAGGCCGGATTGCGATAGAAACGTCTTCTCGCGTAGACGGTGCTGCGTGATATGCAAGATTTGACCGCTTGGCCGGACGGGCGCGCATCTCTCGGCCGCAGCTGCTGTTTCGGCGGGAACATTCTCGAACTCAAACGTCACTACCGAGACGCCGCTGGCGAATTTGCAGATCGCGGCAAGATCCTCGTAAGGCGCGTTCATCTCGAGGTCCGCGACTTGGCCTGTCGGCGTATCTTCGTCTGGCGAAAGAGTGTGGACGCGATATCCCATGCGGCGCGCGGCAATGGCAAACATGCGCCCAAGCTGTCCGCTTCCCAAAACGCCAATCGTGCTGCCGGGAAGAATCGGTTCCGTCGATCGGGCGTGGCTCATGGGGTCCGATTTTCGAGCACCGCCTGGCTTTGCTGCTCGCGCCACCTCTGCAGGGCTTGGCGAATCTGGGCGTACTTGCAACCCAGAATGCTGGCGGCTAGCAATGCCGCATTGGTCGCGCCGGCGCTGCCGATCGCCAGAGTTCCCACGGGCACACCACCAGGCATCTGCACGATCGAGAGCAGGGAATCGATTCCGTTCAGAGTGCTGCTTTTGATGGGTACCCCGAGGACAGGTAATACTGTATGCGCTGCCACCATGCCCGGCAGGTGCGCCGCGCCGCCCGCCGCCGCGATAATTACTTCCAATCCACGATCCGCAGCCGTTTTCGCGTACTCCGACATCCAGTCCGGTGTACGATGCGCGGAAACGATGCGGCACTCATGGGGAACGCTCATTGCGTTCAACACTTCGCTCGTGCGCTGCATCGTTTCCCAATCAGACTTGCTGCCCATGATCACACCGACGAGCGGCGTATCGGGGATAGGCGGTGGCTCAGCCATGTATCTTTGTTATTCGCCCTGTGAGGCTACGAAGCCCTTCTGCCCGTCGAACGTATACAGGTTTTCAATTTTGATAAAATCAAGACCCGCTTTCTGCATCCGGTCGAGAAGGTTGACGACTTGCTGATGTGTTAACGTCCCACTTTCCTGCTCAGCAAAGAAACCGGCGCGCCAGTGATCCGTGCAGAATGTCTCTTCGAAGGACTCGGGATATACCTTCACGCCGCGGTTGCTCAATGACTTCAGCCTGACGCCATCGCCGTTAAATTTCTCCAGCTGCTTACCGAACTCGGTGGGGTTACGCTCATTCCATTGCAGGAACACATCCACCCCGATAAGCTGTTTGTTCGCCCGCTTAGTTGCGCCGAGTTGGTGATCCACGGTCTGCTTCGGCGCCTTCGCATAAGACGCGGCCTTCAATTTCTGAGGATTCTGCCCGAGGCGCGCAACAACCGCTTTGGCCAATTCTTTCGTCCCGACCTTCTGCTTGCTCGTGCCTTCCTTGTAAATGTCGTACGTGTGAATACCATCTTCAATGGTACGGAGCCACGCATTGTGAACGCGCTCGGCGACCTCCGGTTGACCGATATGCACCAGCATCAATATGCCCCCATGCAGAAGGCCCGACGGATTAGCGAGATTTTGTCCGGCACGCCGCGGGGCGGACCCGTGAATCGCTTCGAACATAGCGCACTGGTCGCCGATATTGGCCGAGCCCGCGAGTCCCACTGAGCCCGCAATCTGCGCCGCCACGTCCGACAAAATATCGCCGTAAAGATTCGGCATCACTACGACATCAAACGCCTCCGGCGTATCCGCGAGTTTCGCGGCGCCGATGTCGACAATCCAATGTTCTTTCTCGAACTCCGGGTATTCGACGCCAACTTCGTCGAAGACCTTGTGAAAGAGGCCGTCGGTGAACTTCATGATGTTGTCTTTGGTGAAACACGTGACCTTCTTGCGGTTATTCCGGCGAGCGTACTCGAACGCATAACGCACGATCTTTTCCGAACCGGGTCTGCTGATCAGCTTCAGACACTGATAGACTTCGTCGGTTTGGCGATGCTCGATTCCGGCATATAGGTCCTCTTCGTTTTCCCGGACGATCACCACATCCATGCCAGGGTGCTTGGTTTCAACGTACGGCGAGTAAGAAACGCAGGGCCGCACGTTCGCATACAAGCCCAGAGTCTTGCGCGTCGTCACGTTCAGAGATTTGAAGCCTCCGCCCTGAGGTGTCGTGATGGGGGCCTTAAAGAAGACTTTTGTCCGGCGCAGGGATTCCCAGGCGATCGGTTCGATGCCCGAGTTGATGCCGCGTAAATACACTCTTTCGCCGATTTCGATCGCTTCCGGCTCAATCCGCGCACCCGCTTCCCTAATAATGTGAAGCGCCGCGGCCATGATTTCGGGCCCGATGCCGTCTCCGTGGGCGACGGTGATGGGTACAAGATTCGATGCCATAAGCTACAGGTTTATTAGACCAAAGCGGTCGGCTCCCGAAGTTGAAGCCAGATTCCACGGAAGAACGGTTTTCTTGTCAGACAAGAAGGAGTACACTGAAACTGTTGGCATTTTTCCCCAGCACCGCAGTTTGAACCATTCCGAATGGTTCTGACCTCTCTCTCCCAGAGTTGCAGCGAGTGAAGCACTACATCGAGCTCACAAAGCCCCGCGTAACTTGGCTCATCGTGATGAGCACCGCGATCGGCTACTATTTCGGGCACAGTGGCTGGTGGTCCGTATGGGCGGTTCTCCACACGTTGATCGGAACTGGGCTGATTGCCTCTGGGACGGCGGCTCTGAATCAGTGGTATGAGCGCGAGGCCGACCGCCAAATGAAACGGACCCAACGACGGCCGTTGCCTTCCGGCCGCCTCAAGCCAAATCAGGCCTTATGGTTCGGCTGGGCCCTAGCACTGGTGGGCGGGTTGGAGCTCGGGTTCGGCGTAAACTGGCTCGCGTCGGGCATTTGTCTGACGACGCTCGCAACGTACCTGTTCCTCTATACGCCATTGAAAAAGAAGACCTGGTGGTCCACGACGGTCGGAGCTTTTCCAGGCTCCATGCCGCCCCTCATTGGGTTCGCGGCTGCTGCCAATAAGCTCACGAGCGAAGCCTGGGTGCTCGCCGCCATCCTATTTCTTTGGCAGTTTCCCCATTTTTACGCGATCGCCTGGATGTATCGCGAGGACTATTCACGAGCGGGCATTCAGATGTTGCCCGTCGTTGAACCGGACGGCGAATCCACGGCGAGGCAGATCCTGCTATATTCCGTCCTGCTCATACCGATCAGTCTATTGCCCAAATGGATGGGCATGACGGGTAGTCTGTATCTGATTGGCGCGCTCGTAATGGGGCTGCTGTTTCTTTACTCTGGGATTCGTGTTTCACTGGACCGGACCAAGGTACGCGCCAGGAAGGTCCTGCTGACCTCGGTTGTCTATTTGCCCGTCCTGTACGCATTGATGGTGCTCGATCCCGTTCGGCTGTGAGAACGCGATCAACGCTCAGCGCCTCTCTTTTGCTTATAGCGGCTGTTTCCTTGGTGGCGTGCTCCGATCCCGCGACTAAATTGCCCAACTACGGCTCGGTCCCACATTTCACGATGACCGATTCGCAGGGACACCGATTCGATAGCGAGCAGCTTCACGGCCACGTGTGGATAGCGGATTTCATCTACACGAATTGTCCGGCGGCATGTCCCATGATGACGGCGCGGATGCACTCACTTTCCAAGAAGGTAGCGGACGACAAAGATGTGCGACTGGTCTCGATATCAGTTGATCCCGCCCGCGATACGCCTCGGGTTCTGAACGATTTCGCGCGCCGTTTTGGGGGACCCACACAGCAATGGATCTTTTTGACTGGCACTCCCGAAACCGTGCACTCGTTGGCTTATCAAACGTTTCACATGGGAGACGTGCTTGGCAAAATCGAGCACAGCACGAAATTCAGCCTGGTCGACGAGAAGGGCGACATCCGTGGATATTATTCCAGCTTGGGTCAAGATGACATTTCAGCGATGCTGAAAGATGTATCCGCTCTTCGAGCAACCCGATCGTGATGCCGATCGCCTGGCTCGGCATTCACGATCTGCCGGCTCTGAATGCAACTTTGAATGGCATCGCGGCGGTGCTCCTGATGGCCGGTTACGCACTCATCCGGCGAAAACAGATCAACGCTCATCACAAGGTCATGTGGACTGCGTTCGGAGTCTCCTGTGTCTTCCTCGCCAGCTATCTGATTTACCACTACAACGTCGGGGTTGTTCCATTCAGCAAGCTCGGTTGGGTCCGAACGTTCTATCTCTGGCTGTTGGCGACGCACACTGTGCTCGCCGGAGCGGTCCCGATTTTAGCTATCATCACTCTCACGTACGCCCAAAAGGGAAAATTCCAGAAGCACCGCGCTTTGGCAAAGTGGACCTTTCCAGTCTGGCTGTACGTAAGCGTTACGGGAGTGATCGTCTATCTATTGCTGTATCAAGTTCAGCCGCGACTCTGATATTGGCCTCTGTTCCTGGCTGTGTTATAAACGATCGGTGCATAGACGCAAATTCCTCTCTTCCTCTCTTGGCGCTTCGGCAGTGGCTCTCAATGCGCGAACAATTGATGCTGCCGCTCAACGTTCCGAAAAACAAACCGCAGGGCGTCAGTATTACGAATTGCGTCGCTATCATCTCGTATCGGGGCCGCAGCAGAAGCTTGCCAATAGCTATCTGGAACAGGCTCTGATCCCTGCACTCAACCGGCTCGGCATGCAGCCGATTGGTGTCTTTGATCTTTACATCGGCCCGCAGACGCCTTCGATCTACGTACTGATCCCGAGCACATCTGTAGAAGCGCTGGTTAGTGTCGAGTCGCGGCTTGGAGGAGATCAGGAATACATGAAGGCGGGGGCACCCTTTTTGAGCGCTCCGGCGAAAGAACCGCCTTACGAGCGAATTGAGAGCTCGTTAATGATCGCGTTTGAAGGGCATCCGCAGGTCACTGTGCCGCCTGTTACCGCTGAAAAAGGACAGCGCGTTTTTCAGCTCCGGACTTACGAGAGCCCTAATGATGCAGACCATCGGCGTAAGATCGAGATGTTCCACAGCGGTGAATTTGAGATCTTTCGGAAAGCGGGGTTCTGGCAAGTGTTCTATGGAGACACGCTGATCGGCCCCAGGCTACCCAATCTTACTTACATGCTGAGCTTTCCGGATCTTTCGGAATTGAATGCCAAGTGGAAGGCATTCGGTTCGGATCCGGACTGGAAAAAGCTCAGCAGCTCGTCGAAATTCGATTACGAAGCGATTGTATCCAACATTGCGAATCTGATCCTGAACCCGACATCGTACTCGCAAATCTAACCGGATTCAGGGGCAATCGGATCCGCGGCGCGACTCTGCGGATTTCAGACGCGCTTTCTCCTAAAGATCGCGTGGTAGACCAAGAGGAAAACGATAGCTCCAATCACCGCGACGATTAGGCTATAGACGTTGAGTCCAGTGACACCCTGAGCGCCAAACAGACGGAACAGCCAGCCGCCTACGATAGCGCCCACGATCCCGAGAATGATATCGAGGAAAATCCCTTCCCCGCTCTTGTTGACGATCTTGCTGCCGATGAAGCCTGCGACCAGGCCCAAGATGATCCATGCGATGAACGACATGCCACACCTCCAGGAGGCCATCATATCGCCAATTTCAGGAGTAACTCTCTCCATCGTGGGGGCGTTTTGGTAACTGGACGATAAATTTAGGAAACGGAGACCAAATGCAACTATTACTTAGGGTCTGTGGAATCGCTTTACTAGGGCTTGAGATTGTATATGGGCAAGCGCGAATTACCTGCTCTTCAAACAACGGCGCGCGGAATTTGTGTCGCGCAGACACCAGCAGGGGAGTGAAGCTGGTGAATCAGCTCAGCTCATCGAGATGCATTCAGGGCCGGACCTGGGGATGGAACGAGAAAGGGATCTGGGTGGATCAGGGGTGCCGTGCGGAATTCGCACTGGGCCGCAGTTCTGGCTACTATCCGGGAGGTCCGGGCCGTCCGCCCGGACGCCCTGTGACTCAGATCATCACCTGTTCTTCGGATAACGGGAAACGGAACTGGTGCGGCAATCCGACCAATGGTCAAGTTCGGCTCATAAAGCAAAGGAGCGGTTCACCGTGCCGGCGGGGCGATACGTGGGGAACCCAGCCGGGCTCCATTTGGGTAGATCGAGGCTGTCGCGCCGATTTCGAGGTCACATCAGGCGGCTGAGCCGCCATGTTAACGTTGGCTACCAACGGGGATTTACGGGTCGGCCTGGGAACGAGAAAACTGCTGCTTGGTGTTATAGGAGTATTCCGCCGCCGCTTGCTGGCGCACCCGATCCAATACGCTCCATAGATGCTCGTGGTTCTGATAGGCCTGCTAGACAGTAGCATGGAGAAGGTCCGTCTTGTGCTTACTGTACTAGCGCTCCTTCTTGCTTTGGGGCTGGCCGATCAGTGCCAGGCACAGCAGCAGGTTGAGATTAACGCGGCCGCAACCACTTCGCCGTTTCCGCACTTCTGGGAAGAAATGTTTGGATCCGGACGCGCGATCCTTGCATTGCGGGAAAGTTATCGTAACGATCTGCGTGCTGTAAAACAGGCAACCGGCTTCCGCTACGTCCGCTTCCACGGGATTTTAGACGACGAGGTGGGCGTATATAAGGAAGACGAACACGGAAATCCGGTCTATAACTTCGCCTATGTAGACGAGATCTATGACGGGCTGTTGAAGAACGGGGTACGGCCAGTCGTCGAAATCAGTTTCATGCCGAAAAAGCTGGCCTTTGATCCCGATGCTCTTCATCCCTTTTGGTACAAGCCGAACGTCTCGCCGCCCAAAAGCTGGGAGAAATGGGACGGGCTGATGGCGGCGCTCGCACGGCACTTGGTGGAGCGCTATGGCGTGGACGAAGTAGCGCAATGGTACTTCGAGGTGTGGAACGAACCCAACATCGATTTCTGGGGTGGCATTCCCCGCAAGAAAAGTTACTTTGAGCTGTACGAGCATACCGCCCGCGACCTCAAAAGCGTCAGCCCTCAATTGCGCGTAGGCGGTCCTGCGACTGCCGCCGCTGCCTGGGTGGACGAGTTCCTGAAGAATGCGGCGGAGAAACACATGCTGGTAGATTTCGTCTCGACCCACGGCTATGCGGACGACACCGCAGAGGATCTCTTTGGAACGAACGAGGACATCCCGATGGACGACCGCGTTTGCCGCGCCGTCGAAAAAGTGAAAAGGCAGATAGAGAGCTCTGCTCTGCCAAAGCTTCCGCTGCTATGGACTGAGTGGAATGTGCCCGGAATGAAAGAGGCGCGTGACACTTCCTATGTCGGTCCAGCGGTGGCGAACACCATCCGAGAGTGTGACGGAATGGTAGATATGTTGTCGTTTTGGACGTTTTCCGATGTATTCGAAGAAGGCGGGCCGATTCCGAAACCCTTTGAGGGCCACTTCGGGCTGAGAGCGAAAGGCGGCATTAACAAGCCGAGCTTCTACGATTTCAGGCTTCTCCATGGCCTCGGGCATCTGCGTCTTGTTAACGCGGCAACGAATGTCCTCGCAACGAAGCGTAAAGATGGAACGCTCGTCGTGGCAGTTTGGAATTTAGCAGATCCCGATGCGAGGGGAAGTACAAAAACGGTTCGAATGATTTTCAATGGTGTCCGAAGTGGCGCGACGGTGAACATCAGCCGAGTTGATGATCAAAATGGCAATACGCTCGCGGCATATAGAGCAATGGGTAGCCCACGCTATCCAACCGAAGAACAAATCAGAAAGCTAAATGCCACGACGGAGGTTTCGCCCAGCCGCAATCACCTGGAAGGAAACCATCTGGATCTGAGGGTGGAAGTGAATGCGCTCGTAGTCATCGAAGTGGCAGGCGGTTATTAACGGGCTCATTTGCCAGAGTCTGATAATTTAATGCCTGAGACAACGGAAATGCCTGAGATTTCGAGAAGAGAGTTTTCAAAGATGGCGAATGCTGCGGCGATCGGATTGTTATCGGGAAGTGCGCGGGAACTGGGCGCGAATCCGCTCGGCCTGCCGATTGGATTTCAGACGTATCCGGTTAGAAAAATGATTGCCCAGGACTTCCCTGGCACTCTCAAGCAGCTTTCAAGCGCTGGTTTTCAAGGGGTCGAGCTATGCTCGCCGGTGGGCTACGCGGATTCAGGTTTCGGCGGCCTCGCTAAATACAAAGCGTCGGAACTGCGGAAGATTTTGGATGATACGAATCTTCTGTGCGTGAGCTCTCATTTCAGCGTCGACGAACTCCGGAAGGATCTACCAGGTAGAATCGAATGGGCGAAGGATCTGGGATTAACGCAAATGCTGGTGCCGAGTCTTGACGGGCCGCGCAATCCGACTATGGACGATGTGAAGCGGACGGCCGACGAATACAACAAGATGGCCGAACAGTCGGCAAATGCCGGCATTCAACAGGGGCTTCATAACGAAGAGTTCGAGCTCTCAATGGTGAACGGCAGACGAACGTATGACGTGCTATTTGAGCTACTCGATCCGAGGCTGGTGAAGTTTCAGTTCCAGGTTTCGACGATCAGCCGCGGCTACGATGCCGCAGACTATTTCACGAAGTATCCGGGCCGATTTATATCCATGCATGCGCAAGGGTGGTCAGCTAAAAGGAGGTCGATCGTGCCGATAGGGCAGGGCACACTGGACTGGAAACGAATCTTTACAGCAGCGAAAACGGGCGGCATCAAGAACTACTTCGTCGAAATGGACCTCGACAAAATGAGGGCCAGCGTTCCCTACTTGCGCAGTCTTCAAGTCTGAGCACGGTCCGCAGGTGATACGGCCGATGCTGCAGAGCTAGACGCTGTATTCAGTGCGGGCGGGAGGATCCACCAGCGCGTTCGCCTTTTCCGAGCTCGTGATCCGCATTTTGTCCTCGTCCCACACGAGAAAATCGCCCGGTAAATGCTGGGCAATGCAGCCAAGGAGAAAGGCTTCGGTCACCGGAGTCTGGTTTTCGAAGTTGGCAACGGCTGCGGGGCCGCCTTTGCAAGCGGCGATCCACTGATCAATGGCGATATCAACATGGTGATGTTCCTGCTGGTGCGGAGGTGGAGGAGGAGTTTGATATTTGGGATTCTCGGGATAGACACGCGGCCGCTCGCCGTTGAAGCCGGCCAGCAGGATTCCTTTGTCCCCAACGTACATAATGCCTTCGCCGTCTTCGCCGCCCTCGAATAGCCGCTGATCGTCGGAGGGCAGACCCGCCGGCCGGGGCGGACGAAGCCCTCCGTCGTACCAGGACATGCGCAGCGCGGGCCGGTTGCCGGCAGCCGGGAAGTTCAGATACACGAGCGACGCTTTGGGAAATGTCTCGGAATACGACTCGCTGGTGCTCGATTCGACCGACACAGGGGGCGTGAGGTTCAAAATCTTGAATACACCGGCAAAGCTGTAGCAACCCATGTCGCCGAACGAGCCGTCGCCGAAGTCATACCACCCGCGCCAGACAAATGGCAGATAGGCTTTATTGAATGGCCGCTCCGGCGCAGGCCCCAGCCAAAGATCCCAATCAAGACCCGGGGGAACGGGATCGACGTCCTTGGGACGGTCGATGCCTTGCGGCCAGAAGGGACGGCTCGACCAGTTATGGACCTCGCGTACTGATCCAATTGCGCCGTCGCTAATCCAGGAGGAGATCAGGTGGGTGCTTTCCGAGGAGGGATTATTGACGGTAATGGAAGTGGCCACCTTTGTTTCGCGAGCGACAGCCGCCACCCGCCGCGCCTCCCCGATGCTATGAGTCATCGGCTTCTGACACAAGACGTGTTTGTGCTTGCGCATCGCCGCTATCGAGATGATCGCGTGCCAATGATCGGGCGTTGCGATGTAGACCGCATCGAGATCGCGTTCTTTTTCCAGCAGCTCACGATAATCTTTGTATGCATTGCAGCCTTTGTAGGCGCCGGATGACGATCCTTTGCGTGACCCGTAGTAGGCTTCGACAAGACGGCGGGCGGGTTCACGGCCTCCCATGCCGAGGCTCGTTCGGAATTCGTGTGTAAGCTGCACCTCGCCCGGTGAGGCCAGATCCTCTCCCCAGTTCTCATAACCCGGACCGAGCAACTCGCGGGCGGCCTTCAGCAGAGCGTTATCCCCGTACTCGACGTAGTTCTTGCTGCTTTCATTGCAATCGCAGACCGCCGTGATCTGAACGTCTGGGCGAGCTAATAATTCCATGGTGATGGCCTGACCTTGTCGTCCCAATCCGATCGAGGCGATGGTCACTTTATCGCTCGGCGGCACATAACCGACGCCGCCGAGAACGTGACGCGGGACGATCAGGAATGAAGCAGCCGAGGTCGCGGCGCCTCGAAGCAAGTCGCGGCGCGACAGATTGGCAGTTTGATTCAAAGCCGTGTCGTGGATCATGATTTCCCTCCCGTGATCGGCGTTCCGGACGCTAGCTTATCAAGGTTGTTTGGCGGCGGATTACTACAATGAGCGGTTATGCCGGTTCCGTTTCGTTTACCGCGCTTTTATCCCATCCTCGATACCAGTTGGCTGGGTGAGCGCGAAATTGCGGTCATCGCCGCGGCAGAGGCGCTGCTCGAGGCGGGTGTGAAAATTGTGCAATACCGACATAAAGAGCCCTGGCTGCAGACGCATTTTGATCAGGCCAAGCGAATCGCCGGACTCTGCCACGAAATAGGAGTTCTATTTGTCATGAACGACCGAGCCGATTATGCGCGGTTATTGCGTGCAGCCTTGCATATCGGGCAAACGGATCTGCCGCCTATGGCCGCCCGGCGCGTGGTCAGCGATGAAGTGGTTGGCTTATCGACCCACAATGAGATTCAACTGACTCGTGGACACGAAGAGCCGGTAGAATATCTCTCTCTCGGGCCGATCTTTCCCACGAAATCGAAGGAAAGGCCGGATCCGACCGTGGGCGTCGAAGGGATAGAGAC
>JAFATG010000343.1 GCA_019244055.1 Acidobacteriaceae bacterium | reverse complement strand
GTTAGTAAATGAGCGACTGACACGCCCGCTATGGCGACGTAAGCTGCCATGACCGCTCCCGAAATATGCGCCATGCCGCTGACCATTACGGTGAATAGCTCGGATTCGGTCAGACTTTCCAGAAAGGGACGAATGGTAACAGGCGCTTCCGTCTGGCCCATGACGATGCTGGCCGCTACGCAAGTGGTTTCGGCCCCGCTCGTACCCATAAAGCGCTGCATGAAGATGGCCATTGCCTTCACGAACACCTGCATTATGCCGAGATAATAGAGGATCGCGAATAGAGAGCAAATGAAGATAACGATAGGCAGGACTTGAAACGCGAAGATTGCTCCGAACTGTTCGTTCTTCAAGCCGAGCTTGTCACCAAACATGAAGCTCGACCCGGCTGCTGTGTAGTTCAGCAGCGCATTGACGAACAAGCTGATGCCGTAAAAGGCCGCGCCGAGTTTGGTTTTCAGTATCAGAAAAGCGAACACGAACTGCAGGGTGATGCCCCATACGAGCACGCGTTTCTGGATGGCGGAGCGATCAGTGGAGAAGAGCCAACCGCAGAGTAGGATTGCGACTATGCCGATAACGCCATTAAGGCGGGCCATTCGCCGGAGCTAGCTGACAACTTCCAGGATGAGATCGCGCTCGTCCACCGGTTGCTGCGAAATCTTGAATGCGTCTTCAACGAGTTCGGCGGCTTCTTCCAGATGCTCCTCGGCGGTATAGTAAATCCGGCACAGAATGCTTCCGGCGTCGATCTTCTGACCCACTTTGACTTCCAGAATGACACCCACAGCGGGGTCAATGGAATCTTCCTTGGTGTTCCGTCCAGCGCCGATCATCGAGGAGGCCTGGCCGATTAGTTCGGCATCAATGCCGCTTACGTAGCCGCCTCGTGCCGTCGTGATCTCCTGTGCACCGGTGGCGTTCGGTAGCAGCTCGAAACGATCGAGCACCTGCGGATTGCCGCCTTGCGCCGCAATCACTTCTTTGAACTTGTTGTAACCGGAACCATCCAGCAGCTTCGCTTGGGCCAGTTCCCGAGCCTCATCCAACGTCTTGGTGATCTTGCCGAGATAGATCATTCGCGCAGCCAACTCGAGCGAAATCCTGGTCAAATCCGCTGGGCCAGCGTTCTGGAGCGTCTGCGAAACCTCCATCACTTCCAGCGCGTTGCCGATTGCGTACCCGAGGGGTTGATTCATATCGGTAATCAGCGCTTGCACCCGCCTGTCCATGCGGCGGCCGATTCCCACCATCATTTGCGCCAGCCGCCGGGCATCTACCTGTTTTTTCACGAACGCGCCCGAACCGACCTTTACGTCCAGGACGAGCGCATCGAGACCGACCGCCAGCTTCTTGGCCATGATGGAGGTGGCGATGAGGGGGATCGATTCAACGGTAGCCGTGGCATCGCGCAGGGCGTAAAATTTGCTGTCGGCGGGGGCAATCTCCGGCGTTTGCCCGATAAAGGCCAATTGATATTCGGCGAGTAGTCCGCGAAACTCATCAATCGACAGATCTGTCCGAAAACCAGGAATCGATTCCAGCTTGTCGAGTGTTCCGCCTGTATGACCGAGAGCGCGGCCCGCAATCATCGGCACCACAACCCCGGCGGAAGCCGCGAGAGGGGAGGCGATCAGGCTGGTTTTGTCGCCGACGCCTCCGGTTGAGTGTTTGTCGACTTTAACGCCAGGAATTGACGATAGATCGACCGTCGAGCCCGAATTGACCATCAGTTCGGTCATGGCGCTTACTTCCCGGTCGGACATTCCGGAGAAGTACACAGCCATCAGGAACGCTGCGAGTTGATAGTCGGGAATATCGCCGCGAGTGTAGCCGTCTACAAGGTATTCGATTTCTTCCGACGCGAGTTCTTCTCCGTCCCGCTTGCGGTGAATCAGGTCGACAGTACGCATTTACGAATACTAAGCGTACCATTCACAATGGTTTAAGCCCCCCGAACCCACGCACGGCGGAACCTCTGAAACCCGCTTGGGGATTGTGGAAGAACGCTATGGCAGCTCTCCGGCCAGAACGGATGGCAGGTCGTTTGAGTTGATCCTCAACCCGACGTAAAAAGATCCGAATAAGGCGTAAACGGCGCTCACCTCGTCGAATCGCATTTCATATATGAGCTTCTTGAAGACGAGCGGGTCATCGGCGAACAGGTCTACACCCCACTCCCAGTCATCAAATCCGATTGAACCCGTAATGATCTGCCGGACGCAATCGGCGTAGCGCCGTCCGATCATGCCGTGCTCGTGCATCATGCGCTGCCGCTCGGGCATCGGGACCGTGTACCAGTTCTGCGATTCGCCACGTCGCCGGTCCATCGGATAAAAGCAGACATATTTAAATTTAGGAATCTCCTGGAAGAGGCGCGGAGCCATCGCGTTCGCTTGCCGCGCCACCGTCTCTCCTATCGCGGCATTCCACTCCGGAGAATAGGGTTCGATGCCTTGTTCCGAAAGCTGGCCGTAAGTTCTTATAGAGGAATCGTAGAGCCCAAGCTCGACCACTGAAAGATAAGAATGGACGGGTTCAAGATAATCCGCCAGCTCGAGCTGCGCGAGGCGAAGCTCGGTCCGATGCAGGTCTTCGAGCGAATCCCGGAAATGTAGCAGCATTAGATCGCTCTTGTGGCCAATCTGCGAATACAGGGCCGATTGATTGGGGTGTCCTTCTTTGGACCCCATTTCCAAGCAAGTAAGCAGCGGAATCGCTTCTGATAAAACGCGATCTCGATCGGCGGAGGAAAGATCCCGCCAGTCAGGGCGGCGGAAGCGGAACATCTGGTGAAGGGCGAACTGGCCCTCTAAAGTGAGAGGAACAGATGGAAGGCTAGCCATGCTGTAGTTCCCAATCGGGCGCGGGCAGACCGGGCATGTTGTGCCGGTAGCGGCCCTCGAAGATCTCGTCAAAAAGGACCAGCGTCTCCGCATGAATTAATCCGTTGTCCGCCAGCACGTAGCGGCCATGCAGATCCATCGTTTCTCCGCGCATTCCGGAAACCTGGCCGCCCGCCTCTTCGACGAGCAGCGTTCCCGCAGCCATATCCCAGGGGTTCAGACCAAACTCCCAAAAGCCTTCGAGACGGCCACATGCCGTGTATGCGAGATCGAGAGCGGCGGAACCGCCACGCCGAACACCATGCGTCAGCATAGCGACCTGATAGTAGAAGTGAATGTTTACGTTCTGATGCCGGCGGCGGCTGGGAAAACCGGTTGCCAGAAGGGAATCGTTCAGAGTGGTCGTCTTGCTTACCCGAATAGGTGCGCCGTTGAGGCGCGCTCCGGCTCCGCGTTCGGCCGTGAATAGTTCCCGGTTCAATGGATCGTAAATGACACCCACAATCACTTGGTCGCGGCTGGCGAGCGCGAGAGTGACGTTCCACATCGGAAAGCCGTGGGCGAAATTCGTGGTGCCATCAAGCGGGTCCACGTACCAGATCAGTTCGGCTTCCGGTTCCGCGCGCCCGCCCTCTTCCGCGATGATGCCGTGTGTCGGAAACCATTCTTTCAAGCGCTTCATAATAAGCTGCTCGCTTGCATGGTCGGCCGCCGTGACCAGATCGTAAGCGCCCTTCAGCTCGAATCCGATGCCGCGATGCGCGAGCAGAACCTGTCCTGCCTCGCGACCGATCTCGATCGCAGCGTCCAAGAACTTGTCCATATGTTTTTAGTTCAACACAGCGAGCCTTGCAGGGCGCTGACGATGTGCCTGGCCCAGTCATGCACTTGCTTCAAATGAATTTCATTTTTGCCACTGATTATCTTCTACGTGCTACGACGGTAGAATTACGAGATCTTGCTGCTTAGATTCTTATTCGGCATACTCTAGCTCGAAACTTTGCTATTAATGACTTTTCGTAAACGATTCGTCTCCTGTTGAGGAGTAACGAAATGGCAACTTTATCAAACGGCAAACCTTTTGCGGTCGTCACCGGTGCATCGCGCGGCATTGGATACGAACTGGCTAAGCAGTTTGCTCAGAATGGGTTCGATCTGCTGATTGCTGCAGATAGCGAATTGGTTCAGCAGGCAGCGAGGGACCTTGAAGCGCTCGGCGCGGGGGTTCAACCTGTGCAGGTGAACCTTGCAGAACACGAAGGAACGCATCAGCTCATTCAAGCAATCGAGGGGACGGGCAAGCAGGTGGATGCAATCGCATTGAATGCGGGCGTTGGCGTCAGTGGCGCGTTCACTGAGACGGACCTTAAGGATGAGATGGATATGGTGCGGGTAAATGTCATGTCTGTCCTGCATCTCGCCAAATGGAGCGTCAAGCACATGGTCCCAAAGGGCAGCGGACGAATTCTCATTACCTCTTCGATTGCGGGAACGATGCCGACGCCCTATGAGGCGGTCTACGGTGCGACGAAGGCGTTCGATCGTTCATTGGCCCAAAGCATTCGCGACGAACTGAAGGAGACTGGAGTGAAAGTCACCACCTTGATGCCCGGAGCGACGGAAACAAACTTCTTTCATCGCGCGGGGGCGGACGACACGAAACTTGGGGCCAGCGAGAAAGACGATCCGGCGGAGGTGGCGAAAGAGGGTTTCGAGGCACTGATGGAGGGCAAGGATCACGTAATCGCGGGGTCGCTAAAAAATAAGTTACAAGCAGCGGCTGGCTACGCGCTGCCCGATCCGCTGGTGGCGAAAGCTCACGCTAGCATGTCAGCTCCGGGCTCCGCAAACAAAAAGTAGCCAGCAATGCTCGAGACTAAGAGCTCATTGGCGTGAAGTAACACAATTGGGCTGTTCTGTCTAATCAGCGAAGCAATGCCAAGCTACTCGCGACAGCTTGCAGATCCTGCATCGGTCAACACACTTACCGATCGAATTTCCGTTTCCTAGGGGCGAATTTATCGGACACGCTTGCCGTGTTTATGAGAGTGATTCTCCCATTCTGGCCAAGGGCGTGATCATGCGGCGGCCGCTGGTCATGGCGATCGCTGGTATAAAGCAACGATAACGTAAACTACTGCTTCAGTTCTTCCCCGGAAAAGCTTCGACGTGGTTGTCCTGAATCTGCAATCAACTGAATTGCACAGATCCTGTTCGGCACGATTCGCACTTGTGTGACGAATAAGGGGTAAGAAAAAACAGCCGCCGCACTGTTTACATGCGCAGCTCTCGACCAATATGTTTTTATGTTCCCCATAATGCCGGAACTGAACAATTGGGGGAATTAACAGCTGTGAAAACCTGGGACTGCGGTGCGGAAGTATCTTGATGCGAGCCTGTGTTTGTTCAACCAGCGCGCAACCGAGAAGCCATGGGTTGGCTATCCGAACCTTCTATGAGGATCGTTAGCCGGCTGCCACGAGTGCCTGGGTTTCCATGTCTTGCAAGAAGACAAAATAGTACTGCCCGTGCGCGCGCACCTTTACGATTCGCTCATTGAATCCGTCGCCGCACCGTTCCACCGTGGTTCCAGGCCCGAGTTGCGCTACCAATCCGAGCTTCGCGCCACCGCCTTCTGTGGGAAGAAGCTGAATAGCCGAAATGGAGCTTGAAAGGCGGATTGCGTGATCGCCTATTTGGGTATCCGGGATGAAGAACGCATCTGTGTTCATCGTCATAAGGCACTTCCACGCAGAATTTTTGTGGACAAAATTAGTGTAGTCGTGATGACGCAGCAGCGAAACTAGAGAAATGCCTAGGGGCCAATGACCGCGCCTTGGTCATTGCCCAATCATCAGGGAAGATCGATGTCCCTCTACTCTTCGCGGAGAGCCGCCATCGGCTCCAATCGTGCAGCTCGCAGTGCTGGTACGAAACTCGCGGCCAGTGCAATGCAAGCCAGTGCGATTGCCGCCAACACCATGGTCATAGGATCGGTCGGCCGCAAACCGTAAAGGAGGGAACTCGCCGTCTGCGCGCTCGCCGCCGCGACCGCGGCTCCAATGATCAATCCCGCCGCCAGCAGCAGGATCGCCTCTTTTATGACAAGCCTGACGACCCCTGAGCGATTTGCACCCAGCGCTATGCGAATTCCGATCTCACTACGGCGTCGCGCCACCATGTAAGAGATCACGCCATATAGCCCTACCGTCGCAAGCGCCGCTGCCAGGAACCCGAAGAACCCGGAGAGCGTTGCCATCAGCCGTTCTCGCAGAAGGGAATCGCGAAGCTGTGTTTGAAATACATGGAATTCAAAGGAAATTTCGCCGTTCTGCTGCAGGATTGTTCTCCTTAGTGCGGCCATCAAGGATCCGAGCGGGGTGGCGGATCGCACCACGAGATTGGTCCACAATTCAGCCTCTTTATTCTGTGAAGCCGCTACGAAGACGATCGGCTCGAAATCGTCTCGCAGGCTCTGGTACTTCGAATTCTTAACCAGACCGACGATTTGATAGAGATGCTGGGGCTCACCCGGTCCTGTAAGAATGCGGAACTGTTTTCCCAGTGGGTTCTGATTCCCCAGGAACTTGCTGCAGAATTTCTCATTCACGATTGCGACCTCCGGAGAGGCGGTCGTGTCGCGATCATCGAAATCCCGGCCTGCGATCAGCGGAGTGCCCATGGTCCGAAAGTATCCAGGGCTTACCCGATCGAACCACGGAATCTGATTCTTCGCAGATCGATGGCCCAAAATCTCAATCGTCTCGTTCCACCCGGAACCGCTAACTTGCACAATCGAAGCGCTGGCAGCATCTTGAACACCTGGCGTCTCGCGGACGCTGGCCAGGAGCTCCCGGTACAGGACAGCACGAGGAGCCGGCGAATAGCCGAGGCGCGACGCATCTATGGCGGTAATCAACAATCCGTCCCGCCGAAAACCCGCATCGAGCGTAAGCAGATTACGTAAGCTGCGCACAAACAGAAGAGCGCCCACTAGCAGCACTAACGAGAGCGCCACCTGGCTGACCACCAGGATCCGGCGCAGGCCGAACCGCTGCCGGTCCGCTGTTACGCTGCGCCCTGCGGCTTTCATCGCCGAGGACGGATCGGTCCGCGTGGCGCGCAGCGCTGGCGTCAGTCCGAAAAGAATGCAGGTCAATATCGCCAGAGCGGCCGTGAAGCCAAAAACGCGCCAATCCGGAGCGAGCTCCACAAACAGCGGATTGTCACCTGTGCTTAAGAAGGAGACCAGGTATTTGCTCAGGAATTGGGCCAGAAATGCCCCGGCGAGGGCGCCGGTTATTGCGAGCGCGAAACTCTCAATCAGAAGTTGGCGGATCAGGCGCGCGCGATCCGCTCCAATCGCCAGCCGGACTGCCATTTCACGTTCGCGCGTGCTCGCCCGCGCAAGCATCAGGTTTGCCAGATTCGAGCACGCGATCAGCAACACAAGACCGGCGATGCCAAGCAGCAGCGCCAAGGGTTCTTGGTAGGTCTGTCGCAACGAAGAAACTCCTGAGCCCGCCGGCGATGCTTCCAGCTTGTACGCCGCATAATACTTCGCTTGGTCTGCCCGGTAGTTTGGAGGAACCGTACTTCCGAACACTGCCGGCGAAATCGCGTTCACTTGAGCGGAGGCTCGTTGAACGGTCCAACCCGGTTTTAGACGCCCGATAATGGCCAGCCACCAATGATGACGCTTGTCCAGGTGGCTGTTCTCACCATTGATTACGGGCTCGGCGCACAGCGGGACGGCGACATCAAAACTGCGGCCCACTTCCACACCGAAGAAATCTGCAGGCGTTATCCCAACAATGTCGAAGCTATGGCCCTCGAGCGAAATTCGCTTCCCGATGGCCTCAGGGTTCGCTCCAAACTCGCGTTGCCAGAACGCATAACTGATTACGGCATTCGATGAGCCGCAGCCTCGATGATCATCGTTGCCGGTCAGCAAACGTCCCAGCAGCGGCCGCACGCTGAGTGTCTGGAAAAAATCTCCGCTCACCCAAA
>JAFATG010000315.1 GCA_019244055.1 Acidobacteriaceae bacterium | reverse complement strand
CAGCATCGAGTCCGAAAAACAGATTGAGGATTCGGCCGCCATTGTGGCCTCAGCGGGTGCGCGTGTGATTCGTGGCGGAGCATTCAAGCCGCGCAGTTCGCCGTACAGTTTTCAAGGAATGGGGGAAGACGGGCTGCGCATTCTGCGCTCGGCGGCAGATCGCCACCGACTGCTGGTGGTGAGCGAGGTCATGGATCAGGTGCAGATCCCTATCCTGGTCAAGTATGCCGACATTTTGCAGGTGGGAGCTCGCAATATGCAAAACTTCAATCTGCTGCGCGAGCTTGGGAAAGTCCGCAGGCCCATTCTCTTGAAGCGCGGCATTGCGGCCACCATCGAAGAACTGCTGCTCTCGGCGGAATACATTCTGTCCGGCGGCAATTACGACGTGATGCTCTGTGAGCGCGGTATCCGCACGTTCGAAACGAGTACGCGCAACACAATGGACATCGCCGCGATTCCGGTGCTCCGCCGCTTGACGCACCTGCCGGTGATTGCGGATCCATCGCACGGCACGGGAAAGCGAGACTACGTCTTACCCATGGCTCGCGCTGCTGTGGCGGCAGGCGCGGATGGTTTGCTCGTAGAGGTTCATCCCGATCCGGATCACGCCTTGAGTGACGGAGCGCAAACGCTGAAGCCCGATCAATTCTCGGACCTGATGCAGCAGGTGCGCGCTATAGCCGTCGCAATCGGGCGGGCGGCCTGATCGTACATGCGCGCTGTAGCGATCGTCGGCGTAGGGTTGATCGGCGGCTCCTTCGGCTTGGCTCTCCGGAAAGCGGGTTTTACGGGAGAATTGATCGGTATCAGTTCCGAGGCGGCTCTTTCAGCGGGCATCAAAGCGGGGGCAATCGATCGCAGTGGAACGCTCGAGGAAGCAGCGCGTTCGGCACATTTAATCTACCTCTCGCAGCCGGTGGACCGCATCCTCTCAACCATACCGGTTCTGGCCAAAGTAGCGCGGCGCGATTGTCTCATCACCGACGCAGGGAGCACGAAAGCGCGGATTGTCGCGGCCTCTATGGCCGCTCACCTGGAACCGTTTCTCGGAGGGCATCCGCTGGCAGGCAAAGAGCAGCGTGGCGCGCAATCCGCAGACCCGGATCTCTTTCGGCACCGCCCCTACGTTCTTACGCCCACAACAACCGAGACGGACCGAACGCGCGAGTTCAGGTTCTGGCTCGAGAAAATAGGCGCGAAAGTAATTGATATGTCCCCTACCGAGCACGATGAGACCGTCGCCTTCACCTCACATCTGCCGCAGCTCCTCTCAAGCGCTCTGGCAGCCACTCTGGCAAGAAACGAAAACGGGAATGTCGATCAAGTGTTCGGCCAGGGTCTACTCGATATGACTCGCCTGGCCTTGAGCCCGCCCGAGCTGTGGAAAAGTATTTTATCGACGAATTCGGCGGCCGTCCACCGTGCTTTGGATGCTTTCCTTATCACTTTGAACGACTTGCGTCGTTCGATTGGAGCGCCCGAGTTGGCCGGCGGCTTCATCATGGCAAATGAGTTCGCTCAAAAAATCCGCGAGGGCTCGACATAGTGGCAGCAGGCCAGTACCAAAAACCCTAGTACCTCGAACTTTTTCTGTGCATCAGGTATATAACACCATATAATTGTGGAACACGGTAGAACCGGGATTTTCTTGTGACCTCACTTACATCGCTGGTACGTAGCACCCTCCTTTCAAAGCCCGACGTAAGCCGGGTTAATGGACTCCGCCGGTCCGCCTCCTTGTACTCGCAAGGCCAGCCAGCCGATTCGCTGTACTTTATCGAAGAAGGCTTGATCAAACTCACGCGTACAAGCGCCAGCCAGGGCCGAATTATTCTCAGTGTGTGTGGGCCGAATCACGTCATCGGCGAAGAGGCCCTTGCCGCAGGATCTCCGATTTATTACACCGAGGCTGAAGTTCTGACCGACGCGATCATTTACCGGATCCCGCGCGAAAGCTTGCTCCAGTCTTTGGCAGCTCATTCGGAGCTTGCTACCGCGCTGATTGAAGAGCTTCAAGAACGGAAACTCGGATTGGCTCAGAAAGTGGAACTGCTGTGCCTGCACGACGTGGAATATCGGATTCTTCACTATCTGGCGGAATTGTCCAAGCTGGTAAAGCCATCCGATGGCGATGGAGGTTATCAACTCCCCATCACGCAGCTCGAACTGGCGGACCTTATCGGTGCTACCAGAGAGACCACGTCTACCACACTGAATCAGTTGGAGCGCCGCGGATTAGTTAAGCTTTCACGGCGCTTGCTCACCATTCCCTCGCCCGTGACTTTGCGCAGTGCCGCAAACGAGAAAATGGCGCCCGCGAGCGCTGTAAGCCAGGCACAATAATAGCGGGCCTCCGGAGTACCCGGGCAGCGTTCCGAGTACTGCTAGAACTGATCAGGCGGCGTGTTACTACCGTCGTTTCAACATTTTGCTTGCTGATGCCCAGAGCATCTGCTAAACTTCAATGCAGATTTTTAGATGCAAGCTGGTTGTATTCCTGCGAGCCCTAAGATAAGGAGGGCTCAGCTCTCCTGTAATCTGCCGTACGGGCAAACGGGCATTCATCTCGCATCGATTACAGGAGATTAGGTAGTGAGAGAAAAAGGTGTTGTGAAATGGTTTAACGCCGCAAAGGGCTATGGATTCATTCAACGCTCGAACGGCGACGATGTTTTCGTGCACTTCTCGGCGATCCAGATGAACGGATATCGCACTCTTGAGGAGGGCGCGGAGGTGGAGTTCGAAGTCAAACGCGGGCCCAAAGGCTTGCAGGCTGAGAACGTCGCTCGTCCGTAAGTTACAAACCAGCAAATAATCGGGCCGCCATCGTTTCGCCGCGATGGCGGCCTTTCTGTTTATAAGATCTCTTCTTCGTGCTCACCATTGCATCGCAAAAGAGCGTTCGCTCGCTCGGCTCTTACCTGGCCGAGTGCGGTTACACTGCTGATCGCCTGATCGAAGAACTGGGAATCCACGAGACGCTGAGCGCGGATCTCCAGAATCTGGAGCCTCTGCTGGAGAAAACGAGCGGCAGGTCTGCGCTGCATCTGCTCGCTCGATTATTCTTTGCCGGATGGCCGGCGAATGCCGCCGACTGTACTCGCATTTTAGATCCGGATGCCTTATCCGCTGCGCTCGCGTGTGGGCTGGTCCGGCAGTCGGGATCGGATGTCGAGCCGTGTGCTCTCTTGGTTCCGTTCAAGGAAATGGCCGTCGCTTGTGACGGGATAACACTCTATCGAGGACCCGACATTGTGATGGGCCCTAGCTCGTCGACCAGAAAGATGCTTTACTGCGCGGTGCCGGGCACCGGGGAAGCGACGCTCGATCTGTGTACAGGGACGGGCGTACTGGCTCTGAATGCGGCGCCCCGGAGCAGCCATGTTGTGGGAACCGACGTGAACCCTCGCGCGCTCCAGTTCGCGCGCTTTAATGCGGCGTTGAATGGACTAGACAACGTCGAATTTCTTTGTGGGAGCGCTTTCGAGCCGGTGGAAGGATGCACATTTTCTAGGATTATCGCCAACCCGCCATTCTTCCTTGCGCCGGTGCGGACATTCACATTCAGCGATAGCCCCATGGCGCTGGATGGCTTTGTTCGGAAGCTCGCGCTCGATGCGCCCTCGTTATTGGCTGAAAACGCGTTTTTTCAGATGGCCTGTGAATGGGTCCAATTCGAAGGCGAGCCGTGGGAACAGCGGCTACAGAGCTGGACGAAAGATTCCGGATGCGACGTGCTTGTTCTGCGTGGCTGGCAACGAAATGCGATCGATTACACAGAAAAGACGACCAACGAAGCGAAGGGGGTCGACCCGAGCTGCGCAAAAGGACAGTTCGCAAGCCGGCTCCAGTGGCTCCGCAACGCCAAGGTAGAAAGCGTACTCGGCGGCATTCTAACGATGCGCAAACGTTGCGGGACAAATTGGTTCGCGATCCTTGAAGCCAGCGAGGCGAAGGAATCGACCGGCTCCGCGATTCGTCAAAAGTTCGATTCGTTGACTGTTCTAGCCAGCCACTCGGAGCAGGATCTGCTAAACGCGAGGTTTCGGTTCGCTGCCGGCGCCGAGCTCATCGAACGAGCCGTGCTGGGCGAGAAGGGCTGGGAAGTGACAAATTCGGTGGTAAACGAATCCGCTTTGAAGGATGAGGTGCGTCTCGACTCTGTCGTCTTTCGGTTTATGACGCTGCTCGATGGCCAGCGGAGCACGCGCGAAATCGCCGGCTCCGTTGCCAAAGATCTCGCCATCTCGAACGAAGAGGCCCAAACGCGCTGCTTACAGTTGGTGCGCAGGATGCTTCAGGGGAGTTTCATTCAGCCCGTACCGGATCAAGTCGCAAACGGTCGCTAATACTAGTTTACATGCACTATCGCAAACTCGGCTCGACCGAAGCGGAGATCAGCGAGGTCGGCTTTGGCGGCTGGGGTATCGGCGGCAATCAGTGGAAAGGCGGCAACGATAAAGATTCGCTAGCTGCTCTCAAACGTGCGTTCGAGCTCGGCGTCAATCTGGTAGATACTGCGCTTGCGTACGGAGACGGCCATAGCGAGCAACTCGTGGGCCAAGCTGTCAAACAAAGTTTTGGCAGAGTCCATATCGCGACCAAGATTCCCCCAAAGAATCGCAGCTGGCCCGCATCGCCGTCGACGCCGATCTCCGACGTATTTCCGTATGACTACATCATCGAGTGCACCGACGAGAGTCTGCGGAATTTGAAAGTCGAACAGATCTATTTACAGCAGTTTCACGTCTGGACAGACGCCTGGGTCGATGCCGATGAATGGCGGCGCGCAGTGGAACGGTTGCGAGAAAGCGGCAAGGTTCGCTACTTCGGAGTCTCGGTCAGCGAGCACGAGCCCGACTCCGCGCTCCAGGCAGTAAGGACCGGCTTGTTTAACGCGGTGCAGGTGATCTATAACATTTTCGATCAGACCGCGGAAAAGTATCTCTTCCCGCTCTGCCAGGAAATGAAGGTCGGAGTGCTAGGGCGCGTTCCGTTCGATGAAGGCGGATTAACTGGAAACATCACCGAGCACACGCAGTTTGAGCCGGGCGAGTTTCGCGAGGAGTACTTTCGAGGAGACCGCAAGAGCCAGGTGGTCGAGCACGTGGACGCGCTAAAGCGAGACCTGAAAGACACGCCTGGCACTTTGCCGCAAATCGCTCTGCGGTTCTGTCTTTCGCACAAAGCCGTCACCAGCGTGATCCCCGGAATGAGGCGAATTGCGACTGTAGAGGATAATTGCCGCGCTGCCTCCGCGGGAATGCTTGATTCGCGAACGCTCGCCATTCTAAAGCGACATGCCTGGGATCGCAATTTCTATGAATAAGCGCCTGAGGGATCACGTGTAAGTAGTCCGGGATCGGCGTGAATCCGCACAAGCTCGTGACCATACCAATCGACTTGCCGAAACCGAAGTACACGACCATCGCTTCGCGCCGCCAGTCGTGGCTCTGCTTGCATTGCTCGCGTTAGGGGCCTATTCTATCCCCGCTCGTAGGGCGACGAAAATCGATTCGATGCTGGCGCTTAAATACGAGTAGAGTTGCTCCGACTGGCTTTCGCGTGGCGGTAAACGACTAAGGCGTCGAGAGGAATCGGAGAATCTCGCGCATTACCCAATCACTCTGGTCCGTTTGAAAGAGAAACTGGGCGTGCGCAGAACCATCCAGAACGATCAATTCCTTGGGCTGAGGAGCCTTTTCGTACTGTGCACGAATGCGCGGAAGCCGGGGGCCGGCATCGTTGGCGTCATCGCGCGCCACGATAAACAGTGCCCGCGATTTAAGCCCCTCCGCCGGAAGATTAGGCGCCGCTCCGAGAAACACGATCCGATCAATCTCACCGGGCGCGGACTTGATGGACGCATCCCCTGCCGCCTCGCCGCCGAAGCTGCCTCCAACCACCGACACCGTTTTGACCCCATGCGCTTTCAAATACCGAACTGCGGCGACAACATCGTTTTCGAAGGGTGCATGATCGAAATCCTTCTCGCCGGGGCCGGTCGAGCATCCGAATCCGCGGAAATCGATCGCCAGGACTTGAAATCCTTCGGACGCGAGCACGCTGGCCTGTTCCCGCCAGCTCTCCTTCTTGAATCTGCCGCCGTGAGCAAGCACAACCGCGCGGCCGCCCAGGCCGTAGACATCGGCACAAACTCGCCCACCATCTTCGGTAGGGAACGAAATGGTCTGCTGTGCTGCCCCCAAAGTGGTCACGACGATCGCGAGGAACGTAGTGCGCGGGACAGACATGCGGTGATTATACGGCGGCCTTGTGCGACCGGAATATGGCGGAGAGGCACCGCAGGTGCGGATTCGGCCTGTCGGATTTTCGGGTGCATGGTCGGCAAGGCGTCAATTACGTACGATGGCCCGTGATCCTGGCATTATCCGGAAAGTAGCGTAACTGAAACGGAATCAGCTACGCGGATTTCTGGAGAGCCATGCAGCCAGGGTCAGGCATACGAGGATTGTTATCGAAAAGATCACGGGAAGCAGGAAGAAATAACGCCAGCTTAGAAAAGCCACGAAGGCAAAGCAAAGAACGAAGGCCCAGGTGCTCATGCGCATACTCGCAAGCGTTTCCACTGAAAGACTCCCAAACTGCCATGCAACGACAGAAGCAAGTATCAACAAAGCCGTAACGAACAGCCCGAATCCAACAAAGAAATCCCAATAGGTGCGCTCAGATCCATTGGCATTGAAGTGAACCGACTTCATTGATTGAATTAAAGGATCTACGCCCCACTTAGGATCGACTTGGCGGAAGCCTAGCGTGTGGCCGACAGCAAAGAGGATGAGAAGGATCGACGCAATCCTGTACAGCAAAGAAGGTCTCATGATCTTTGCCAAAGTAGCATGGCATCTCATGGGTTGCTTCTGTTTCCAAAGTCCTGGGCCTCGGCAACCCGGAAGCTGATCCATCGCCGCAAGGCGTCACAACTGAACCGATAAAACAAGCTGCTATCCGAATGTTAAAGTGACATTCGAGTCTTCGCGCACGCTCTCCCTCATTACCGATTGAATTCTGTGGAGGCGCGCTGTCGTCAAACCGCGAGAAGCTACTCTACTCGCGAGCCCTCAATCTCTTCAATCGATAACCGCTTTTGTATTGCCAAGCGCTGGGAGGCCGTGAATCCAACGGCCGCGAGCGATGACATCCGAAAATCGCCTGCGTTCCAGACCCCTTTCATAATTCCTTTGTGGGAGTGCTCTGTCGATCCGAGCAGCACATGGCCAATCTCGTGGGCCACGGCACATCCGAGGGCGGTTGAAAGCTCAATCCCGCCCGGTTCAGTAAGCCGTTCAATACGGTCATAAAAGATCGTGGCATTCGCCCCGACCCGCGCGTGCGGAAGTGCGTATCCCAACGCACCGGGAAAACACCTGGCCGGAACACCGCGCACAATCACAACAACGATGTAGCCTCTGGCCTGGTATCCGGGGTTCTTTCCAAGCACCGGAAAGCTCTGATCGACAATGCGGCTCTCTGGTGCACCGGCGCGACCTTGCTGCCACATTGCGTCTACCGCAGCGGTAGCCAGGATTCGCGCGGCATCGTGCATCGCCTGGTTGAGTGTCCGGGGAGGTATGTCAGGCAAGCTGTAGACGCGAATGACGAGAGGTGGCCCGGAAATCACTTTGGGAGGACGCGGATGCGCGAAACCTTGGCAAGTAGATAGGGTGAGAATTCCCAATGCGATCCGAGATCGAAGAAGCGTATGCATGCGTGGGCCACCTGCGGCCATGCTCAAACTCGATCAGGTCAGCGGGATTCTCAATAGCACCGTGCTGAAAAGCACCTGTCTGAGTAAACGCGTGAGAATACGGGAGTTCCTACTGCAACTGTCACGTTCACAGATGGCGCCGGAAAAAGATGAGAGCGGCGTGGACAGTCGATTTTCATCCGCTATCGGCCGAATGTGCTACACTTCACGCGCATGCGGGCCGCCGACACATCCCGGCAGGTCTACCGTTTCGGACTTTCGAGCTGGACCAGAGTACCGGAGAATTGCGTAAACGCGGCGTCCGCGTCAGGTTGCAAGATCAACCGTTCCAGATTCTCGTTCTTCTTCTGGAACACCGCGGCGAACTGGTAACTCGGGAACAGATCCAGGAAAAGCTCTGGGCCCGCGGCACCTACGTCGATTACGACAACGCTATTAATAGCGCGGTACGACGGCTTCGGGAGGCGCTCGGCGATGCTCCTGAGAACCCTCGGTTCATTGAAACATTCGCCCGCCGCGGATACCGCTTTATCGGCAGCCTGGGAGGGTCTCCCGACAAAAGCGTACCCGCACCAGCGGAGCCGAATAAGCAGCCAGTTACAGAGCCGGGGTGGAGAACCGGTCACTTCGGCCTGGGCGCGCTTGTGGTTCTGCTTTTAGTAAGCGTGGGAGTTTGGTGGGCATTGAAGTTACGACCACCGAGGAGCGCTACTCCACTTAACCCTGTACCGCTTACGGCTGCATCAGGGTGGGAAAGCGAACCAAGTTTCTCGCCCGATGGCACTCAGGTGGCCTCTGTGTGGTACGAGGGCGCAGGAATGAATCTCCAGCGGCATATTTTTGTGAAATCGATCACTGGAGGCACGCCCCTTCGTCTTACCTCAGGTTCGGTTCAGGATCGAAGCCCGGCTTGGTCTCCGGATGGCCGTTCCATCGCGTTTTTGCGGGTGTCCGATGCGGTTACAAGTATTTACGTCATGCCGGCACTGGGCGGCGCGGAACGAAAAGTCGCTGAAGGTCATTTTGCGCTTAGGGATATATTTTCGCGCCGAATCGCTTGGTCGCCAGACTGTCGGTTCTTGGTGGCAGCGGAAGGTACCTCGGTCGACGCACCGACCTTCCTTTCGCTCATTAAGGTCGAAACGGGCGAGAAAATACGGCTGACGACTCCGCCCGAACCTGAGACCTCGGATATCGATCCCGCCTTTTCAACGGACGGCCACAAGCTCCTGTTTACCCGGTGCGGGGAAGCAAAATGTGGTTTGTATGTGCTGCACCTTGGGCGCGACTATCGAGCCGTGGGAAAAGCTACATCACTGAAGCAGGAAGGGCAGGATATCGAAGGAGCCGTTTGGACGCCGGACGGGAAGGACATCATTTACTCGCTCTTTGGAGCCGATGAGAATGCTTCCATTATGAGAGTCCGGGCTAAAGCTGGTGTACGGCCAGTACGCGTTGCGTTTGTCGGTGAAGTTCCTTTCTGGCCTTTTTCGCTTGCGATTTCACCATGCGGTAACCGGCTGGCCTATACTGAGATCCTTTACTATGCGCAGATCGGGCAGGTGCGGCCCGGCAAGGCAGCCGCGATTCTTTCGCCATCTACCCGATTAAACTTGAGCCCCCAGTATTCACCGGACGGCAAGCGAGTAGTCTTCGCCTCCACCCGCTCCGGCGTGGTCGAGATATGGGTCTGCAATTCGGACGGCGGCAACCCGATGCAGGTCACCCATTTCGATTCCGGATTCTCAGGTAGCCCGCGGTGGTCCCCTGACGGAGGCTCAATCGCCTTCGATCATGAGGGCAATCAAGGTTGGAGGATATTTGTTATCGCAAACGACGGCAGCGAGGTTCGCAAGCTGACCGCGGATGACACCACGGAGAATATTCCCAGTTGGTCCGCGGACGGAAAATGGATCTACTACGCTTCGAATCGAACGGGCCGGTTTGAAGTCTGGAAAGCGCCTGTGAAAGGGGGCAAAGGTATTCAGGTGACTCGCAATGGCGGATACACGGCCTTCGAATCAACGGATGGCCAGTCTCTGTACTACACCAAGCACGGAAGCGCGGGTCTGTGGAAGCTCTCTCTGCATGGGGGAAACGAGGAGCAAATACTGCCAGCCGATCTGGGGCGGGAATTTGCCGTCACCAACGATGGCATATACTACATCCCCGTGCATCGGCCGCACCTTGGGTCTGTTCTATTACACAGCTTCGCGACAGGGAAGGAGCAGGAGATCGCATCACTCAGCATGGATGAGGCCGATGACGGTGGATTGACAGTCTCACCGGACCACACAAGTATTCTCTTTAGCGCCCTTCTTCGTGCCGACGGCAACGTGATGGTTGTGGACAACTTCCGCTGAACGTATAGCGCAAGACTCGCGGTGTAGCCGTGAACGTGCGGATTGAGCCGCGCTGGACCTTCACGGAGGTTCGCCGGGCGGCTCTCGCCCTGTCGCGCGTGACGGTGAGCCCACAGGGCGTTCGGCTGCCCGTTGTGCGCGTCAATAGTCGGGCTGATACTACCGC
>JAFATG010000300.1 GCA_019244055.1 Acidobacteriaceae bacterium | reverse complement strand
TTCCTTCCATTGCGTTGGCCCAGTTCGTTCCATCAGGGGACATTTCGTACTTGAAAGAGTACGAAGCGGGTGAGAGGATCTTCATGGTGAATCTGCCTTTGATCACCTGACCCCCCATTTTTTCGTCGCCGGTCCACGTCCAGGTATCGCCTTCGAATGCGCCTGTCGAGTGCTCTGCTTCGCCAAAGCTGTTGTACTCGTCGTATGTGTAGACCTTGTCACTGGAGTTGTACCCCATAACCGAAAGTCCGCTGCCGCTCCCCATACTGCCAGCAGCAAAATCGGAATGGCATACGAGGAAGGACTCCGGAGTAAGCCATTCGCAATGTTCATGCATGGCCATCTTGCCGCCTGGCCCGGCAGGCCCAGGTTTCATATCGCCGTCCAGGGTCCAGCTTCCAAGAAAGTAGGCGATATTTTTTAGCTCCGGAGCCGGTTGCGGTTTAGGCGGTTGCGCGCTTGCAATGACACCCAAAATAAGTACACAAGATACAGCAAATCCCCGCTTCATAAGTAACGCCTCCTAGGAAGGCTATTAGATCACGAAAACCTGGCAACATGCCGCATGCGGGCTTGCTGGGCTATATAGTATTCGATATATATGGCCAACTTACGAATAACCTGGATCGATCAGTTTGGGCAGGATTTCCGGTACGCCCTGCGCGGTCTCATGAGCAGGCCGCTCTTTACCGGAACAGCGCTTCTTTGCCTGGCGTTGGGGATAGGCGCGAACTCGGCGGTGTTCAGCTTGTTGAATTTTGTGTATTTGCGGCCGTTACCGGTTCATGATCAGGAACGGCTGGTCATAGTTCGGCGCGCCGGGCCTTTGCTCTCGTATCCGGAGTACATCGATTTGCGAGACCGGTCGCGATCTCTAGCCGGTGTTGCGGTTACGAATCCAACCGAATCAAGCTTGGATTTCGACAACGAGAGTCACCCGGCGGGAGCAGAAGCTGTATCAGCCAATTACGCTCGCGTGATTGGCGTGGGCACATTTATGGGCCGCTGGTTTTCAAGTGAGGACGAATCCGCGGCCGTTCTCGGCTACAGCACATGGCAAAACTTGTTTCACAGCGATCCACACGTCCTGGGCAAAGTCGTGCGGTCGGAGAAACAATGGTACACGATTGTGGGAGTCGCGCCGCGGGATTTTGGTGGTACGTATTTGCCGCTGCGAATGGATCTCTGGCTCCCCTTAGGAACATGGGCGCGACAATATCAGAACATTCAGGCCGAAATGCGCGATCGCCGGCAAGCGCGCTTTATGGTGTTCGGACACCTACGGCCGCATGTCACGGCGGCTCAGGCCGCGGCTGAGTTAAATGGGATCCAGCAACAGAGGCGACGCGATCTCGGGGATGCGGGCCAGGCAGATACGCCGCTCACGGTGGAACTTGTTCGTGGAATTCCGAACGTGAATAGCCGCCGGCAGTCGCTCCCCGTAATGGCGCTCCTGATGAGTGTGGTGGCGCTCGTCCTACTGATCGCGTGCGTGAATGTGGGCAATCTATTGATGGCTCGCGGAGCAGCCCGCGGCAAGGAGTTTGCGATTCGCCTTTTCCTAGGCGCGAGCCGGGGGCGAGTTTTGAGGCAGGTTGTGACGGAGAGTCTGCTGATTGCCCTATCCGGGAGTGCACTCGGCCTTGCATTTGGCGCAGCACTTTGCCGGGCTTTCGAAGCGGCGCTTCCAGCGATCCCCGTGGACGCGTCGCTGTGGCTGAATCTCTCTTTGGACTGGCGGGTCGTGCTCTTTACGACGGCATTGTCGGTAGCGACGCCTCTATTCTTCGGTGTGGCCCCGGCGTGGTGGGCGAGCCGCACCGAAGCGGTCGGTGCCATGAACGATGAGAGGCGCCCAATCCGTCGCTTGCGGTTACGGCAATTCTCGACGGCAACGCAAGTTTGCCTGTCGATGGTTTTGCTGCTGATCAGTGGGCTGTTTGTCCGGGCTTTATCGCGATTGAGCACGGCCGATCCCGGATTTCGCGTGCAGAATCGAATCTACGCCACTACCTATGTCGCACCTCCCGAGTACGACTCAAGGAGCGGACTTCAGTTTTATAACGCCTTGCTTGATCTATTGCGTGCTGTTCCCGGCGTGCGCAGTGCCGGTCTAACGCGCACGCTTCCCCTCACGCCGATCAACGCCGATTGTGCTGTGAACGATTCCGGACTAAAGATAGCGGCTACGACCGGCACGATCGGCGCGGGCTTTCTCGCCACCATGCAGATCCCGCTCCTGGCCGGCCGCGACTTCGACGCGCGAGACCGCCCAACGGGAACGCGTGTGGCGATTGTAAACGAGAGCTGTGCTCGAAGGCTCTGGCCCGGGCGGGCCGCAATCGGAGAGCGCATTCGAATCGGCTGTCGCGAGCAGCAGGCGGCGGAAGTCGTCGGATTGACACGCGATTTTCAGGTGCGATCGTTGGGCGAGCCGCCGGAGCCGAACGTGTACTTGCCGTTTTCGCAGAACTATGAAGGCCTTGTCAATATCGTTGTCGAGGTCGAAAACCTGGAGAGCGGTTTGCGCTCTCTCCGCCAGGTGTTGCGGAGTTCCGGCGCAGGGCTGCGGGTGTTTGGATTAAAACCATTGCGCGATCACGTGGAGGCATCGTATTGGCAAGTACGCTGGGAAACGTCGCTGCTCACTGCCTTCGGAGCGCTTGCGATTTTGCTCGCCGCGATCGGATTGTACGGTGTAATGGCTTACCACGTAGTGCAACGTACGCGCGAGATCGGCATTCGCATGGCGATCGGCGCAACGGCATCGGAAATTTCAGCGATGGTGCTGCGGCAGGGATTTCGAACTGTAGCTTGGGGGATTCTACCCGGCCTCGCGATTACGGCGGCGCTGGGCCGAGGGCTTACGGGTCTGCTATACGGCATGAGTTCAATAGATCCGCTGACGTACGTCACCGCTGTGCTGGTGTGGTGCGCCCTGGCGCTGCTAGCCTCTTATGGCCCTGCACGCCGCGCAGCGCGGATCGCTCCGATAATTGCTCTTCGGCACGAATAGTTTCCAGTCGTTACGCTTCAATCCATTGCCTGGAACCTTCCGAGAGCGCTCGTTGCTTACTAGTCTCGCGATCCGTCTTGTGTGCCCCTGACGCGACCGTGCCTGTGTGTGCTTGGATGATCAATCGTGATTCGCCATCAACGGACGGGAAATGAACGGTAGACGAACAACCCAGCTCGTTCGCTTGAGATCGAGGCTGACTTTCGCCGGAATCTCGACTACTTGGACGAAGGGGCACTTCATGTTCTCTTAGATGCGCGATGATGTCCTTCGAAATATCGCCGGCGGTCTTCTTGATCGTCTTCTCCGGCGCATTCTTTTCCATTACGAACTTTGCTGCCGCCACATAGGGATTCATCGTGATCGCTGCCCCTGGCTTTTTCCCGCTCTCTCCAGACGTAGCGGCTGTATAGAGAGGCTGATCCGGCCGGGATAGATCGTTCATCGTCACGTAGAGGTCCATTTTTGCCTGGCCGGCGCCAAACCCGATAACTGCACGTTGCCTGCGATTTCCTTCATTTAATTCCGTGAACACGCCATGCACCCACACGCCCTCTGACGGACGCGCATCTGTAGCCGCCAAGCGCTGGGCTTTGTAACCAGCTTTCGTCAGATTTTGAACGATATCGGTTGCCATGAGATTCACCAACTCCCGGGCCTGGGTCGCAGGATCTTTGCTTTGTCGAAGTGGCCCGTTCACAACATGAGGACGCTGGTGCGCTCTCTGCATACTTTGATCGGCCTGGAAATTCTCCGAATCGAGCCCAAAATCACTCACATAGATGACAGTGTTGGCCGGTGAGAAAACGAACGGTGCTTGTTTGCCCGGTTCAGCGCTCCCTTGTTGTCCTAAAACGCTGGTTACGGGAACGGCAAGAATTGCCGGAAATACAAGAGCAAAAAGACGAAGAGGGGAGTTTTCCATAAACATCTTTCGGGAGTGAATTACGTTAACGCGGCGGCTGCGCAGCGGTACCGCGTCCACAGATTCATGACGTAAATACGGTACAACGGCTGGATGCAGCATTGGACCCGAGTCACTCTTAAAACGCGCAGATCGGTTAACGAAGATCCGATCCGACGTGCTTGGTCAAAAAGCCTGCCGCATATATGGTTGTCCAGCGGATTGGAATCATCTAGCCTGATGTCCTGTATGTACCGCATTCCTCTCGCGTGCATCTCTCGGCTCAGTTTGCTTACATCGCCCCAATCGCCGAAATGCGCATTCACGCGGTTATCATTCTGTGCCCAATAATTTTCATAACGGACTTAGTAGGTATCGTGAATTCTGACCAGCCCGCCGATCACGCCCACATAGGCCGTCTTGCCCTCGGGGCCGACATACACGGACGAATAGTTGCTGTTGTAGAGGATGCCGGTGCCTGCGAGCACCTTATACACCGTCTCGCTCGTATGAAAATCGACAGCTGTGAAATACCATGCATCGGTGGCCCCCGGTCCGGGATCTTTAGTGTATGTGTACTCGAGGCCGCTAACCAGGGAAAGCTGAGACACGACATTAGGCACGCTTTCCTTGTTATTAGTCCATACCGTGTGGCAGCCATTCAGGCCAGCATCAAGATCGATACGCGTAATGCCGGGCTGGGTTGTCCCGCCTAGAAAAGTCGCAAGCACATCGCTGTACCCGTAGTTGTTTTCGACCGAAATGGACCGGTTGGTAGCAATCAGCGAGTTGAAGGTGTCGCTCCTGAATGCTTGGAATACCGGCTCCGAGCAGACCAGCCGCGCCTTGTCCGTCTGGACTGCTCGCCGGTATACATTCACGTGCATGCGGGGATCTGCGTTGTCGGCGATCGTCACAAACTGTGTGCCCATCAAAGTGGGTGTCGTGCCTGAGCCCTGCGTGATTTGGCCCGGCTTTACGCGAACTCCCCGGTCGTATTGTTCCGCCCAAGTCGGCAGAGGACTTCCATCCGCAGTCGCATCGAAGCGGTAAAGCTGATGGTCCGACACGATGAACACGCCGCCGCGCGACGGATCCGGGTCGACGGCGAAGGATTTGACGATCGCTTCGCCGGAAGGAAGCGTGTACAGCCGGACGGTGCAATGATCGCTGTTCGAAGGATCGGGCTGGGCAGTGCCGACCATGGCGGGTTCGTCAGAGGGATCCGTACCGCCGCTCGTAGTGAACCAAAGCAGCCCATGAGCGTCCGGGAGTGTCGACAAAATCGACTGATCGTTCGGGATCACGCTTGGCAGGTCGTCAGCGCAGGTGTGGTCCTTCACGAGCTGAAGCCCGCTCGGTCCATTTACCTCCTTGATCCTCCAGATATCGCGACCGCGAGTGGGAATGACGGCTCGGTCCTCATTATCAAGAAAGAAGTAGCCGCCCGCTCCAAATCCACCCGTGCCCCCCTGCGCGGGCAAATTGAACTTTGCAAGAGTTTCGAGTGAGACAGGATCCAGAATGTAGGCTGCTATTCGATTCTTAGCCGCACAGACGACGATGATACGGCCATGCTTATCGAAAGTCACCGTGCCACATTCGGCAGCCAGGAATGTAGAGCTGACCTCGGGTGAATGGCCAAGCGGTCCGGCGATTGGGTAGGTGTCGCTTTGGTAGGCATCGAGGTGCACACCGCTGCGCCCGTTTGGTGCCATGAATGGATCCTCTGGCACCGGCTCCGCAGGAAACGGTTTCGCAACCGCCGGGGCACCGATAAACGGCGGCAGGCACATCGTGGACGCACCCGCGGTGCACACTGGCAGTGCGAAGATTTGCTGCGGGATCTTTATTACTCTCGTCGCCGCGTCTTGTGCACCAGCAGTTGCCGTTAAGAGCACTATGCCTGCTAGAAACGAAAGATGATGAATACGTCTCATTTCGACTCCTTTATCCAGCCTTGGGCTGTCAGTGTTTTGGTGATTTCTTTTGCGACGGCTTTCGCCATGCCGTACCCTATCGCCTTCGGGCGCCCTGTTTAGGTCGTACGAACCGACATTGGTGAGCTAGATTGGCAGATTTGCTGCACGAACCCAAGTGTCAGACCGTAATTACGAACCGAAGGATACGATATCAAAAGGTAGATTAGGTGCGGAGATCGTCGCCGGCATTCATGACAGCCGCGGAGGGCCGAGCGCGAAGGCCCTCCGCTTCTTCAGTGGCCGTTTTTCTGTGGCCGTCTGCGCTCTAGAACCCCCAGCCATAACTGAGCAGCTTTTGCAGAAGGTCCCGGCTCGACTGCGAGTTCGAAGGCTGCTGCGCCGCGATAAATGCGGACCAGGCGAGGTGAGCTCTTTTTGAGATCGCCTGTGCCACCCCGAGCGCGCCAGGCAGTCGCTCCTGCAACTCATTCGGCACGATGTTGTGGATCAGGTTTTGATACAGGTCGTGAACTCGTGGATCGTTTGGATCGCTATCCAACTCGAGGAACCCACGCTCTGAAGAGTAATCGTAGAATTCTTTCTGTACCGGCCCCACGATGCGAGAAGTTAAAGGGAACCAGTGCGCATAGGCTCCCAACTTGCTTTCTTCGAGTCGAAGACCCAAAACATGGAAAGGGGATTTGTTGAAGTTGAGGTACTCGAATACTATTTCGTCTGTGGCAAACAGCACGTAACGGCGTCCAGGCGCGCTTGAAGACCTCAGCATCGAGACCATGTCGTGGCGGTCACCGTATATCGCCGCAAGATGGTCTTGTCTCATCCACTCATTCGTGCCTCGGTATCCGATGCTCACCAGCATGTTGAACAAATCGACTGACGAGGTAAGCCCGTTGCGTATATCATCGATGTCATCTGTGAAGCGTCCGCTCGGATCCACCACGATCAGAGGAACGTGCCAGGCCTCTTCATAAACGGTGCCCATTTTGCCTTGGAGCATGCCGTGCGCTCCGGAATACTCGCCATGGTCGGATACAAATACGATTACCGTGTTGTCGACTACGCTATCCGGCAACGAATGCAGCGCCTCGAGCACTCGCCCGATCTGGCGATCGACAATTTGCATAATTTGCGTATAGCTGTCCAAACCCCGCTGCCAGTAGCTGAAAGGCATTTTCGAGATGCCAAGGTGTTGCGTATTCTGACCCGGATACGGCTCGATGCTGGGCGTATCCTGCGTCTCATCATCGGTAGCGCCGCCCCATACGCCTTGCTGGAAATCGTGGATAAACAGTTGAGTGGATGGCTTGTTGTTCTTCAGATCCTCCCGCCTTTCCCAGTTCGGTGGGAGCGTGGGGTATCCGTAAGACTTGGGGGATTTTAGCTTGTTTTCGTCCCACGAGACGACAGGGGGATTTTTCTCAGTTCCATAGCCGGCCTGCATTTGGGTCAGGCCATCCGGATTGGTTGCAGGAGAAGCGAATAGCTCGGCAACGGTCTTAAATTCCGTGCCCGCGGGGAAGAACTCGCGGTCGTGCGGATTAACCAGGCTCACAGTCAAACACCACGGCGTGTTTACCGGTGCCTGCTCAGTTAGCCAAGTTACCGCCTGCGAGGCGGAATAGGCGTCGTTGTGAAAAGCCGGTTCCTGCCCATACGTCCCCTGAAGATTGAACCCTACCGGATCGTAATAAGTCATGAAATCAAAGCCATATTGCTGAAGCGAGCCGTTGCCGGGCGGAATGGAAACGTGCCATTTGCCAATGTACGGAGTGATATAGCCATTCGAGCGTAGCAGCTTGCCATAAGTTGGATAAGCCGGATCCAACACCGGCTGCTTTTGAGGCTTCGTCGCCAGGGGAGAGGACGTAATGGTTGTCATCAGCCAGTTCTGCTGCGAATACAGGCCGGTGATCATGACACCTCGCGACGGCGTGCAGGCGTTGGCGGCATTATGATACTCCCCGAACTTTACGCCGCGCCTCCATAAGCTGTGGACGTGCGGCATGAACCTCTCTAGAAACTGTTGCGGCGTTTTGATGTCGTCCGGGAATACAGTCGGGTAGCGTAATTCATCTACCAGAATGAAAAGAATATTTGGCTTATCTCCCGGCACTGGCGTACGTTCCGGGATTCCATCGGCTGACGCTTTGTAAAGCCCGGAAAAAATTCCGCCCGTTATGGCGGTTGTGGTCTTGAGAAAATCTCTGCGCTTCATGTAAACTGTGCTCCTCTTAAAGGCCTCCTAACTGTTTCAAGCAATAAAACGTTCCGAAACTTGCCACGTTTGCCTAAGGAATGACCAAAAAAGGACCTACTGGATGTCTGATTCGGCGGCAGCAAAGCATCCATGCCAGCCCTCATTGATCAAAACTTGCTTCCCGCAGTACACCGCGCGCGGATAGTACCCCTGCATGACTTTGTGAGCGCACGCGGCCGCCCGAACTTCCTCCTCTCTGCTCGGAGAACTTCCGTTGTTGATAACACATCCCTTATCTAGGGCCGCTTGCACTGAGTGAGTGAAAGTTGAATCGGGCAGCATGTTGCGGAGGATAAGAACATTGGGGGTAATTCGCGAACCCCATGGGAGCCAGGTGGCGTCAGGCGGAATCCAGGAAGGGGGATGCGCCGCGTCGTTTTGCTCGGGCTGCGAGACCACGTAAGTGTAGTAGCCTTCTGCATCCAGATTCGTTTTGTAATCGGCGGAGCATCCGACAACGGGGTAGGGCGGCCGTTCGTTGTTGTTGCACATCGACCAGTAACGCATCATTACTCCAGGTGGCTCCCAGATCGGGTTGCCATTGAAGGTGTCGGGAAAAATAGCTCCTTTGCCTCGAACCACTACGACTCGGTCCGGTTGGAAACAGAGTCCCGGAACGGCTATGTACTTATTGGCTGGGTTCGGGAAGTATCCGCCTGTATTCTTCGGTATCAACGAGAGCAGCGGCGTCGGCTGACATGACGCTTTCGCGGATACCGGCGCCTGCACAGGACGCAATATTTCCCGAAGGCCGGCTTCCACATCCAAGCCTTGGCTCGCAAGGGTTTTCGTAAGTTCGGTGATCGTATCATTAGCGCTATTCGCGTGACACTGTGGCAGCAAGTAAGAGCGGCCATCATGATCGATGACCGTAATAGAAGGCAGCGGAACGCCCGCATTTCGCTCCAAACCCTTATCGGGCACATAGATTCGATAAAGGATCCAAGCCAAACGGGTATTGCCGAGCTGGAGGAAATTGCTTTCGTTGTCTGCGGGAGGATATCGGCTGGCGGTAACCGTATAGTAATGTGTGCTGCCGTCATCTGCGTGCTCGCGGAACGGGTTAGTGCTGCCTTGAGAGGGATTGATATCTACATCGTTGAGCGCTTCGTTGTTTACGACAGCGCCGTGAGCGAGGTAAGGGATAAAGGAGAAGTAGCGGGATTCCGGATACGTTCCACTGATCACGATCAACTTCCAGCGGGTCGAATCGAAGGGCATGATCCAATAAGTTGCGTTGGTGTCGGGATACGCAAAGTTGGTAATCCCGCTGCCCGTAGTTTCTGCCGGCCAGCTACATGGCAAGGCCTGCGCTGTTGCAGAAACGCTCATTAAGGTCATAGCGGCGACTAGCGTCGCAGCGCCCAGAAACGTAGTCTCGGACTGCATACTGATTTCAAGTCCCCCCTACTCGCTCAAGCAATAAAGCATGGTGAAACTTGCCACGGCTGATACTGAAAGCAGCCAAACGAGCGCAAGTTTTTTTGATAAAGTGTTGGGCAGTTTACTCCCCGAGGCATGGATTCCGAGCTCTGGAAACGAATCGAACACGCCTACTACAGCGTGCTCGCCACTCCATTGACGAATCGGGCGGCATTGCTGGATGAATTGTGTTCGGATGATGAGGACGTGCGGCAGGAGGTGGAGTCCCTGCTAAACGCTAGAGAACAGGCCGGAACTTTTCTTTCGGGTAAAGTCCATCTCTTGGAGCTGGCCTCCGAGCCGGATCTAACCGGGCGCACGCTCGGTCATTACCAGGTTCTTTTCGCACTCGGCTCCGGTGCGATGGGCGAAGTCTACTCGGCTCGAGATAACAGGCTCGGGCGTCAAGTGGCGCTGAAAGTTCTCCCGGCACGGTTCACCCGGGATGGTGAGCGAGTGGCCCGTTTCCGGCGGGAAGCCCAAATCGCTTCCGCGCTCAACCATCCGAACATCATGACGATTTACGACATCGGGGAAATCGGCGAGACTTGGTTCATCGCTGCCGAGTTCATCGAAGGAATTACTCTCCGCGAACGGCTCGCCGCCGGGAAAATGGAGTGGCGGGAAATACTCGGGATAGCTATCCAATGCACACGGGCGCTGGAAGCTGCGCATCAGGCGGGGGTTATACATCGCGACATTAAGCCGGAGAACATCATGGTTCGGCCAGATGGCACGGTGAAAGTGGTCGATTTTGGTCTAGCCCGCATCGGCACGCCCCGGACGGAATCCAGTGTGGAAGCGACGCAACTCGGTTCTCTGATGGGCACGCCCCGATATATGTCGCCCGAGCAGGCGCGCGCTCAACGGCTGGACGCAAGAACGGATATTTTCAGTTTGGGCGCAGTGCTTTACGAGATGGCTACAGGCCGGCCGGCACTTCCCGGAGCAACTACCGCTGAGGTGTTTGCCGCCCTGCTCGGTACCGGATCTCGCAAGATATCCGAATATGTTGACGGGATCCCGGAGGAATTGGACAGGATTGCTTCGAAAGCGCTTCAAACAGATCGTGAAACCCGATATCAGACAATGCGTCAGTTCGAAGCTGACCTTCAGAATCTCAAGGATCGGACTGAGACAGGCACTGCGGTCCTCGTACATAGGACACGAGCAGCGGAGCGGCCGACGGTTTCCCCACGCGCGCGACTCACGCGTCAAAGCCTGTTAATCATCGCCATTGTGTCAGCGGTGGCGCTGCTGCTGGCTTGGTATTTGAGGACTGCCCGACCAGAGGCACCGAGCCTGAGCGTGGTGCCGCTGACCAGTTTCGCTGGGTACAAAGATTTCGGATCCTTCGCTCCTGATGGCAGCCGGATCGCGTTCTCCTGGAATGGTGCGGCGAGTGGAAGCGGCGGAAAACCGGAGCGCAACATCTACACGAAGAAGATCGGGCCGGATGACCCCGTGAGATTGACCTTCGCGCCCCAGGACGAAAGGCTTCCGGTCTGGTCGCCCGACGGACGATACATTGCGTTCTGCCGCATGCTTGCTCCCGAACCCATGTTCGGCCGCTACGCGATCTACGTTGTCCCCGCGTTCGGAGGCCAAGAACGTAATATCGGCGAAGGTGGAATGGGGGTATCGTGGTCGCTAAATAATAAAGCGCTGGCGATGGCCAGCGTGCCTTGGGAGTCGGGCGGCATTTTTTTACTTTCGCTCGAAACGGGTGAGCGGCGTGAAATTACCAATCCGCATCCATATTTCGACAATCTTCCGTCTTTCTCTCCCGATGGGCAATGGATCGCCTTTACACGTAACTTTGGGGTCTCATCCCGAGAGATATTCGTCGTTCCTGCGCGCGGCGGAGCTGCCAGGCAGCTCACCTTTGACCGTGAGCCCACATACGGCGCAACATGGACGCCAGACAGCCGTGAGATCGTGTTCGCATCAAATCGGGGCGTTGGCGGTGAGAGCCTCTGGCGCATCGCCGCAACGGGTGGCGCTCCCAGGCGGCTGTCCCCAACGCTAGAGGGCGGATTCTTTCCATCGATTTCGCGACAGGGCAATCGCCTGGTATACACCGAATCATTTGAGGATACGAACATCTATGCGTACGAGGGCACAGGTTTCGACACCCGATCGGCTCTCGGCCGCTTTGTTGGACCAAACGGCCTGATTCTGTCCTCACGCAGAGATGATAGCCCAAGTATTTCGCCCACCGGAGAACGGATCGCCTTTGTCTCGAAGCGCACCGGCAACGAGGAGATATGGGTCTGTGACAGAAACGGCGGGCGGCCCGTGCAACTGACTTCGTTTAAGGGACCTGCGACTGGGACACCCCGCTGGTCGCCGGACGGACATTGGATCGCCTTCGATTCAGTCGCGGCGGGCAATCCCAATATCTACGTCGTCCAGGGTGATGGCGGCACTCCCCGCCGCTTGACCACTAGCCCTTCTGGCAATTTCATGCCGTCCTGGTCTCCTGACAGCAAGTGGATCTACTTCAAATCCGATCGCTCTGGGAGCGATCAGATATGGAAGGTTCCTCTCACCGGGGGTGTCGCCACCCAGCTTACCCGTCACGGAGCATCTGAAGCGTTTGCTTCGCCCAATGGAAAGCTCGTGTATTTCACCAAGCGTCCGTGGGGAGCAATCTGGATGGTGCCGGTTGGCGGTGGTCCCGAGACGCCTGTGCCGGGACTCGAACGCTTTGACAGAATTTCACGCTCCTGGGGAGTTCTCGATAGAGGAATTTATTTCATTTCCAGAGAAGATGCACCTCACCAGACCATCCGCTTTTTCAACCTTGCTACTCGCAGGACAACGCCGCTCGTGGAGGTAGGCAAAGATCCGATTTGGAACTATCCTGACGTCGCTATTTCACGCGATGGCCGTCAACTGCTTTATTCGTGCCTGGACCAAGAAGTTAATGACTTGATGCTGATCGAAAACTTTCATTGAGCGGACAGACCTCACTCCAAAATACTGGTGTGGCCTTCGCGCCGGAGCGGCGCATGTTGGCCGCACGAGTTAGAATTCGATCTGCCCGAACGCCAAGGCCGTGCGACGAAATTATGCATCCTCAGAGAGCCGAGATCACGCAGCTATTGAATGCCTGGTGCAAGGGCGATCAGGATGCACTAGAGCGATTGGCGCCGGCAGTTGAATCGGAACTGCACGAGCTCGCACGCGGGTACTTGAGCAAGGAAGCAGCCGACAACACGCTACAACCTACGGCTCTAGTGAACGAGGCCTACCTACGCTTGATCGAGTGGAACGCAGTGGAGTGGCAAAATCGAACCCATTTTTATGCAGTCGCGGCGAAAATTATGCGTCGGGTGCTGGTCAATCAGGCGGTCGCCCGCAATAGGAGGAAGCGAGGCGGCAGTGCCATTCTGGTTTCGCTCGCGGAGGCCGGGGCGGCGCCGGATCGCAGTGCAGAAGTCATTGCTGTGGATGAAGCATTAAAGTCACTGGCGAAGTTTGATGATCGCAAGAGCCGCATTGTAGAGCTGCGTTTCTTCGGTGGCCTTAACGCGGAAGAGACGGCAGAAGTTCTGGGGATCTCTGCGCGGACGGTCCACCGGGAGTGGGACCTAGCGCGGGCATGGCTGTTCCGCGAGCTTCGCGGGCGAACGTGATCGGTTCATCGAAGACACCTCTCAACGACGGTCACTCCGCTGCCACACATGCACCCAATCCACCACCAGACTCTGTGGAAATTGAGTCGTGGTGTCAGGATTCCCTGGCCACCCGCCTCCCACCGCGAGATTCAGCAGCAAAAAGAAGGAGTGATCGTACACCCAGCGCGTGCCTTGCGGCAGAGAGGCGGGAGTGACTGTAAAGTAGGGGTGATCGTCCACCAAAAAGGTAATGGAATCGGGCGCCCATTCGACCGCGTAGACATGGAAGTCGCCGGCGAATGGCCTTCCATCAGGCAATGAATAGGGATGTCCGATCCCCTTGCTGCCCGAATAACCAGGGCCGTGAATGGTGCCGTGCACGATCCCAGGCTCCTTCCCGATGTTTTCCATCACGTCGATTTCGCCGCATTGCGGCCACTCGACAGCCTCTATGTCATCGCCGAGCATCCAAAACGCAGGCCACAGCCCCTGCCCGGACGGAATCTTCATGCGTGCGGCGACCTTGCCGTACTTAACAGCGAACCTGCCTGCCGTCTTGATGCGCGCTGAGGTGTAGCCGCCCGAACTGTTTCGAATCGCGCGAATAACGAGATGGCCCTCGCCATCCTCCGAAATGTTTTGAGGATCTTTCGTATACGTCTCAAGTTCCTGATTGCCCCAGCCGCCTGCGCCCAGGTCGTAGGTCCACTTTGAAGGATTCGGCGGCGTATGGGCCGCGCCGTTGAATTCGTCACTCCATACAAGTGTCCAGTTCTCCGCCGGAAGAGCAGGCAACGTGAAAACAGCGAGCGCGAAGCAGAGACCGGGAATTCGCATATCTATTGATGCTAACGGGCGGTCGCGGCACCGGCGCGCTTCATCGGAGCTTTACTACTGTTCGTCTCCGGTTCTGCCCGCCCGGATGGGTTTGGCCCTATTCTCAGGCTGGATGCGGGCTGTCCCGCCTGGTATAGCGTGAGAGGAGATCGGACATGACTTGGAAGTTCATTGCGAAGTGGTTGTTCCTGACGACGATGGCATCGCTTGCCCCACCCATTTTCGAGTGGGCGCTCACCTCTCATGTCGGATGGCAGCGCTTCGGAATACAGTTCGGCTACTCATTTATTTACGCGAACTGTATCGGTATTCCGTTGTTGCTCACTTGCCAGCCCGTTTGGATCGCGACCTGTAACCAACCGGCATGGCTGCGATGGATCTTGCGGGGCGCCCTGGTTGTGGGAGCCGATTTCGTGGGTTCTCTGCTGGCAGGTTGGATTGTGTGGGAGATCGAAGGGAAGAGCTACAGTTTCGGGGCAAGTTTCAAAGGATCACTCGTGCTCTCCGTCGTGATCTCAATCGTTATCGTCGCGTTTGTCTCCGCTTACGAGACGCAGAAGAACAAACTGCAGGTCACCGCGATGGCTCTGAAGACCAAGGAGCTGGAACGCGAGCGCGCCATCAAGCTGGCCACCGAAGCGCGGCTATCTTCCCTCGAATCGCGTGTTCACCCTCATTTCCTGTTTAATACGATCAACTCCGTTTCATCACTGATTCATGATGATCCCCACCGGGCAGAGAAGATGCTGAGTCAGATGGCGGAGCTGTTGCGGTTCTCGCTTGATTCGGCGCAAAGCGGCCTCGTGGGGCTGGAGCGCGAAATGAAAATCGTCGAGGACTATCTGCAGATTGAGAAAGCGCGTTTTAATGACCGCTTGCAATATCAGATCGCAGTCCCGCCCGCCTTGTATTCGGCTTCGGTTCCGCCGCTTTGCGTGCAGACGCTGGTTGAGAACAGCGTCAAGTACGCAGTGAGCCCACGTAGGCGCGGAGCTCTGATTCGAATTTCGGCGGCCGCCCAGAACGGGCGTCTGCACCTGGAAGTAAGCGACAACGGGCCAGGATTCGAAGCAGTCTCTCTGCCCGCCGGTCACGGCATGAACAATCTCCAGGACCGATTGGCGGCGATTTTCGGGGAAAGAGGGAAGCTTGATATCGCCACAAGTGAGGACGGTACCCGCGTCATTATTGAGATGCCCCTGCTCATCGGTGAGCGCGCGGCCGTTTCACCGGAAGAAATCGATGCCCACTCCGCTGCAGTCAAATTATGAAGCGTCTGCGGGCCTATCTCGTCGATGATGAGCCCCTAGCTTTGAAGCGCCTCGCCCGGTTATTGGATGAAACGGGGCGCGTAGAGATCGTAGGATCGAGCACGGACCCGCAGGAAGCAGTCGAGCAGCTTCGAACTCTGCCTTGCGACGTTCTGTTCACCGATATCGAAATGCCGGATCTCTCAGGCTTTCAGATGCTCGCCCAGCTCGATCCGCAGCCCATCGTCGTGTTCACGACCGCCTATTCGCAATATGCTTTACAGGCGTTCGAGGTGCATTCGATCGACTACCTTCTGAAGCCGGTCGACATGCAACAGTTGGATCGCGCACTGACAAAGCTGGAGCGCATGCGAGGCGGTCTCGAGCCCAAGCCGCAACTCGCGAAGCTCATGGAAGAGCTCGCATTAGCGCTGCCCAAAAAGAAGACTTATTCAGCGCGGCTGCCTTCGCGGCTGGGAGACAGGATCGAACTGGTGGAGGTTGCGCGCGTCACGCATTTCTATGCAAACGAAAAGCTGACCTATGCATCGACGCCGAAGAAGGACTTCGTGATCGATCACACAATTACGGAACTGGAGCAGATGCTGGACCCTACTAAGTTCGTTCGGATTCATCGTTCGACGGTAGTCAATTTGGAGTACGTGACTGGGCTGTACTCGTGGTTTTCCGAGCGCATGATGGTGCGGATCAAGGATGGTAAAGACACAGAGCTGACTGTGGCACGCGATCGAGTGAAGACGCTGAAGGAGCGGCTCGGGTTCTAGAAAACTCCGGTTACGGGGAGTCACTGTCACGATCGGTTCGGCGAGTGTGTCTAATCCAGCGCGAGGGTTGATTTTTGTGAATCCGAACGACAGATCTTCCGCAACAGGCGAGCTTACCCGGCGCGATTTCGTCGGCGTAGGAGTGGCCGGCGGCGTCATTGCAGTTCTTCCGGCGGCGGCTCAAACGGGCCAGGGCCCTGGAGGGACGGTCAGTTTCTCGCTGACGATTAACAATCAGCAGCACGAGTTCGATCTCGATCCACGGCTGACCGTACTCGATCTGCTCCGCGAGCATTTGAAACTTACCGGAACCAAGAAGGGTTGCGATCACGGGCAGTGCGGTGCGTGTACCGTGCTGCTGAACGGGGAGCGCCGGAATGCCTGTCTGATGCTTGCAGTCATGCAGAGCGGAAAAGAAATCACTACCGTCGAAGGTCTGGCGCAGGGCGGTCAATTACATCCGGCGCAGCAAGCCTTCATCGAGAATGACGGGTTCCAGTGTGGCTACTGCACGCCCGGGCAGATCTGCTCCGCCGTCGCGCTTATCGAAGAGGCCAAGAGCGGCGCTCCGAGCGTAGTGACGGCCGATCTTACGCGCACGGGGCCCATTGAGCTGACCGACGCGGAAATTCGCGAGCGCATGAGCGGAAATATCTGCCGGTGCGGAGCGTACGACGGGATCGTGGCGGCCGTTCGCCAAGCCGCGCAAGGAAGCGCAGAGGGTACGGATTCCACGCGGCCAAACAGGAGGGGAGCTCGCAACCTCTTTGGGCCGCAGGATCAGCCCGCGCCCGTTTTGCGCGTCTCCGGGAGTCGCGCATGAGGCCGTTCACCTATACCTGCCCAAAGACTGTTGACGATGCCCTGCGCGCTTACATGCAGACGTCGGAATCGAAATTTATCGGCGGCGGAACGAATCTTCTCGACCTGATGAAAATGGGCGTCGAGCGGCCTCCGCAACTGATCGATATAAACAAGCTGCCTCTCACCGCTATCGAAGAGCGAAACGGCGGCCTGCGAATCGGCGCGCTCGTAAGCAATACGGCTGCGGCAAACCATCCGCTTATTCGCACCCGCTATCCAGTGCTGAGCCAGGCCATTCTCGGTGGCGCCTCGCCGCAATTGCGAAACATGGCGACGATGGGCGGCAATCTTTTGCAGCGGACTCGCTGCTACTACTTTTATGATCCGAGCTATGCCGAGTGCAATAAGCGCGTGCCGGGCAGCGGTTGTGCGGCTCTTCACGGCTATAACCGGATTCACGCCATTCTCGGCCAGAGCGAGCAGTGCATCGCCGTACACCCAAGCGACATGTGCGTGGCATTGGCGGCACTCGATGGGGAGGTTCAGGTGAAGGGTCCAAAGGGCGAGCGCTCGATTCGCTTTGCGGATTTTCATCGGTTACCCGGGGAGACTCCACAGGTCGAGACAAACCTGACCAGCGGGGGAATTAATTACCTCGATCGATTTGCCGGCTATCTCCTACGGACGCCGTTCCTGTTACCTGAAGGTGCGGGATCGTCATTCGTATGCTTTCGCGCTCGTTTCCGTGGCGGCGATTCTGGACGTGGACGCGGACGAAAAGATTCGCGAAGCGCGAATCGCATTGGGCGGGGTCGCAATGAAACCTTGGCGCGCCACACAGGCAGAGAAGGTTCTTGCTGGCCAGAAACCGGATGACGAAGCATTACGTGCCGCAGCGAACGCGGAGCTACAAAACGCGCACGGGTACGAATACAACACCTTCAAAATCGAGCTCGCACGGCGCTGCATCCGGCGCGCGATCAACCAAGCCCTCGTTGTGGGGCAGACGCCTTCGCCTGCGCCGGGCGCCTCGCCCGGCCAGAAAGGATCCTCATGAACAACCTCATTGGACAGCCTCTCGATCGAATCGATGGCCGCGTGAAAGTAACAGGCCGCGCCGTTTATGCCTATGAACACGACGTTCCGAACGCCGTTTACGCTGTCATGGTGACGAGCTCGATCGCCAACGGACGAATCGCTTCGATCGAAACTCACGAGGCGGAACGGGCCCGAAGCGTGCTGCTGGTGATGACGCATCAGAACTCACCCAAGCTGCCCGCCGTTCAGGATCAGAGCGAGACTTCCCCGCCGGGACGTGCGGTCCAGGTGCTCCAGGATGATCGCGTGTATTATCCGAACCAGCCGATTGGCCTGGTGGTGGCCGAAACCTTCGTAGACGCGGTCGCTGCGGCTCAGCTTGTACAGGTGCAGTATCAAGCGCGGCCTCCCCAGGTTGATCTGGAGAGCCGCTTGTCTCAAGGCTATACGCCGAAAAAATCGGGCGGTGGTGGCGCCCCATCCACCAGCAAACGTGGCGACGTCGAAGCCGGTCTCAAAGAAGCGGATCAGCGCATCGAGCAAGTCTACTGGACGCCTTTTCAAGTGCACAATCCGATGGAACCGCACGCAACAATCGCGGTCTGGGACACCGCGCAACACCTGACGATCTACGATGCGACGCAAGGCATCTTCGGAGCTCGCGGCCGCGTGGCGTCCGTGTTTGCGCTGCCGCCCAGCAATGTGCGCGTGATCTCGCCGTATCTCGGTGGCGGATTCGGAAGCAAGGGGCCCACGTGGTCGCATGTCATTCTTGCGGCGATGGCTGCGAAGCAGGTAAATCGTCCCGTGAAGCTTGCGGTCACACGGCCGCAGATGTTCGGCCCCGTCGGTCTGCGCTCCCAAACGCGGCAGGCGATCGCGATCGGCGCCAAGAGCGATGGAACAATTACAGCTTTGCGGAACGATACTGCCTCGCACACGTCGATGTTCGGCGAGTTTGTCGAAGCCGCGACCCTGCCTACGCGCATGTTGTATCAGTCGTCCAATAACAGCACCTCACAGGTCATCGTCCGTTCCAATATCGGCCAGTCCTCTTACATGCGGGCGCCCGGCGAGGCGACGGGCACTTTCGCCCTCGAAGTAGCGATGGATGAAATGGCCTACGCGCTGAAAATGGATCCGGTGGCGTTCCGCTTGAAGAACTACGCCGAGACGGATCCAGACGAAAATAAGCCTTGGTCTAGCAAGTCGCTGCGCGAGTGCTACCGCCAGGCAGGCGAGCGATTCGGCTGGAGCCGCAGACCGCTCGAGGCTCGCTCGATGCGCGAAGGTAACACATTGATCGGCTGGGGAATGGCGACTTCGGTGTATCCGACGCGGCGCAGTGAGTCACACGCTTCCGCGCGGCTGAATGCCGACGGGACGTTTTCCGTTGACGCAGGCTCGCAGGATCTGGGCACGGGAACCTACACGATCATGACCCAGATTGCAGCGGAATCGTTCGGAGTGAGCCCAAGACAGGTGAGGTTTCGATTGGGCGACACCATTCTGCCTGAGACGCCTGTGTCCGGAGGATCGCAGACGGCCGCCAGTACCGGCTCCGCTGTGCAGTTGGCCTCCCAGGCACTGCGCGAGAAGCTCATCCAGATGGCGATCACCGATGCGCAATCGCCCATGTCCGGCGCAAGCGCGCAGGACGTTGCTCTCGAGGGCGGCCGCTTATATCGACGGAGCGACCCTGCAAAGGGAGAGACGTTTCAGCAGTTGATCTCGCGCAGCGGTCAGGCTTACGTGGAGGGAACGGCGGATTCCAAGCCCGGCTCCGAGAAAGAAAGTTATTCCATGTACGCGTTCGGCGCGCAATTCGCCGAAGTGCGTGTGGATGCGGATCTCGGCGAAGTGTCGGTATCGCGCATGGTTGGATGCTTCGCAGCGGGAAAAATTCTCAACGCGAAGACAGCGCGGAGCCAATTCATGGGCGGAATGATCTGGGGTATAAGCATGGCACTTTATGAAGAGGCCGCGGTAGATAAGAGGCTGGGCCGCTGGGTCAACAACAACCTAGCCGAATATCACGTCCCTGTAAACGCAGATATAGGACAGATCGAGGCCCTTTGGGTGGACGAAGTGGACCATCACATCAACCCGATCGGCGCAAAGGGAATCGGCGAGATCGGGATCACCGGCGCCTCCGCTGCCGTAGCAAATGCCGTGTTTCACGCGACAGGCAAACGCGTGCGAGATCTGCCGGTCACGCTGGATAAGTTAATCATCTAAACCGTGCGCGTAAACGAGCGGATTTCTCAGCCCGGTTCCTACCGTTTCCCTCCCAGCACTACGCCCGCCGTATTGGGCTTGCTGAACATGGCAGCCTTCAGCTCAACGTTTTGCTGCACGTTCTTTATGTGGAGTTCGTGGCCGCCTCCCCCGGGCTCTTCCGAATGGTGCACAATACGGAACGGCAACTTGATTCCATCCACGTCCTGATAATCCGAGAACTCGGCAACATGCTTGTAATACGCCGAGGTTTCGCCCAGCTCCTCGATGTGTGTGAGCAAATGCGTGGCTCTGTCGAAATAGAATTTACTGGTGCCGATATCATTGGGCGCGGTCAACACATCCATCGCTCTCCCGTCGATCTCTTCGGGAGGCGCCACATTCACTTCCGAGTACATAGTTTTCAAATGAACGAATTCCAGCGGGTTCGCATCCATTTCAAGTGGCCGCTGGGCGCCTTTTGCGAGCCGCGTCAGGCGTTTCTTCTTCGATAGCACCCAGCCGCTGCTTCCGTCGTAGCCGATCTTTCCGTTCTTCGAAATCAGAACTACCTTGTTCGGTTTCTGCCAGTAATAGGTGACCTTGGAACCGTGATGTTCCGAGGCGACAATCTGGCGAGTTTCGATCTTATCCACTGCGGCCGCGCCACCCACTGCCGTTGCGTAATCGTGAAGGATCTGATCGACAGATCGCGACGTCGGCACATCCGCGGCCTGACCCGCCGCCATACCGAGAATGAGAATACCTGCCAGGACAAACTGCTTCTGCATGAGCCGGAAGAGGCAAAAAGCCTCCCTACTTCGAGTGTCCCCCACTCGCCTTCTCGCACCCCCTTAAAATCTGCTACTTTCGAATCACGGCGAGTAATCTAATGAATAGGTGTTCGCCTCGCAAAATTGCGCGGGATTTACCACAGAATTTAGGAGTACCAGCCTTATGACAGTGCTTGAATCATTGAAGAAGTTCAGCATCGTAGTCGCCGACACCGGCGATTTTCAGGCGATCGCACGTCTCAAGCCCCAGGACGCGACCACCAACCCCTCCCTCCTGTTTACAGCCGCCCAGCGCCCCGAATACCGGCATCTCGTGGAAGAAGCGATGGAAGAGGCCGAGAAGCACGGCGGAGACCAGAAGAAGCAGACCGAAGCTTTCATGGATCAGCTTTTTGTTAGCTTCGGACGCGAAATTCTCAAAGTAATTCCCGGCCGCGTTTCCACCGAAGTAGATGCCCGCCTCAGTTTTGACACCGAAGCCAGCATCGCCAAAGCGCGTCATCTGATCGAACTGTACGAGAAGGGTGGCACCAACCGCGAGCGCATTTTGATCAAGGTTGCGAGCACCTGGGAAGGCATTCGCGCGGCCGAGAAGCTGGAGCGCGAAGGCATTCATTGCAACCTGACTCTCCTGTTCAGCTTTGCTCAGGCAGTAGGATGCGCCGAAGCAGGCGTAACCCTAATCTCGCCCTTTGTTGGGCGTATCTACGATTGGTACAAAAAGGAAAATGGCGGCAAAGATATTCCAATCGATCAGGATCCTGGAGTCGCCTCCGTCACCCGTATTTACAACTACTTCAAGAAATTCGGCTACAAAACCCAGGTGATGGGCGCGAGCTTCCGCAAGGTGGAACAAATCGAGCGCCTGGCCGGTTGCGATCTGCTGACTATCAGTCCCGACCTGCTGGAAAACATGCAGAGCACCCAGGGCGAACTGCAGCCCGCGCTGACGCCGGAAAAGGCGAACGCCAGCGAAGGGGACAAGCTCCATTTGGACGAGAAGACGTTCCGCTGGATGCACAACGAAGACGCCATGGCATCGGACAAGCTGTCCGAAGGCATTCGCAAATTCAACGCCGACGCTCGCAAGCTGGAGCAGTACGCGCGCAGTCAGGTCGCCGAAAAAGTCGGCGCATAGTCACGTAGGCACTTTCCTGATCTTCTGCCCCGCCACCCTCCCCAAGTAGGAGGAAAAGAGCTCTCTTGTCTCCGGATGTCTCAACTCCGGCGCGATCTCGATTAGAGGTTCCAAAACGAATCGCCGTTCCAGCATGCGCGGATGCGGTAGGTCCAGTTCGGCTGTATGCATGATCGTATTGCCGACAAGCAGCACATCCAGGTCAATAATTCGTGGGCCTCTCTTTGTGGCTCGCGTCCGTTTCCGCCCGAGTTCCCGTTCAATGCGAAGCAGGATCGTTAACAATTGCAGTGGGAAGAACCGCGTCTCGCACCGCACTACCATATTTAGGAACCAGGGTTGATCCCTTACATCCTGCGGTTCCGTTTCGTAAGTCGACGAGCGCTCGACCACCCTGATCTGCTCTTGCTCGAGGGCGCCGATCGCCTGATCGAGAGCGCCTTTGCGATCCCCCACATTCGAGCCAACCGACAAGTAGACGGTTCGGAGAGCCATCTTCTAGACCAAGGTATCGGAAGCGGGATCGAAGTCTATCGTTGCAGAGACGCTAATACCTTTTCTAAATGGATAGAGAATTTCGCTCCAAATGGTAGAAAATTTCGCGCAACACGCCCCCGGGGCTTGCTCATAGGTGCCACGGTGTCGATTCCGGTCCTCCTCGTTCGATTACACAAAGAGATGCGAGGAGAATCTGTGGAATCGATTGTTCAAACGGTGGCCAGGTGTGGGTTGTAGACATGACGATCACGTCAGGCCAGCGACCGCTTTCAACTCGCTGCTGAACCGGATTTGGAGGGGGTTGCGGCCTGACCAGGAAGTATCGCCCGGTATTGCCGTCGCAAATCCTCCGGAAATTGCAAATGCTGAGCCATCGAGATTTCCGCTGCAGCTCTCAAACTGCAATCATGTTCTGGGCTATGGTCTCGGTATTGGCATGGCTCGGCCTCAGCGCGATCGGCGTCTTCTGGTATCCGTTACACGCAAGTTCTGCGAGCACGATCCTGTTCGCAATGTCTGCAGGTTGCCTCGCAAACTGGGTTCGCAACCGTACCTGCCATTGCTATTTCGATGGTCCTCTATTTTTTGCGGGCGCGGCGGCATTTCTGCTACGGCAACTCAGCGTGGTCAAGTTCTCGTCTTTCATGGGCTGGCTGCCTTTGGGGGCTGCGATCGCCATCTCATTCTATTTAGAATGGCGGTTTGCAACTCGTCGTCGGTGTTGAGGCAAACGGATGGGTTCCGACGAGATGCTAAACCTGTCTGATGACATATTTAGGCGGTGGTTTGCGCAAATGAGAAGAATATAGGCCTCATGAGCCTTCTCTGAAATACCTCCTGATGGAAGGTCGGCTCAGGTAAAACAAAAATGCGATGGCGACCAGAACGCCAGAGCCGCTCTTGAGCAGATCTCGTCACAAAAAAACTAATCACATCCCCACAACCGTTGATCGCGAACAGGACCATGGCAAACCACCATACCCATTTCTTGCGATGAAGCAGACCGATACCGGCGGCAGCGGTTCCAGCGCCAAGGGCCATCAATAACGCTCCCGAAATCCTTCCGAATGCCGCAAGTTTTACGTACGCAGGTCGGTTGATGTCCCACAATCTCTCCCAAAATGGGCTGGGCCAAAGCAGGGATGTTCCAGTGATCATCGCCATCACCGTAGCTACAAACAGAAAGGCCGCCATGGTTAAAACCGTCTTTGGCCGTCTCTCGTTGTAATCCGATTCTGTGATCATTCGCGCTGGACCCCAGCTCATTCAAGTGTTGAATCAGCTCTGGATTCCCGATAGCGTGGTCGAAGGGTTTGCTCTGTGAGGCAGCTATGGTTTCATCGGCTCCCAATTTGATGGCGCTACTCCGTGTCTCGGAGCTGAATACGGTGCATTTGCCATTAGTATTGGACGTTGGGACGAACCGATATGCTTCGCGTCGGCGTGGGAATGATCCCGCGAGGAGAGGTGGGAATGGTTGTGGCACAAATTGGTCTCACGATGGGAGTGATTGAAAAGCCGGTCTACGCCGTGGTTGTTTTCATGGCGATCGCCACTACGCTGGTTTCACCGCCCATGCTGAAGTACGCCTACCGCAACTGCCAACCCGGAATTGCCAAGGAGGAATTCACAATAGCGTAGGCAAGGCGCGTGATCGTGTTCCGGGAGTATCCTGAAACCGTCATGCCCCAAGTTGCCGTAACCGAAGCCATTACGCCGCCCTTGACCGCGCTCCAGGAAGAGGAACGCCTCTTTCAATCCTCCGTCCGGCAATTCGCCAAGGAGCGACTGGCCCCGCACGTTCGCGCAATGGACGAAGAGGGCAAGTTCCGAAGCGATCTTTTGCGCGAAATGTTCGACCTCGGCCTGATGGGGATCGATATTCACGAGCAATACGGTGGGCAGGGCGGCAGCTTTTTTCAGTCCATCCTTGCCATCGAGGAATTGGCGAAGTTGGATCCGTCGGCCTCCGTCATCGTCGATGTGCAAAACACTCTCGTCAGCAATGCAATCGAACGTTGGGCCAACTCTGAGCAGAAGAAGAAATATCTGTCGCGGCTGGCAACCCAGAGCGTCGGTGCTTACGCTCTTTCTGAACCGGGCTCCGGATCCGATGCGTTCGCGCTTACCACCAAGGCCCATCGCGACCGCAACGGCTATCGGCTCTCGGGCCGAAAACTCTGGATCACGAACGCCGGCGAAGCCGATATTTTTCTGGTTTTCGCAACCATCGATCCGAATGCAGGTTATCGCGGAATCACCTGCTTTCTGATCGAGCGAAACATGCCCGGTTTCCAGGTCGGTAAGAAGGAGGACAAGCTCGGAATTCGCGCCTCCTCTACTTGTGAGCTGATCCTTGAGGACGTTCACGTCGGTCCGGAACAGGTCATGGGCGAAGCTGGGAAAGGCTACAAAATCGCCATTGAAACCTTGAATGAAGGCCGCATCGGGATTGCCGCTCAGATGCTCGGCTTGGCCGAAGGCGCTCTGGACCACGCGCTTAATTACGCCCGCGAGCGAAAACAATTTGGAAAACGCATCGGTGATTTCCAGGGAGTGCAGTTCGAGCTGGCTGAAATGGCGACCCGTGTCGAAGCGGCTCGCCTGATGGTCTACAATGCCGCGCGCCTTCGGGATGCGGGCGAACCGTTTGTCACCCAGGCCGCCATGGCGAAGTATTTCTGCTCGGTCATTGCCGAAGAGGTAGCCTCAGACGCGGTCGAGATTCTGGGAGGAGTCGGCTTCACCAAAGATTATCCAGTAGAAAAGCTGTATCGGGACGCGAAGATCGGCCGAATTTACGAAGGCACTAGCAACATGCAACGGGTCACTATCGCGAAAGCTCTTCTCGATCTGGCCGGGTAGGCGAAACTCCCTGTGCCCGTATCCGTCACAATAGAAATAGCACTCCCATGAAGTACCACCGTAGTTGCGCGATTGCGCTGTGCGTGTTGGGTTCGGCAGTTCTGCTGCAAGCAGCGGATGCGAAGCCCGAGCCGACACCCGATCAGATTCAAGACATCATTAAGAAGTTCACGCAGAAGGAAACGGAGTTTGCGATCGCTCGGGAGAACTATACGTACCGGCAGACCACAAAACTCCAGGAGACGGATCCGCCGGGCGGCGCCTGGGAGATAGTCGAAGATGTCAGCTTCGATGATCGCAACAAGCGAACGTCGCATGTGACGTACGCCCCGGTAGTTTCTCTGGAACACATTATTCTCACGCCCGAAGACGAGCAAGATGTGCGTCACGTCATGCCCTTCGTCATGACGAACGACACGCTTTCCGAGTACGACGTGAGTTATGTCGGCAGACAGCAGGTCGATGAAATCAGTTGTTACGTCTTCAATGTCAAACCGAAGGTCCTCACGAAAGACCGCAAGCGCTATTTCGACGGACAGATCTGGGTGGATGACCAGGATCTACAGATCGTGAAAACATATGGCCGGTCGACCGGCCACCTGAACCGGGGCGAAGATCAGCAGTTTCCAAAATTCGAAACGTACCGCCAGCAGATTGACGGAAAGTACTGGTTCCCGGTCTACACCTACGCGGACGACACTTTGCACTTCAAGGATGGCCAGGACCAGCGCGTTAAAGAGATCATAAAGTACGACCACTATAAGAAGTGGGAGTTCAAGACGAATTCGACCATCACTTATGGCGGCACAGTTGACACTACGACAGGCGCGCCAGCGAACCCTCCCGCGGGCGCCTCACAGCCGTCGAAACCTCCTGAGCAGTAACCGTGTTTACTCGACTTTCCCTTCGAACTGGGCCGCCCCTGCTGGTTGCGCTGGCATGCGCAAGCACTCTTCTTTTCGCTGCCGAGCCGCCTGCGATCCACGTACATAATTTCGCCAAAGTGAACGACCGGCTCTATCGCGGTGGCGAACCAGAGCTGGTCGGTCTCCAGGAGCTCGGCGCGATGGGCATCAAAATCGACATCGATTTGCGCGAATCGGGAGAGGCGACGGACTTCGAGCGTAAACAGGCTGAAAAGCTGGGAATAAAGTACGTCCCCGTCCCCATGAACGGGTTTCTAGCGCCGACCAACGCCCAGATGGAAAAAGTGCTTTCCTTGCTGATGCAGGATAAATCAGACTCAGTTTTCGTCCATTGCCGGCGTGGCAAGGACCGGACTGGCACGGTAATTGCCTGCTATCGAATCCAGCACGATGGCTGGAGCAACGCCGCCGCGCTTGCCGAAGCCAAGAAGTTTGGAATGAGCTTTGCCGAGCGGGGTATGCGTTCCTACATCGTGCATTTCAAGCCTCTATCGTTCTCCGACATATCTCGCTTGAACTCCTCTAACCCTGGGGCGGCCACGGCGCCTCCCGTTCAGCCTTAACCCGTCTACATTCAGCCACTTATTGGAACAGTCCGAGTGTTCCTCCTAATCCTCAGGGGTTAGCCTATGTTTAAATGAAAATGTCTCGTTGATGAGCCAAACGAAAAGCACCGCCCAACGGCGCCGCCGGACCGTCGATCGACGCTTTCGCGAGGCAAAACTCCTCCTCCGCGGCGCTGCCAACACAGATCATCCCATTATGGCGCACATCATCCCCATACGGAGGTGTAATCTATCTTGCGCTTATTGCAATGAGTACAACGATTATTCCAAGCCAGTACCGGTGGCGACCCTCCGCGACCGAATCGAGCTCCTCGGGAAACTAAGAACCGGGGTAATCACGCTGAGCGGTGGCGAGCCGCTCCTTCACCCTGAGCTGGATGAAGTCATCCGGATCATTCGCCGGAATGCCACGCTGGCGGGTCTCATTACGAACGGCTATCTCCTGACGGCGGAACGGATCCAGCGGTTGAACGATGCCGGTCTGGATTATCTACAGATCAGCATAGATAACGTCATGCCGGACGATGTGTCGAAAAAGAGCCTGAAGGTTCTCGATAAGAAACTCCAAATTCTTGCCGAACACGCGCATTTTCACGTGAATATCAATTCCGTGCTGGGAGGCGGCATTCGCAATCCTGAAGACGCCCTGGTAGTAGGAAGGCGGGCCATGAAACTGGGCTTCACCTCGACGGTCGGCATCATTCATGACGGCGACGGACAATTGCGGCCGCTTGCGAATCGGGAACGTGAAGTCTTTCTCGAAATGAAAAAATTCGAGAAACGGCACTTCTCGCGCATTAACTACTTTCAGAATCAGATCGCCAATGGGCAGCCGAGCGATTGGAAGTGCCGGGCCGGCTCGCGCTATCTCTATATATGCGAGGACGGCCTCGTGCATTACTGTTCGCAGCAGCGCGGCTTCCCGGCGAAACCACTCGAAACCTACACGGTGCAAGACATCCGGCGGGAATACGTCACGCAGAAAGGTTGTGCGCCCTTCTGCACCATTTCGTGTGTGCACCAGATTTCATACTTTGATTTCTGGCGCGGCGAGCAGACGCTAACTGTAGAACCGGTTCCGCAGGAGCAATTGGTCCACATCAAAGCCGCGACGATGTAAGGGGACGGTCTATGCACCGTACAGGCATTGGGGCGGATCCGCGAGTGAAACGGCACGATGCCGGACCAGGATTTCCCGAGCAGCCCGCCCGCTTCTCCGCCATATTGAACCGGCTGGAATGGAGCGGACTCGCGAGCGATGTGCTCCGGCTGGAGGATCGCGTTGCTACCGACGATGAACTCGCGCTCGTCCACACCCGCGAATTCATTGCGCTCGTTGATCGCGAGATCGCGCAGAATCGCGGGCAGCTCAGCACCGGCGACACTCCCATCAATGCCCATTCCGGGGAAGCGGCCCGAATCGCGGCGGGCTGCGTGCTTTCGGCCGTAGACGCCGTATATTCGTATGAAGTTCAAAACGCCTTCTGCATCGTTCGGCCTCCGGGCCATCACGCCAGTGCCTCGCGCGGAATGGGTTTTTGCCTGTTCAACTCGGTTGCGATTGCGGCGCGCTACGCCCAGCAGAAGCACGGGGCCGCCCGCGTCCTGATCGTCGACTGGGACGTTCATCACGGCAACGGCACCCAGGACATTTTCTACGAAGATGGTTCCGTGCTGTTCTTCAGCACGCATCAATCGCCTTGGTATCCCGGTACCGGCGATATCACCGAAACGGGCGAAGGGGACGGTGTCGGGAAGACGATCAATTGTCCCTTTCCGGCAGGTACGGACGGCGTTCGTATTCAAAACGCATTTCGCAGTCGTCTGCTGCCTGCCGCAGAGGCTTTCCGTCCGGATCTGGTCCTGATCTCCGCCGGCTTCGATTCCCGCATTGGCGATCCGCTCGGGCTGTTTCGCCTGACCGACAACGACTTTGCCGAGCTGACCGGGCTGATGCTGCGCATTGCGGAAAGACATTGCAGCGGACGCATTGTCTCCGTGCTCGAAGGCGGTTACAACCTGGAAGGCCTCGCCCTCGCAGCCGAAGCGCACGTTCGCGCCCTGCTGGGCGAGGGTTGAGCGAACCTGTTCGCGGAAATCCGCCGCTGCTATACTGCTGATGCACTTCACCATGCGTAGGAAAGTAACAGTCATCGGCGCTGGCAACGTCGGCGCAAATACGGCGCAGAAGATCGCGCAAAAAGAACTGGCCGATGTTGTCCTGGTC
>JAFATG010000264.1 GCA_019244055.1 Acidobacteriaceae bacterium | reverse complement strand
TTCGGATTCACGCTGCGGTGAGTGGCCACAACGGCTTCAATGACGACCTGAGCTGCCTCCTGGCCGAGCGCACCGATCTGCAAGACCGACAGCACGGGAAGCGGCAATTTGCGTTCCGTAAAAAGATTGGCTGTTTCGGCTTCGATGCGCCGAGCGTCGCCCGCGCCTGCAACGAACGCGCGCAGCCGTATTATCGTTTCCCCATGGGTATCGCGAATCAGATCGCTGAGGCTGCGACGAATCTGTGCCGAAAGGCCCCCTGTCCGGAGCAGGGGCGAGATATGAAAATCGAGGCCTTCCGTTTCCGTTACCAGAGCTTTGGGTAATTCCGGCGGTAGCGGCAGAACCTGGGTCTTCGGTTCTTCAGTCTTTTTTCGTTGGGTCGGACTCCGCCCTAGGCTCACACCAAGGAGCACCAGGATCAGTGTGCTGGAAAGAACGATAGGGCTGCGCCGCAGCATGCACAAAGCTTTAGACTAACTCGCCCGGATTTCGGAGCCGTATACGTGGTAGCTGGCCTCTGAAAATGGACTGGCACTTCAGTCCAATTTGGTATGATGGGTTCGTTTGGCAAATCTGGGTTATATTCAGCTCCATCCGTCTTCTGACGTCCCGCTCTACCGTCAACTAGCAGGTTCGCTCCGCGAAATGATGGAGCGGGGCGCCATCCAAGCTGGGGAGCGTCTGCCTGCCACACGAGAATTGGCTGGCCGGCTTGGCCTGAACCGTACGACAGTTTCTGCCGCCTACGCCGTGCTAGAGCAAAGTGGCTTCTTGGAGGGCCACGTCGGACGTGGAAGCTTTGTAGCCAGGCGGGATCACGCGGCCGGATCGGGTGATTCCGCGCGGCCGTTCGATTGGGATTCGATTCTGCCGCCCCTCGCGCGATCGCCAGGCACTGCGCAAGCAGTCGAGATTAGCTTCGCCAATTCGCGGCCTTCGGAGGAGGCGTTCCCGCTCGCGGAATTCCGATCGCTCGCAAAGGAAGTGATCGACGGGGCTGAGGCAGCAGAAATTCTGCAATTAGGCTCTCCATACGGCTACGGCCCACTGCGGCGTTATCTGCTGAGTGAAGCCTCCGCGGCCGGAATCGCGCTACCCGGCGATGACCTGATGATCACCAACGGGTGCCAGCAAGCACTCGACCTGATAGCGAGGCTCTTCATAGCCGCTCGGGAAATGGTAGTTGTGGAAGACCCGGTATATCACGGCTTACTACGAGTGTTTTCGCGCGCGAAGGCGAATCTGATTCCGGTTCCGGTGGACAACGGTGGCATCGACCCTGATCTGCTCGCGCGAGCTGTGGAAGAGCACCGCCCACGGCTGATTGTGCTGAGTCCCAGCTTTCAAAATCCGACCGGTTACACCCTCAATCTTGACCGGCGGAAGCAAATTCTCGAAATTGCACAACGCTGTGGCGCCGTGGTAATCGAAAACGATATCTACAGCGATCTGCGGTACCGCGGCCAGAATCTTCCCACCTTGAAGGAATTGGATGAGAACGGGCAAACCATGCTGCTACGTAGCTATTCGAAAGTATCGTTTCCCGGGCTGCGCGTTGGGTGGATTATCGGTCCTCGCGCGGCGATTGCGCGACTCGTCGAGATCAAGCAGATCTGCGATCTGCATTCGGACCAGCTTTCGCAGGCTGTTCTGCTGCGGTTCGCCGAGTCCGGCGAATTGCAGCGCCACCTCGATCGTACGCGCCGGGCGGGTCTTGAGAAACTCCAGGCAACCCTTGATGCGTGCGGACGGTTTCTGCCTCGTGGAACCAGATTTGCTCGGCCCGATGGCGGGATGAATCTGTGGATCGAACTACCCGGTCCGCTTATATCCGATAAGGTGTTAGCGCTGGCTGAAGAAAGAGGCATGAGCTTCTTGCCAGGCAATTACTTCTCTGAAAATGCGCGGCACGAGCGTGGTCTGCGAATCAGCTTCGGAGGCTTGAGCGTTGACCAAATATGGAGAGGCATCAAAATTTTGGGCGACATTGCCACAGAGGAGCTGGCTGCGAGCAGCGGGCCAGTGAGTTTTGAGCCGGCAGCGGCGCTGGTGTAGACAGTTTAAGAAATCAGGAAAAGGAATATGAACTTCCAAGATGACCAGTTTCGGTTGAAGGTCGGATTAGCCGAGATGCTGAAGGGCGGCGTGATCATGGACGTGGTCAACGCCGAGCAGGCGATTATCGCCGAAAAAGCCGGTGCCAGCGCTGTGATGGCGCTCGAGCGCGTGCCGGCCGATATACGGAAAGAGGGTGGCGTCGCGCGCATGTCGCAGATCCGGATCATTCGAGACATTATGGGAAGCGTCTCGATTCCAGTAATGGCCAAAGTGCGGATCGGGCATTTCGTGGAAGCGCGTATTCTGGAGGCTCTCGGCGTCGATTACATCGACGAGAGCGAAGTCTTAACGCCGGCCGACGAAGAGCACCACGTGGACAAACACGATTTCAAAGTGCCGTTCGTGTGCGGCGCGCGCAATCTCGGAGAAGCGCTGCGCCGGATTGCTGAAGGAGCTGCCATGATTCGCACCAAAGGGGAAGCCGGTTCGGGCAACATCGTCGAAGCTGTTCGTCACATTCGCACGATCGTGAAAGAGATGAAACAGTTGACGGTGCTCGGGAAAGAAGAACTGGTTCATGAGTCGAAGAACCTGCAAGCGCCACTCGAATTGGTGGGATATGTGGCCGAGAATGGGAAGCTGCCCGTGCCTAATTTCTCTGCCGGTGGAATCGCGACTCCGGCGGACGCAGCTTTGGTCATGCAGCTTGGGGCGGAAGCGGTATTCGTAGGCTCGGGAATATTCAAATCCGCCGATCCCGAAACGCGCGCCAAGGCGATCGTTAAAGCGGCGACCTATTACCGGGATCCAGTGAAGTTACTCGAAGCGAGCGAGGAACTCGGCGAGGCAATGCCCGGGCTGGATGTTTCCAAAATGCAGGAATCTGAATTGATGCAGACTCGGGGTTGGTAGGTTGCGCCTTAATCACTGAAATGGGAAAACTGAAAATCGGTGTTCTGGCTCTGCAGGGGGATTTTGAAGCTCACTGCAAGGCGCTCGAGCGCGTGAGTGTCCAGAGCAGCGAGATTCGAACCGCGACCGATCTCGAAGACCTGGCCGGCCTGATTCTGCCCGGCGGAGAGAGCACGACAATGCTCAAGCTGCTCGAGCGGGAACGGCTGTTTGAGCCCCTAAAGCAATTCGGGCGCTGGAAGCCGATTTTTGGCACGTGCGCCGGAGCCATATTGCTTTCGCGTGAAGTAGTGCATCCCGCTCAGCCCTCGCTTGGCTTAATGGACTTGACGATCGAGCGAAATGGATACGGGCGACAGATTGATAGCCAGGTCGCTCGTATTGAAGTCGGAAACAAAACGGCCGAAGCAGTATTTATCCGTGCGCCGATCATCCGGCGAGTAGGCTCGAACGTCAACGTGCTGGCTACTCTTGATGCAGCGCCGGTGCTGGTCGAAGAAGGGAAGCATCTGGCCGCTACTTTCCACCCCGAACTGAGCGGAAGCGAGCGGATTCACCGATACTTCGCCGAGAAGGTTCAGCATCAAATAACCTGCGGTGCTTCGTTACACTGAAAAAAACGTGAAGCGAGTACTTTTTCTGTGCATTGGGAATTCCTGCCGGAGCCAGATGGCCGAGGGATTTGCCCGAAGATATGGGTCAGATGTTATGGAACCGGCGAGCGCCGGCCTTGCTCCCGCGTCCGTTGTCCAACCGCTCACAAAAAAGGTGATGAGCGCGAAAAACATCCACATTGACGCGCAGTATCCGAAGAATCTGGAAACAATCGATATTCGCAGCTTCGATCTGATAGTGAACATGAGCGGCGCAACCTTGCCCACGACTCGCTTGCCTATTGAGACTCGGGAATGGAGAGTCGAGGATCCGATCGGCCAGTCCGAGGAGATTTATTGTTCTATTCGGGACCAGATCGAAAATGATGTTATGAGGTTGATCCTCGAGTTGAGAAAAGAAGCTCGCCACAGCTCCGGTAATGGCTCTCTGCGACCTGGCTTTAACCGCGCGCGCGCAAGAAACTGATCCCACAGTGTTCAAGAAAAACGAACGCGGCTCGGACCGTCAGCCCCGAGCCGCGTTGAAGAAACCTTAGCTAGACGCCAGCTTACTTGGTAGTGCTGGTCGTGCTGCTCATCGTGTCAGTGCTCTTCTTGCTGTGGTGCTTGCTGTGCTTCTTACTGGTGGTGCTCTTCATCGTGCTGCTGGTATCGGTCTGACCCGCAGTGTTCTGCGCAAAAACGGCGGTACCGGACAACATTGAGAGGCCGAGGGCAGCGATCATGATCTTTTTCATTTGTTTGGAGTCTCCTTAAATTACTGAGTGAGAGCACTTCTGTGCTTTCACTCGTATGGTGGCAGAGTGCGGGTGAAGGAGTCCTGAACTTAACATTAAAGGCACTTTAATGTAGAAGTCTAATCTGGCCCGGCTCAAAGGCGGCAGATCAGCAGTTCGCGCTCGTAAATCAACTCAGGCGGCAGATGGTCGTGTAATTCGATGAATAACTCTTCATGTCCGATGACTTCCGCTTTCCAAGCGGAACGATCAAAAGATTGAAGCTCGTCGAATTTGTCCTCGGAAAATTCAAGACCTTCCCAGTGAAGGTCACTGTATCGAGGCACCCAGCCAATAGGAGTCTCGCGGCCGGGCGTCCGGCTATGAACGCGATCGACAATCCATTTCAAGATCCGCATATTCTGGCTGAAGCCTGGCCAAATGAATTGGCCGCCGGCATTTTTACGGAACCAGTTGACGTGGAAAATCCGCGGCGTAAGACTTAGCGATCTTTGCATCCTAAGCCAGTGGCGGAAATAATCGCCCATGTGGTACCCGCAGAAAGGGAGCATCGCCATCGGATCGCGGCGGACTTTACCCACGGCGCCCGCGGCTGCCGCGGTCGTCTCTGAGCCCATGGTTGCGCCGACGTAGACCCCGGTGCTCCAGTTGAATGCCTGGTACACGAGAGGGATGGTCTTGGCTCGACGTCCGCCGAAGATGAAGGCACTGATGGGGACGCCGTTTGGATCTTCCCATTGCGGATCAATCGAAGGGCACTGCGAAGCCGGCGCCGTAAACCTGGCATTCGGATGGGCCGCTTTTCTTCCGGTCTGTCTGCCGATCTCGGGCGTCCAATGATTGCCCTGCCAGTCGAGGCATTCGGCAGGAGGTTCGTCCGTCAGGCCCTCCCACCAGACACCTCCGTCGGCGGTGAGAGCAGTGTTAGTGAAGATTGTGTTTCTGGACAGGGTAGTGATGGCGTTCGGATTTGTTTTGGGCGATGTGCCGGGAGCGACTCCGAAAAAGCCTGCTTCGGGATTAATGGCCTGAAGCTGGCCGTTTTCGTCGGGCTTAATCCATGCGATG
>JAFATG010000156.1 GCA_019244055.1 Acidobacteriaceae bacterium | reverse complement strand
CAGACGCCTCCTATACGGCGCGACTTATCTCCGCCGGATACGTGGGGACACGGCATGCCGCGCATTAGATTGAGCTGACTATGCAATCGAACCCGATCATCGAACACATTCAGGTTTCTGTTTATACTGTCCCGACGGAAACGCCGGAGTCGGATGGCACTTTCGCATGGGACAAGACCTCTTTGGTCCTTGTGGAAGTTCTTGCCGGTGGCAAAACGGGACTCGGTTATACCTATGCCGATACCGCCACGGCACAACTGATTCATCAATCGCTTGCTCCAGAGTTGATCGGCCACGATGCTCTGGCCATTGGCGGCGCGTGGCGAAAGATGGTCGAAAAAATACGCAATTTAGGCAGGCCTGGCATCTCTTCTATGGCGATTGCCGGTGTAGATAACTCGCTCTGGGATTTGAAGGGTAAACTTCTCGATCTCTCGGTAGCGGCTTTGCTTGGCATCGTGCGCACGGATGTGATGGCCTACGGAAGCGGCGGATTTACTTCGTATTCCGAAGAACAGCTCCGCAATCAACTGGGCGGCTGGGCGGAGGCCGGTTTTCGGGCGGTGAAAATGAAGATCGGGCGCGATGCCGATGCCGATATCGATCGTGTGAAGCACGCGCGGCAGGCAATCGGGTCTAAGGTTCGGCTTTTTGTCGATGCGAACGGCGCGTATACGCGCAAACAAGCTCTCCAGCAAGCCGAGCGATTTACGGAGTATAACGTCACCTGGTTTGAAGAGCCGGTATCTTCGGACGATTTAGAGGGGTTGCGTCTCATTCGCGATGACGGGCCGGCAGGAATGGACATTGCTGCTGGCGAGTATGGTTATGATGCCTGGTATTTCCGGCGGATGCTCAGCGCGGGTGCTGTTGACGTTCTTCAGGCCGATGCCACTCGATGTGCGGGTATCACCGGTTTTCTTCAAGCCGATGCTCTATGTGCCAGCCATTCCATGCCTCTCTCGGCGCACACTTCACCCTCGATCCACGCCCACGCCTGCTGCGCAGCTCAACGAGCGATCAACGTCGAATATTTTTACGATCACGAACGGATCGAAAAGATGGCTTTTGAGGGCGCTATCGAGGTAAGGAACGGAATGTTGCGTCCTGACCTTCTGCAGCCTGGCTTCGGTCTCGTGTTTAAGAAAGCGAACATGGAGGGTTACCAGGTGTTTGGCACGAAACCGGAAAGAGAACGCCAAAGACACGCCCATCGATGAATGGTTTTGGGCTGACGCAGTATGCTGACGCCCGAGCTTCGGCAACCGTGTGCGACACCTCCTTTATTTACTCGCTGGCCTTATCGTCTTCCTTGGGGTCTGCGCCGTCAGTAGCGCTATGCCCGAGGACGAAGCCTTGGTCCGTCGGATCGACGAGACGGTTTTCGACCGTGAAGCCCATTTACAGAGTTACTCCGATATCGAGCATTACACTTTGCGAAATAGCCGATTGAAGAAAGTGTCGGAAATGATCGTGCGTGTGGTTTACCAGAAGAATGCAGGTAAGAGCTTCGACGTGATCTCAGAGGCGGGTCCTTCCATTGTGCTCGGCCGGGTGTTCAAAAGCTCTTGGCCGATGAGCAACGCAGGAGTCGGCGCGGCAAAAACGAAAGCTTGGTCGTCTCAGAAAACTACAAGATGCGGCTGGTTGGTGAAGCAGTGATCAACAAGCAGCCTTGTTACGTTCTTGAACTGGCACCAAAGCGGAAAACGAAGTATCTACTCGTCGGTCGCGCCTGGGTCCTGAAAAAAGATTGTTCGCTCGTTCGAATCGAAGGAAAAACCGCAGCGAGCGTATCTTTCTGGACGGGTCGGCCATTCATCCTGCGCGAGTACGAAAATGTGCAGGGATTCTGGCTCGCAAAACAGACCAGAGCGACATCGAGCAATTGGCTAATAGGCCGATCAGAGCTCACAATTGATCACGACGACTACAACATAGTCCGTGATCCGACAAGCAACGCAATGTCGCATTGAACGCGGCTGGGCGAGGGGAATCGCAGGCAGGAGTCATCCATGCTGATTAAAATTTCGAGAAATCACGAATTCAAACGCGATGGCGGGACATATCCGCGCGAGATGACCCCGACGGAAATTGGCCTTCCAGTGGACGCGGCTGCACTCGAAACCGAGTTGAAATCCCAAGTTCGTGGTGAAGTTCGATTCGACCCAGGTAGCCGAGCCCTTTATTCAACGGATGCCTCGAATTATCGGCAAATTCCAATTGGCGTGGTAATCCCGCGTGATAAAGAGGACGTCGTTCGAGCAGTTGCCGCATGCAGCCGTTACAGAGTACCTGTACTAAACCGGGGTGGGGGCACCAGCCTTGCCGGCCAATGCTGCAATGTTGCCGTTGTTATAGACATGTCCAAGTACATGCGGCATGTGCTACAGGTCGATCCCGATAAGAAGCTCGGGCGTGTTGAACCCGGCTGTGTGCTGGACGACTTCCGACGAGCGACCGAAAAATATAGCCTGATCTTTGGCCCTGATCCGGCCACTCACAACCATTGCACGCTAGGTGGCATGGTCGGCAATAACTCCTGCGGCATGCACGCTCAAATGGCGGGCAAGACAACGGAGAACGTTGAGAGTTTGGAGGTCCTCACGTACGATGGGCTCCGTATGTGGGTTGGTCGCACCAGCGACGATGACCTGGAACGATTTATTCGCGAAGGCGGACGCAAAGGAGAGATCTACCGAAAACTAAAATCCTTGCGAGACCGATACGCCGATCAAATTCGGGCGCGGTTCCCCAAGATTCCGCGGCTTGTGTCGGGTTATCCCCTCAACGAATTACTACCCGAGAACGGGTTTAATGTTGCACGAGCTCTCGTCGGCACGGAGAGCACTTGTGTAACTGTCCTGGAGATCGTGGGCAATTTAGTAGCTGATCCGCCCGTCCGCAATCTCCTGGTGCTCGGTTATCCCGATGTCTATCAAGCTGGTGATCACATTCCCGAGGTGTTGCGATACAACCCGATCGCTTGTGAAGGGTTCAACGATAGGCTTCTTGAAGACTACAAACGGAAGGGACTGCACCTGAATGAGATCAAGCTGATGCCCCAAGGCAAAGGCTGGCTGATCCTCGAATTCGGCGGCGAAACTAAACAGGAAGTCGACGATCGTGCGCACTCCCTAATGGAGCATCTAAAGAACCAGAAAAATGCCCCCACGATGCAGCTGTACGACGATAAGCCGCGTGAACATCAGATATGGGAGATTCGCGAGTCGGCGCTGGGCGGCTCCTCGTTTGTACCCGGCAAGGAGCCAGCCTGGGCAGGATGGGAAGACTCCGCCGTACCTCCTGACCGCGTGGGTTCCTATCTCCGCGATCTGGACGCGCTCTTCGGGAAATACGGTTGGCAGCCTTCGATTTTTGGACATTTTGGTCAAGGCTGCCTGCATATTCGGGTTCCGTTCGAATTAACCACCCAGACTGGTCTCGATAGGTTCAGGTCTTTTATGGACGAAGCGACCACACTGGTCGTGAAATACGGCGGCTCTTTCTCGGGAGAGCACGGCGACGGGCAAGCGCGAGCGCAATTCCTGCCAAAGTTATTTGGCGATGAGATAGTCGAAGCTTTTCGTGAGTTCAAGGCGATTTGGGATCCCGACGGGAAGATGAATCCCGGCAAAGCAATCGATGCTTACTCGATCACCGAAAACCTGAAGTTAGGCACGAACTACGACCCACCTCAGCCGAAAACGCATTTCCATTACGAAGCAGATCGGTTCAGTTTTTCAAATGCCACGTTACGCTGCGTCGGAGTGGGCAAGTGCCGGCGCGAAGAGAACGGCACAATGTGCCCCAGTTACATGGTCACGCACGAGGAGATGCATTCGACTCGCGGCCGGGCCCGTTTGCTGTTCGAGATGCTACAAGGTAATCCGCTGAGCGATGGCTGGCGCGACGAACACGTAAAAGAAGCTCTCGACTTGTGCTTGTCCTGTAAGGGATGCAAGGGCGAGTGCCCAGTCAATGTGGATATAGCCACTTACAAGTCCGAGTTTCTTTCGCATTACTACGATGGCAGATTAAGGCCGCGCAGCGCGTACGCATCTGGCTTGATTCATCGTTGGGCGCGCGTCGCGTCCTGGATGCCGGCTACAGCAAATTTCTTCACCCAGACGTCGGGACTCAGCAATCTGGCCAAATTAGCGGCAGGTTATTCGCAGAAACGTCAGATTCCTCCTTTTGCGCCGCGCACGTTTAAGCAGTGGTTCGCTGCCCGCGTTCGACACAATGAACATAAGCCCAAGGTGATTTTGTGGGCCGATACCTTCAACAATCACTTCACGCCGAGTGTCGCGCGAGCGGCTGTAGAAGTTCTCGAGGATGCCGGATATCAGGTGTGCGTCCCACGGGAGAGTCTCTGTTGTGGACGCCCGCTTTATGACTACGGGATGCTGGATTTGGCTGAGAAATTGCTTCGGGAGATCCTCACAAGCCTCAGGCCGGCCATTCAGCAGGGCATTCCCGTTATTGGGCTGGAGCCAAGCTGCGTGACGGTTTTTCGCGATGAGATGACAAACCTAATTCATGGAAACGAGGACGCCAAGCGCTTACAGCAACAGACGTTTCTGCTTAGCGAGTTCCTAGAGCAAAAAGCTGGGGACTATCAAATACCGCAGCTGAAGCGCCAAGCCGTTGTTCATGGACATTGCCATCACAAGAGCACTCTCCAGTTCGGAGCCGAAGAAAATGTACTTCGGAAAACCGGCCTTGACTATCAGATCCTCGACTCCGGCTGTTGTGGCATGGCTGGTGCGTTCGGCTACGAGCGCGACCATTACGAGGTGGGAATCAAATGTGGCGAGCGGGTTCTCTTACCTGCAATTCGCACGGCTTCTAAGGGCACGTTGATCATCGCCGACGGATTTAGCTGCCGAGAACAGATCCGGCAGCAGACGGACCGGCATGCTCTTCATCTCGCTCAGGTGCTTCAGATGGCTCTGCACGAGGGGCCTCGCGGTCCGATGAGTGAACTGCCTGAGGAACACTATACGGACAGTGAGAGGACGCCCTCAATGCCGGTCGGCATTCTCGCCGGAGCCATCGCGCTTGGAACGGCGGGAATGTGGATCGTGCGAACCCGACAAAAGAGTAAGTAACCCTAAGTTCGTCATTTGCGGTATGCTTTCCAAGGAACAGCCGAGTCTGCTGAAATCATTGCGAAGCCATTGGCATGACCCGATGGTAATCGAAATAGGTTTTGTCATCCGACGATGCATGGTTGAACACGTAAAGCACGAAATTTTTACCCGACTGGTTGCCTGTATACGAGCGCGGCTCGATCCGTCATCATAGGCTTCCCGTATGATGCGTTGCCGCCAAGTTTTCTAGCGCGCCGAGTTCAGCCGATGTACCCAAGGCAACGAGGACATCGCCAGGCGAAATGGTTTGGCTTGACTTTGGATGAAACTTCAGTTCGCCACCCTTCCAC